>JAFGSR010000079.1 GCA_016934515.1 Sedimentisphaerales bacterium
CAAAGGCGTCATCTCCGTCGTCGCCAATATCGTCCCCGCCGACCTCAAAAAAATGACCGACGCCCTCCTCAATGACGACTTCACCACCGCCCGTAAGTGGCACCAAAAACTCTTCCCCATGTCCAAGGCCCTCCTCTCCTTGGCCACCAACCCCATCCCCATCAAAGCCGCCCTGGCCCTGCTCGGCCACTGCTCCGACGAATTACGCCTACCCCTCGTCGGACTCGACCCCGACAAAAAACAACAACTAAACACCATCCTCAAAAATTACGGCTTACTGAAATAAATCCCCGCCGATCTCGACTTGTCATTCCCGAGCAGATGGGTGGCACCGCCAATTACTCTTGAGGCTGTCCGGCAATTATATAGTATCGAGAATCCATTGTAGTTGTCCTTTTTTTTTGGCGACTCAGTTGCACTTATGAGTTGAATCCGCTATTTAATATAAGATTTGATTTTTTCGCCAGTCTTTATCTTTGTCGTAGCCGAAGGCTTTGACGCGGGGTCTTCGCTCGCGGAGGCGGATGGAGTTTACGCCGATATTGTAGTTGGAGGAGTTCTGGTTTTTACCGGTGCATTCCAGCCTCAAGGTGTATTTTCCCGGTTCGGGCCAGAAATCCATGATGTGGAACTCCCACAAATCGGTATCGGGGCGGTAAAGATCGAGAGGCTCACCGAGCTTGACTCCGTTAAGTATAGGTTGATACGTGCCAAAATCGGAAGAACGGGTCAGTTCCAGAATCAGGCGCAGGGGTTCCTTTTCTTTGATCTCAAAAGGAAATTCAATCCATCCTTGCTGTTTGGTTTCCGGCTTGAACAACAGTTGACCGTCCGATTCCAGCCAGAGAGCCCCTTTCTGTACTCGGGCCTCACCGACGCCATGATGGCAGTCATCGAGGAAATCTTTGCCCCAAAGGGTGATTCGTTCGAGACTGGGTAATTTTCTGCCATCGGCGTCAGGGATCTGAGTGAATTTTTTCGAGGGCCCCAACTGATACCAATAAGCAACACTCATGAAATCGTCTTCGCGTTCGTTCCAACTGTGAGGCTTGTTTTCTTTATTTTCGTCCGCGGACATCCAGCCAAAGGTTTCGAACGTGACGCGGATGCCGTTGTTGAAAACCAGTGGATCGGCGAGATGCCAGCGATAACTGCAGGTCATTTGTCCCACAATGCGATTGTGTTGGTTCAGGTAGGGGACACCGAAATATGGAGTGCTGTTGAGTTTGAGTCCCCAGGCGGAGAGAAAATAATCCTCGGTGCCGGTTCCGCGGATGGAGGGAGAGTCTTCGCCGTCGATGTAGATTTTTTCGTCGCCTTCACCGAACCATGACGGGCTGCGGGTGCGAACGCCATAGACTGTTCCGACATAGTATCCTTTTCCCTGAGCGTCGAGCACGAGGTAATCATTGCCGTTGATGGCGGGGAATTCCTGGCGATATTGGGCGCAGAAATACATGGTGTTTTCGGGGAGAGCCTGCTTTTTGATCCAGTCAATATTATAATACAGCTTGCGGAGGGGTTTTTTGCTTTGGTTGACGATTTCGATTCTTGCCGATTTTCGAAAGGGCATTTTCCAGAAACAGTTATACGAATCCCCATCTTCGACAATGACGGGCAGACTAATCACTTCCATGCGTTTGCCGAAACAGCTGGCAAAAAAATCACCCACAGGAGCTTCGACGTCAGGTTTTTTGCGGCCGTCCCAATACATGCGTAACAAAAGCTCCTGATGATTGGCGGCACCGTCGGTGGCCCAAATGTGCGGTTCATGCAGGAAGGTCATCCAGATGTGAGTAATTTCGCCAGGCCCTTTAAGATCGGCCAGGAGCACGGTTTGGCCGGCTTCTATGCGGTTCAGCCGATCTTTGTTGTTGGCTGGGTCATAAAGATCGTTTTCATTCCACACATTCGATCCCGCGCGCATACTGCGTCCGGTCTGCCACTGAGTCAAATCCCCCAGAAGCTGTCCCTTGGCAGTCGGCGCTGCCGGAACCATTACCGCGGCAATGGCCAAAATGAACCAACTAATTCCCGATGGAGAAAAATTTTTCATGTTCAAGGCCTTTCATTAAACAGATGTAACTTTACAACTATATACGAAAACTGAAGGGTTCAAAGTTACTTTAAGACGAACCAGGTGAAATCTTTGGCGGGGATGTTGAGGTTGAGGGTGATGGAATAGTTGCGGGCGAGGGTGTGGGATTGGGGGGTGTTGTCTTCGTGGGAGACTTGGGCTTTATCGGTAAGGCCGGTGTAGTAGAGGGGTACGGTGATGGTTTTTTGGACGGGGTGGGGCAGAGGATTGAAGACCATGAGGAGGCCTTTTTCGGTACCGAAGGGGTTGACGTTCAGCCAATAGTCGATGTCGCGGCTGTCGGGGCGGCGGAGGTGGATGAGGTCGCCTTCGAGGACTTCGCGGTGTTTTTTGTACCAGTTGACGCATTGGGTGACCATGGCTTTGGTCTGGTCGGTGTCGTAAAGGCGAGGTCCGCGGTAGCAAGCCTGGACACCGGCGCCGAGATTGCTCATTAGCATGAGGCGGTAATGGTCGAGGTGTTCGTTGAGCGGTTCGATGGTGGCAGCAGCTCCGCCGCCGTGATACTGGGTAAGCGGGACGAACATCCAACCCATGCTGGGGGTCTTCTGCCAGGCGCCGTCAAAGATGTTCTGGCGGGTGTGGATGACCTGCTGATCGCGGGGCAGTGACCAGTTGGTTTCGCGATAACCCATGCCGCACTTGTTGGAGCCGGCGAGGTAGTAATAGTCGGGCACGTTTAGATAGATTCCTTTTCCGCGACACCATTTGTAGAAATCGCTGATGATTTTCCATTGTTTCCAGCGGGAATCTTCGTAGCCGACGTGGCCGGGGTGCTCGGTGGAGGTGCAGACGTCGCCGGGGTAAGAGCCGTCGTGTTCGAGCAGCATAAAGCCAGTTTTTTCATAGAACTGATAGAGTTTGCGGAAGTAGTCCTGGCCCCACTTACTGCCGAGGCAGGGGCTGTTGCCGAAGGTTGGGGATTCTCCTTCGGGCATAACGACGTCGTTGCCGGCGCCGACGCTACGGGAGGCGAGCAGGGAATAGCCTCCGATTTCGAGTCCCTTGCTGCGGGCGTAGTCGGCGTATTTTTTCATCTGGGCGAGATATTCGGTGTTTTCGTTTTCGATGTTAAAGCCGCTGCCGAAGGTGAGGATGACCATTTCGAAGCCGACCTCGGCGCATTGGTCGATGGCAATTTTGACGCGGTCCCAGTCGGCAAAGCGGGCGTGCATCATCAGGGGGTTTTCGGTTACCCAGGGCGCGATTGTGCGATACATGCGCCGTTGTGCCAGACCTTGGCGTTCGCGGTCGAAACTGTCATGGGGCATTATAAAAGTGCGGAAAGATTCGAAGTTTTGCGCGGGCGGTATAGCAAGGTTGGGACCCAGTTCGGGTTGAATTTTCAACAGACAGGGTGTGGTTCGCATATAGTTTACCTGGGTCAGGTAATCAGGATCTTTTTCCCAGTGTACCGCTTTGCGATTGGCATCGTCGGTATCAAAACTGCCAAAGCAGTAATCGGTTTCAACGTGGATATTTGGTTTGGAGACGATATACTTTCGGGCTTCGACGGCGGCACCGTATTCGACGGCGGCGAGAATTTCGCTGGTGAAGGTGTTGAGCTTTACGGGTTTGTCGGTGTTGTTGTGGACGGTGATCCATTTGCTCAGGCAGGGGATGGAATCATAAAGTTCATAATGAACTGACACTTTTATCTTTTGCCTGTTTCTGAAATCAGCAGATTGTGCGGTGAGCTTGTTCATGTTTTCGCGGCTGTAGGCGGCGAAACGTTCGATTTTCAAGCGTACCATCTCACCAGGTTCGCCAAAGTCTTCATTGTCGCCTCGTTTACCCATTTTGCCGATGCGTATGGCCTTAGGTGCACCGTCGGTGGTATCCAACTTGACAGTTTTGTAGGTTTTCCAGGAGCCGGCTTTGGGTTTGGCCTCACAGTAAAGAGTGTCCGCTTCAATGCGCATGCGCAGGGTCCAGGGGACAGAGGTGTCGATTGCTTTACCGTTGTCGCGAATATCATAATGCTCATTAGAGCCGTCAAAAACATTAAAGGCGGCTTTGCGTTCGACATTAAAACCGCCTGTTCCGACGTTGAACTTAATTGTGCGATTCGGCCAAACCAGGGCAATGCCGGGGCCCCAACTGGCACTTTTGTCTGTGCCGAAGAGGATTTCTGCTTCAACCAGGCTGGTTTCGGCAGGTAAACTGCGCTCGGCAAAAACACAGGTATTCGCCGGGGTCATGATTTCGCCGGGTTTGCCTTCGTTAATGAATGAGCAGCGTTCGTTGCTGTTTGATTTGTGAATCTGCCATTTTTCGTCAAGTGAGGTGAAGTTGTCTTCGATCAATATTTCGCGGCCGTCAGAACTGTTCAGCAATTCTTTACTCTGAAGAAACGCTGAATCCGGCAACTGGTAATCCATACGCAAATAGACACCCTTTGGGGGCCACTGGAGATTGGGGGCGTGGTAACGTACCTGTTTCCATTGCATACGTTCTTTGGGTTTTCCAACTTCAAAACCAACGAACTTAAATGCTCCATTATCAGCTTTTAAGGCATCGATCCATTCGGGGCGCAAAAAGGCATAGTTAGGTTGGCCCTTGAGGCCGCCGATTTCGTAGGTGATGCCGTCGATGGTTACTACAGCTTCAGGCTTGACGCCGCGAATGATGGACTGGGCCGTGATGAGATTGTCTAAGCCGACGGTTGCGGCGTTGGGGGCGAGGCGGAAGGTGCGGCTGATAAGGCCGTTGGACAAAACAATTTCATTTTCGTTTTGAGTTCGAAATACGCCGGAGTGAGTTTGCGTCGGTTTGATGAGCCAGTCGTCCTTGGTCTGCATCTTTTCGGGTTCATACATCGGCAACGAGGCGATATCAACCGCCGATGCAGAATTGACAAGCGTAATTGCCGAAAAAATGCTTATTAAAATTGACAGCTTCCCTGGGCCGATTCTTTCGAGAATTGAGTCAGCTTTCATGGTATCCTTTCCTTAATGATAAAAACCTTATTTGGGTAGTTTAGAAATCATAGACGTCAGGTCTGCGGTCGCGGATGTGGTTATCTTTGTTAGCCTTAGCTTTGTTGAGGTTTATTTCGGTGATGGTGTAAGGCTGATCCTTTTGGGTATTTTGGTTGTATATTTTACCTCGAGGGCCGGTGACCAGAGATTCGCCGGGGTGAGTAAAAGTGATATAGATTCCATTTTCATGAGCTCGGGTGCGCATGATACAGGTATTGAGTTCTCCTTTAAAACCATAGGTAGGATTAAAGACTATACGAGCGCCTTTGGAAGCTAAGGTACGGGTAGTTTCGGGCCAACGACGGTCGGCACAGATCATCACGCCAAATTTTCCGAAATCAGAATCATATACGTTCAAGTGTTGGCCCGGGTCATATTTTTTGTCGTGAGTTTGTATGTGCAGTTTATCGTAAGAACCGATCTTGACGCCGTTGCGATTAAAAATAAGAGCGGTGTTATAGATTTTATTTTTTTCTATGCGGGCGCATCCCATAATGACCCAGGTATTGTTACGTTTAGCCCAAACAGCAACTGCTTTGGTATATTCACTGGTTTCCGGGTCAATGGCATATTGATACATATCTTCACGTCGGACTTTTTTCTCGGTAACTACGTAGCCATCTAAAAAACCTTCCGGGGTGACGACGACATCTACACCAGGTTCCTGCTCAATTTGATCGAGCAGGGCCATCAGCTTTTTGAAGTTGCCGGGCAGATCACCTTTTTCCGGATAAATCTTTATTTGCGCGACCACGATTTGATTTTGCAGTTTGTCCATGGGTGTGGCGTGCTCTACAGAATTTGACATAATATTATTATGACATCCAATCCAGGAAGTCATGCCGACGAAAAGCGGCAAAATCGAAGTGGTTAATGACAGTTTTTTAGCTAGAGACATAACACGCGACCTTTCAAAATTCGATTCGTAAACAGAATTCACCGGGGCTTACCACATACCCCGTTTCGGTGGAAAGGTCAAGAGGTTTTTGGAGGGGATTTTAATGACGAATGACGGAGCGGTGGTTATTTGGGGTGATGGTGTTTTTATTCGGTCGGGTTGGTAAGGTGTCCCATGAATAGGATGGAGCCGGTGCGGTTGTCTTGGATGAGGAGCATGAAGGGATGGTCGGCGCGGAAGACGGGTTCGCTGGGGAAGGCGGATTTCATTGACATAACTGCACCGGTAGCGGCGGCGGCTTCGGTGCCTTGTTCGTTGACTTCGACGAAGGCTTTGTGGATGACGGCGGAGAGGAAAAGTTCTTTGGTGCCGTCCATGCCGGAGAAGTCAGCTTTCATGGAAAAGGCCAGCGGCATACCCATCTGGGCGAGTTGCTGGGCCAGGGAGAACTGGCTGGTCATTTTGAAGCGGGGCAGGAACACCTTGACGGACTGCTTGCGGAATTTTTTACAATATTCATCGAGTTTTTGGGCGTTGAGTGATTTTTCGAGCTTTGTCAAGCCGTCGATTTCTTCGGGCAGCAGCACAATCATGCTCAAGTCTTCGCCTTTGTAGGGCAGCTCCAAAATTTGCAACCCTTCGAGTTGTGCGTATTTGAAGTCTTTTTTCTGATACATCAGCGGGGCCTGGGTGGTTTTGTCTTTGTTGATGTGGAAGGGTGCGGGACGGGTGCTTTTTTTGTCGAATTCGGTGGCCCAGTCGCCTTTGAAATAAATAGCGTTGGTCAGCACCAGCCGCGTCATGTTGTCCAGGACGCCTTTGGGGATCAGGTTTTTGATTTTCTGAGCGGTTTTGTCTTCGACCCATTTGTTTATGGTTTGGCGGGATTTTTCGGTTTGTTTGACGAAATCAAGTTCATTAAGGCCCGCGTCGTAATATTTGCGGTTCAGAGCCAGGAAGGAATCCAGAAAACCGTAATCCTTTTGCCCCCAGAGGGCGTTGGCGACGTTGAGCTGATAGTTGGGTTTTTGTTTTTCGGGGGCGGGGGCGGAGTTGTTCAGCATTTTTTGCAGTTCGGCAAAGGTGACGTGCAGGCGTTCGCCGGGCAAGTTGAAATGAAAAACGTCAGCCATTTGGGCGGCGGTATCGGTTCGGGCGCCGGCGTAGGTCATGGCCAGGGCGGTGGAAATGCTGTAGGGCGAGAAAAACAGATTTTCCTGATCATCAGGTTTGTCGGTTTTTTTCAGCAGTTTGGCGTAAAGATCGAAGGCGAATTCGTTGTTGGACAGGGCGAGGGTGTTACGGTCCTTAAGCAACTGCTGCTGCTGTTGTTGCTGCTGTTCCTGCTGTTGCTGTTGTTTTTGGCTTTCGGCATTGGTATCTACGCAGGCCAATCCGGTTATCACAAAAAGGGCTAATCCGATTACGGTGGTTTTTTTAACGAATGATTTCATGATATTCTCCAAAAAAGTAAACCGCGATTTAATTTTATTCTGATAATTCAGACGAGTCGGGGCGGAAACGGTTCTGTAAAAGAAATGTAAAAAACCAATCAGCCCGCCTCGATCTGTGATTTTCGGTTTTCAGAATGTCAGAATGTTACTTTTGGCCCAGGATAGGGATTTTGTATTGGTCAGCCAGGGCGATGGTCTGGGGCAGGTCGAGGATGAGGGTTTTTTCGGCTTCGACAGCGACGCAGGCGGCGTGGTTGGCTTTGAGGTTTTCGAGGGTGCCGACGCCGATGGTGGGCACGTCGAAACGCAGGTCCTGGTTGGGTTTGGCGACTTTGACGAGGGTCCAGCCGCCGCTTTTGCAAAGTTTTCCGGCGCGGTGAATCATTTCGTCGGTGCCTTCGATGGCTTCGACGGCGATGACTTCTCTTTCTTTAACAGCGATGGCTTGGCCGATGTCCAGGTCGCCCATGCGTTTGACAATTTCCCAGCCAAATTGGATGTCCTGGAGGATAGCGGGGCTGGGTTGAGTGCGGGTCATGACGCCGTCACGGGCGAGGTGGTCCGTGCAGTATTTTATCGAGTTATCCAAAATAATACCTCCGCTGGCTAGTTCGTCGGCCAGGGCATTGAGCAGGGTGTCGTTGCGTTTGTCTTTATGTCGCAGCCGAGAGTACCAGATTCGAAACGCCCGCCAGTCGGGCAGATATTGCAGAATCCGCCAGGGGGTGTAAATCCGCTGTTTGGCGACTCTGCCGACCATGATGGTTTCGGCGACACCCTGGGAGCGTAATTTTTTTATCCAGCGGCCCGGCCGAGCAACCGAGGCCCAGGCGAAGAAGTCCACGTGCCCAGCCAGATCGGGATCGGCCTGGTCTTTGAGCCCGACGCAAACCACCCGCAGCCCGGCTTTTTTGGCACCATCGGCCACCAAAAAAGGCAACCGACCCTGTCCAGCTATCAGACCTATCGTTTGCTGTTGAAAAAGACTCGTTTGATTCATTAATAGCTCGGAACTGGTTGCTTTGTAATTAATTATCCCATCCGGTTTGCGGAAAATTGACACTTAGCCGCCAGAGTAACATCAGGATCCTTTGAGCAGTTGGCGAAGTGATTTGTCGAGTTCGCGTAGTTTTTTTCGGAAATCGGGCAGGTCCTTGAGCAGGGTGAGGCTGCGTTTGGCCTGGGTGATGGGCATGGAGGGCGAGCCAACGATGGCCTGTCGGTCGGCGACGTCGTTGATAACGCCGGCCTGGGCACCGATTCTGACTTCATCGCCGATTTTGATGTGCCCGACCACGCCGACCTGTCCGCCAAAGACGCAGTGATGGCCGACCAGTACGGAGCCGGCGATGCCCACCTGGGCAACGAGCAAGCTGTAAGGTCCGATGCGGGTGTTGTGTCCGATAGCGATAAGATTGCTGAATTTGCAGCCTTTGCCGATGACGGTGTCGCCGAGCGTGCCGCGGTCGATGGCGCAATTGGCACCGATTTCGACATCATCTTCGATAACAACGCCGCCGATTTGCGGGATTTTATGGTGGACACCGTCGTGGGTGGCGTACCCGAAGCCGTCCTGACCGATGACCGAGCCGGAGTGAATGGTCACACGGTCACCGATGGTGCAGCCGTCGTAAATGGTTACGTTGGGATAAATGATGCAGTCACAGCCGATGGTGGTTCCGGGGCCGATGGTGCAATTGGGATAGATTCGGGTGTTGTCGCCGATCCGGGCGTCGTGGGAGACAACCACAAAATCATGGATATCTACGTTGTCGCCGATGGTGGCGGTTGGATCCACACCGGCACGTGGGCTGACGCCGACTTTTTCGTGTTCGCGATGTCCGTAGAGCAGGACGACGATTTGCATGAAGCCGTAATAGGGATCTTTGCAGTGGATGAGGGTTTTGTCGGTTGCTGAGACGGCCTCGCCCGCGACGACGACCGAAGCGCCGGTGGTTGCCAGGTCTTTTTCGTATTTGAGATTGGCCAGGAAACTTACGTCGCCGGGACCGGCTTCGCTGAGAGTGGCAGCACCGGTAACTTCGAGGTTTTCGTCTCCAACGACAACACCACCAACGTGTTCGGCCAGTTCTTTGACGGTTTTATTCACCACACTTACCTTTCGCCTGGATAGGCTGCATGAAAAAAAAAGTACCAGTTGACCATTATAAGGTTCGCGGCGATTCAGTCAACATCCGCGGGCCAGAAACGAAAATTGGTGTGAAGATGTGCTTTTTGAAGAAGTAGGCCTATCAGAGCGGTCTGGTTGCCGGTCGGAGCGGTTTGGTTCAGGTTGGTCGGCGGCGGCTGGTGGCGATTGTTTCGCGCATTTGGGTAAGATTGGCTTGAATGCGGCCCAAAAAACCACTTTTTGACGAGAGTAGGTTATTTTCGCAGAGATGTTCGAGGCGGGATTTGATGGTTCCGGCAAGTTCGTCGGGGAGCATCTGGGCGAGACTGGCGGGTTGTCCGGCGATGTCGGAGGCTTCGAGGATGATACCGCGGCCTCGGAGATACCCGAAATCGGTGGCGATTTGGTCGCGGTCATGCAGGAGCACCACCTGTTTTGCCAGAGCCAGGGCCATTTCGAGTTCTTTGGACATGTTCGAGACGACAATATCGCAGCCGGATATAATGGCGAGAGATTCCTGCAGATTTTGGGGGCAATGGAATTCAATCTGGCTTTGTTCGGCAATTTGGCGATTGTAATTGGCAGCGTGGTTGTCGCCCAGCAGGACAGTTTTGATATCCAGATTTTCCAGCATTTCGATCAATTTGACCCAGCGAGCGGTTTCCCAGAACCCGCTGGTGCGGGTTCGAGTTTTGATGGTGGTGTTAAGCCCGACTACAAAACCTTCAAAATTTTTGTTTTGCCGCAGGTCGTTGGGGACGTGCAATCGCGGTCTTTCGCCGCGGTATTCCAGGCCGCACAGAGCGAAAAGGTCTCTGAGCCAATGTCGCGGCTCGGCAGCAGCGGTTCGCGGCAGAACGGTTTTCAGGAATTGCACCTGGCCGGACCGGTCGAAGCAGTGGCAATGGCCGTTACGCAGGAAAAATCCTTTTTTGTTTTCGGCGTGCACCAGATTGCTGACGGCGCAGGCCCGCTTGTCGAGGTCGAGGTTATAAAGGTAATCGAATTGCTCCATTTGACAACGTAAGACGCTTCCGGCATCGTAAGGCAGCGGCTCATCGACCAGCGGATGCAGCAGTTCCACGAAGGGAGTCAGATAGGTAATCCGGCAATTTGGGTCTTCGTTTTTGATGCGGTCCACCAGGGCGGCACTGCGGATGACCTGGGCGGGGCAGGACAACTGAATAATCAATCGGCTGGAAGTTGTCGGACAATAAGTTGCACAGCGGCAGGTCAGGCCCTTGTGCAAATGCGGCCGACAGGGTTGATCGCTTTTGAAATAGACACAGTCTAAAGCAAGCTGTTCGATTTGTTCGCTTCGCAGCACCGGCGAGGTTCCTTTTTCATATCTGTTGGCCCTGAAAGAGCTAATTGGGCAATTCGCGATAGAAACTTGTCCCGATAAGCAGATTTATCGGCTATTTACCCCATTGGCGAACAGATTTTCGAGGATTAACCGTTTTGGGCAGTCCTATAATGTTGTTAGTGGGTGATTTTGTGGTTCAGATTATGCAGAAGACATTGCCGTTACGTTGGCTTGGGCGAAAAAACCTCTGAGGGCACCTTATTTTGCGCTTTTTGGAGGATTTTATGTAATATAAAAGGTAATGTAACAGCATTACCATTAAGATAATAAGCCCGCGGGATTCCCGGGGGCTTACTAGAGTTATTTTTCTATTTATGTGATTAAATCGGCATTTTTCACGGACAAAAGCCGGTGGGTTCGAGGTTGCAATCCAGCCATTGCGAGGCCAGGATTGAAAAATCCACCAGATTCACCATACAGTCTTTGTTAAAATCAGCAATCGGATATTCCGTACAACGTGGCTCGCTTTCAAAATGTGTCAGAATAACCCGGTCCGGTTCATAAACTACCTCAAATGTACCGCCTTCAAAGACATATTCGGAGGCAGCGTTGATAAACTGCCCGCTGACCGAGGCCGCCTCGACAATCACATATTCATCCGTATAAACCGGCACATAGTCGTTCCAGAGGTCAACATCCAGAAAACCGTCCAGAGTTGCCTGGCCATTCACCCGGAGTCCGCCATAGTTCCAATTGTTCCACCCATCGCCGCCACTGTCGCCCATAATGGGAATCTTCAGCGTCCCGTCGGCATCCTGGGTATAATCGTAGTCGATGTCCAGGATATTCCATTCGTCATAGCCGCCGCCCATAGCCCCGGGGAACACCACCCCACCGTAATTATTGACGTAGGCGCGAACCACGCCTCGGCCTTCCAGCGTTCCGCCCCGTAAATCTATCGGGTTGGCATAACTGTAGGCATATAATATCAAGCTGATTTCACCACCGTCCATGCGGATGGTGCCGTCCGGCCAGACGACCATAAACTGCCCTTCTTCTTCCGTGGCGCAGTTCAGGTCGGCAAAGTCGCCGTTGTGGGGATCATCATACAGATAAACAAGGCCCTTCCCGCCGGCCTGTTGCAGCGAACCGCCTACGGCTACCGAACCCAGCAGCTCCGCCCACGAGCCGTCATAAATATTCAACTCGCCTTCGCCGCCGGCCTTCTCGCCGATGGTCGTATGGCCGATTAGAAGCATTTTTGATCCGGTTAGGTTAATAATCCCTTTGCCGGCCCCGCCGATATGCAAACCATTAGGATCGTTCCAATAATTTTCAATGGCCAATTCCGCTTCATGGCTCTTGCCGGTTACGTTGATCGTTGCGGCCGAGCCTCGGTACGTTGCCATTTTAAGAAGCCCCATTCGCGCCCGAGCGCCATTGCTGACATTGGCGGTTGTTTTGCCATAGGCCGACATCTCGAAAAAGCCGGACACGAACCATTCGCTGTTTTGTCCGTCTATATTAAACTTAGACGTACTTTCCGAGCCAATGCTGCACTGCCCGTGTCCGTGTATCAACTGGGCGTCGTCCGTTACGTTGATCTCTGCGTCGCCGGTAGCCCCGTAAAAGAAGCCGTACCAATTCCCGTAAGGCTCGTGGCCCTGCCAAAACGTCTCAGCCCCGCTAAGGTTCAGACGTCCTACCGAGTCGCCGCCGTTCCAGGCCATGAACATGTCATGGCAGTAAACACCCCCGCCTGAAACTGTTACTGACCCCGTATCGAAATTACCGATGACTACCGAACGATTGTTATCGTTCGTCGTATCCAGGGTGTATTCCTTGCCGTTCAGATCCAGCGCCAGATCCGAGCCTTCTACGGTCATACGGTCATGGGTATAGTAATCGTCCAGCCATATCGTGTAACTGTTGGGCTCGGTAAAATAGACATAGTCATCCTCCCCCGGCGCGACGCCCTGGTCCCACTTGGTCCCGTCACCGAGTTCTCCGCCGGCAGGATCGATCCAGTAGTAATCATCGGCAAAAGAAAATAACGGAGTGCTTAAAAAGATAACAAGATATAGAAATGCTATATGTTTCATGGCTTTTTCCTCCAAATTTAACCAATTTTTTCATATATACAATTCAAACATACTTGATTTTTCTACTTATCGTAATACTACCAAATTCGTCTATCATATGCAAGCCATTTTGGCATGATTTCAGTACGATAAGTGGGAAGTGGCCAACTCTAAACCATTAATCTTGCTTAGGTTAAGACTTATGAACGTCATTTTGCTAAATCGGAGCAAACCTTAATTGTCTCCCCTGGTGTTACAGCAGGTTTGGCTATTATCGCCAGCGGTGCAGGTAGCCAAAGTCGTCCGATTTGCACATGTGACCAATCATAGGCGGGTAGTTGAAGGGTGTGCCAGAAGTGTTCAGCTTCCAAATAGAGATGCGTTTCCGGCTGGACGAACGCCGCATCGCCTCGGAAGAAATGTTGGTAACTTCATAACCGTTCAGGCGACTATTATAGATAAATAGCCGCTACCATCAAATTCCGCATTTCCGACAAAGGTTAATTGGGAAATCCGGTTTTAATGTTCATTCAAAGCTAATATATAACGGACCGTTAAGACTGTCAGGGCAATGCTTCAAAAGTTTGTTTCGATTCCACGATCGTGAACATTTCGCCCCATTTGTCCTTTTTCTTTTTACTTTGGCCTTTGAAAATTTTCTCTTCCAGCAGAATCAATGTGCAGGAAAAGTCCTTTTGTTCGCTCAGTACTTTTCCGTCGGCGGTATTGATTTTGCCTTGCCCCTGATATTTGAATTCCTGCATATCGCTGGCCTGTTTGACGATGGTGCGTCCGACATCACCAGGCTGGTCGGGTTCATCCCAACCTTCAGGAAGAGTGTGAATCGGGCGGCCGGTAATGTTGACGGCAACCTGGTTGCCGCTGCTTTTAGCGGTGAAGGTTTGTTCGATGGCCTGGGCCTTGATCATGAAGTTAGGCACGGGGATCAGAGTGGTAACCGTTTGACCGGGCTGAACAGCGCTTTTGACGAAATCTCTTTCGTGCAACATCTTAATGCTTTCCGGGCTGAGAATCTGCGGCACCATGGTTTCGTCATCTTTGTCGATACCCAGTTTTTTTAGCAACGGGTCCAGATCGATAATTTCCTGAACGGTGGTGTCGGGGGCAATTTTAATTTTGTAGGAGGCACCGGCAAGTTTCGGATCGCCATTACGATCGGATTTGGTTGCTTCGGGGGTGCTGACGTAATTGTAAAGATTCTCTTTTTGCTGGCGGTAAGTTCGCATACTGAGTTCAACTTTATTCAGGGTGACTTTCATGATGGCTGAACCGTCGGGATTAACCGATTCGATTTCGCGGGTCATTTCGATGTTCTTTTTGATTACCCGGCCGTTTTTTTCTGTGGGATCTTCGTCGGGCATTTCCACCCAGTTGTTATAAGAATCCTCACTGACAAAACGCACCGTTTCGGTCTGGCCGGGTTGATATTTGACCTGCATGGCACCGCCGGAGCAACCGCCGATAATCAGTAAAATCACTCCAAGAACCGTCAATTTAACTGCATGATTAATCATTGCTTTCTCCTGAAAATAATATCCTTAGTTTTCCGTACTGTTTTTTACTACCTTAAACGCCATTTTGCAACGATAAAGAAATTCACATACATAATAAAGGACTTATAAACGTTCTATGGTTTTTTGCACCATATAAAACGTTTTATTGGTTTTTTTATCGGAAGACGAAGGCTTAGTCAGTTTTTCCATGCCGACCAGGGTGATTTCGGCGAAAAATTTCTCTTCAAAGCTTACCAGTTGCCCGTCGCTGAGCGAAACCACTAATTTTCCCATGGTGCCTTTGTCAACCCGCTTGATTATCATTTCTGGTTTTCGCTTTTTTTCCGGTTCGCGGGCGAATTCGGGCAGGGGTTCGTCAACAACCGGATAAATTTCCAGCGGCAGAATCGCCAGTTTTTCATTATTTTTGGAGGTGATTTCTTTCAGGGTGAATTTTTTTTGGATCATTACCGGAATAGCTCTGGGGGTCTCAGCTATTTCGGTGCTGAGCCGGCTTTTGCCGAGATCGGTTTCGGTGTCAACATCCGCCAGAGCCTGATATGATGCCGGTGAGACATAATCACGCAGGTTGTTCGGAGACAGCAAAAGGGCCACCTGGTGACCGCCCCAGGAGCCGTCCACAATCGACCCGGTGGCAGCACGTTGGATTCGCTCGTTCACGTCAACCAGTTCCAGGACCTTTCCGTTGCGGTCCACCCGGGCAGAATAGCCGGTGCCTTTTAACCCGACAAAGTTTTTACAAAAGCGTTCCGGGTTAGATGTTTTGCTTTTGGTTTTTTGGAGCTGGGCCGGGGAAGTTTTGGACGATGCTGGTGCTGACTTATCGGAATTAGCCTGAGGGTTTTCGCTGTCAAACGAGGCCTGAACCGACAGACTGCGCATCGACGACTTGATAGAATCGATTTTAACATCGACGGTGGCAACGCCGTTTCTGACATCTCTGACCTGATAATTCAGAACCATCTCGTTTTCCTGGTGGTCCGCACCGGGAAACATCATTCTCATGTCACAGACGAGGGTGATTTTACGGGAAAATTTCTGTCCGGACTTGAAACGGGGTGTAAGGCGGTTGTTTGGGGCACAACCCGCCGCGGCGCTGATGAGCAGCATTAACAGAAACAAACTCAAGTGTCGATAAATAGCATTTTTTTTCATAATCAACCTGAGAAAACAATCCTGACAATTATGCATAACCTCATTATCGGCCAGAAAGCCGCCTTTGTTAATCTGTTGGGCGTAATTCTTGTTTTTTCGGGCGAAAATTAAGGCAACCTCTAAAAATTACCTTTTCAGAGCCCCAACCGTAAGGGAGGGGATTAAAAACGCCGGTTTCTTGTTCGATAATTGAATTTTTAGAAGTTCCTTTAATTTATGCCGGCGGTTTTAAGTCCTGAGCCTGGGGCAGGTCTCTTAAGCTGCTTAGTCCGAAAACCTCCAGAAATTTTTTCGTCGTGCCGTAAAGCAGCGGCCTTCCCAGTTCCTCGGCCCGACCGACGATCTTAACCAGGCCCTTTTCGCATAACTGGCGGATCATTTCGCCGCAACCCACGCCACGTATAGCTTCGACGTCCACACGCATGATCGGCTGCTTGTAAGAAATGATGGCCAGGGTTTCCAACGCCGCCGGTGATAATTTGCTTTCGCTGCGTACCTTGAGCAACTTACCCAGCCAGACATTGTATTCGCTGCGGGTGAGCATCTGGTAGCCGCCGGCAATGGACTCGATGCAGAAAGCGCAATCCTGTCGGTCGTATTTTTCGTTAAGCTCAACAACATGTTGTCGGATTTCCTTCACGCCGCCGGTGCCGACAATCTCCGCCAGCTTCTGAGGGGTAATCGGTTCGTCACTGGCAAAAAGCACCGCCTCAATCACACTGGTGGTGGTAATTTCATGGGTATTGATTTCATGATCGGAATCCGGGGCATTTTCAGTCGGGCCATCGTCTGACGAAGTAACTTCCGAATCATCCATTGCAGTGGGATCGGCTGGTTCGATGGAATCAGTCGTTTCAGTTGGCTCTTCCAGATTGGTGAAATCGGCAGCTTCGGAACTCCCGTTTGGACAATCCTCAATGTCCGGGCAATTCTGGTCTTCCTGATCGCAGTAGTCATCTTGTTGGGTTTTTTCGCTCATTTATCCATGATTTCCAATTGGTGCATTTCCATTTGTAAGGAACCTTAATACCAGACTGTAATTCAGGCCCGATCTGGTAGAAATCGGCAAACAGACACCGATTATTGCTCACTGATGGAATTATCCCTCATTTTCGGCCTAAGATAAAGGGAAATTTTGACAGCTTGTTAATCCGGCAATAGCTCGATATTTCGGCTCAGGGCCCGTCGGCCTCTAGGTCGGGTCAGGCGGTCTAAAGCTGGTGTCAGGCTGTTCATTACCAGAATTGCGGCATAACAGGGTATCGCAATCGGAGTGTAGAGGCGGAAAATCATGGTCAGCACCCCACCGGCCAGGGCGAAAATCACCTGTCCCCGGACGGTGATCGGCCGGGAGGTCATCTCTCCAGCCAGCACCCAGGCACCCAGCATGAGTGAGCCGCTGAAAAGCTGGTAGTTAACGTAACAGAAACCAACCGCGATATTTTCGGACAAAATCGGCAGGGATACCAAGGTCGGGCTCTTACCCGGCTGGTTTACTATTATCGGTAGCACCATCGCTGCCAAATAAGCCCCTGCCAAAAACATCACCGGCATCTGCCAGTGCATGTAGCCCCGATAGATCAGGCACAATCCCGCCACCAGCAGAATAATGGCACAGGTTTCGCCCATAGCACCCGGCACGGCGCCGAAAATGCAATGCTGAATTGTGGGAAGGTGCTCGAGCAGGTACTGATTCATTTGTTCGGCGGAATCGACAAAATGCATCCCGGAAAAGTCCCGCAGCGCTTCGATCGGCCGGGTTAACAGAAATGCTTCGGCGTTGTTTGCCAGAGGTCCGTTGAACCAGTCCACCCGCAGCCAACTGTCCGCCTGGGCGGCGTGGTTATTGATATTGCCGAAAAAGATGTGCCCCCGATCCAGCAGTCCGGCTGAGGTTTGAGCGAGTTGCTCACCGAAAAACAATTGCACAATCAACCTTCCCACCAACGCCGGATGCCAGAGATAATGTCCCAGCCCGCCAAAGAACTGCTTGCCTATCACCACCGCCGCAACCGAACCCACCACGGCAACAAACCATTCCGCATGAGCGGGCAACATCAGTGCCACCAGCAGGCCCATCATCGCCCCGTGGGTGGTGCTGCCGGGTACCTTGATGTGCCGAACCTGATTGCAGATCAACTCGGCGATTACCGCCGTTCCCGCCGCCACCACCATCAACGCCAGCGCCCGATAGCCGAAAAACAGCCACCCCGCCGTGGCCGGCAGCAGCAAAATTCCCATCTTGGTACGCATCATCCGCCGCATGGATTCCGGCACTTCGCGAAAAGGCGGCAACGGCAGGATTTCTGTTTGATGGTTTTTTCTCATTTTCGGCCTCGCTTGCCGGCGGATTTGTCCGGTTGCAACTTACGCTTGATTATCTGAATGTTTTCCATGATCCGCAGGTTTGACGGGCAGATATAGGAACAAATGCCGCACTCCAGACAGGTATTTACGGCGATTTCGTTGGCCTGGTGATATTGACCCGTTTCGGCGAATTGCATTAGTTGGGCCGGATCGATCTGGGCCGGGCAGAAATCAATGCACCAGCCGCAACGGATGCAGTGATGAGCCGCGGTCCGGGGCAGCCGATGCAGCGCCATAACCGATTCGCAGCACTGGTCCACAACAGTTTGTTCAGCATCCACCGCTTTGCCCGCCAGAGAGCAACCGCTAATAACGTGGTGGGGCTGAGCGGTGATTTCAGCTTGCTTGAGCAACTCGACTAACGGCATCCCGATCGGCACAAGGTAATGGCCCGGTTTTTTCACCATGTCGCCGCAAACCGTAACCAGCCTCTCCAGGGCAAAGCTGTCCGCCAGCACCGCCCTTTCTACTTGGCGTAACAGTTGGGGCGTGACTACCAGGGTGGAATTTTCTTTGGTTTTTCTGGTCGGTACAAGTCGGCGTTTTCGCAGGGTACGCACAAGGGCATCGGGGCGGCCCTGGGGGTATTTCCCACTGACCGGGACCGCGCGAATTTCCCAGGCACGGGCGGTACGCTTATCCAGGGCAAAATTGTGAGGCCAGGCGAGCAGGGCCCTATCGGCGGCCAGGAATTTCTTCAGGATGGTCAGCCCCGCATAAACCTGCTCGGGCCAAAATTGCAAAATCGTCAGCGGCCCGTTGAGTGTTTCTTCCAGGGGAACCACGTTGGCCACCACCGCGTAAGTTTTTCCCGATTGCCGCTCCAACAGCTTCGCCAACGGTTGACCGCTGCATTCCTCGACGATGCCGGCCTGTTCGATTTTTTGCAGGACAATCGCATGGGCCGCCTCGCTGGATCCGACAATTCCTCCCGGCACCAAAGCATCTTCCGAATGTTCAGCTTGGTCGCTGCTTTTTTCCGCCTCGCTGTGGTTTTCGGCCTCGCTGCGGTTTTTAATCCGCAGAACCAGCGAATCGCAGCGGCGCCCCCGGCTGGTTCGAATCTTTCGTCGTCCTGCCAAATCTCCGCTACGCGGCGCTCTCAGGAGGTAGCCGTCCGTTCGGCCCAGAATATCACCCTGACAGACGGACTTGTCCGGATTAACTTCGACCGCTATCTCGCGGCCGTCAACTTCCAGCGGCAAAAATAAATCGCCGACGTATTCAACCGTTTCGATGCTGTCCATTGCCGGGACCGCCCCCACCGCCGGCAAATATATACCACCGGAAAAGTCTGTATCAATTTTGCATCCTGATCTCAGTCCCATACCGATCCTGATCCTTTTTCATCTCTTTGTTTTACAGGTAAAAATTCGCTTGATTAGAGTTTTGCATTTGGATTGAATTTCTGTGCCTGATTTTTTGTCCGCAGAGAAGAATTCTACGCTTCGAATCGTTATTCGTCATTCCGTGCCGGGATCTTCGTTGCGCTCCGTGTCGTCATTCGTTATTGATTCATCATTCGGGCTTCGTCATTCGTCATTAACTTCATAATTGATCTAAATCGTAAAAACTTACTGTGGTTTAAATATCGGATTGATGATTTCAATTCGAGCCTCCTGCTGCAACTGCTGTTGCAATTGCAGCATGCGCTTATTGATCTGCCTTTCGCGGGCACTGCGTTCCAGCTCAGGCCGAACCTGGTTAAAATCCACCGACTCAGCCGGCTCAATACGCTCCAGGCGAAAAAGACACCACCAGTCCCGGCCCATTTCATCCTGATAATGAATCGGCTCGCTCATCTGATTAATTTGTTCCATTTTCAAAGCCGCCTGACGAACAGCTTCCGGCACCTGCTCATCAGCCGCCGAAAACAGCCCGGTTAAGCCATCCTTCGCCAGCGTCAATTGATCCTCCGACATCTCCCGGATTATCTGAACAAAGTCCTCGCCCTCAGCCAGGCGGTTAAGAGCCTGGTTCGCTCGGCGGAAATTGCTCACGACTAATTGGCGGATTTCCACCTTTGCCCCATACAGGTGCTGAAATTCCTTCTCCAGTAGCGCCTGATCGATCTGCACCTGATCCTGCACCAGTTGCCGCAGCAGTCCCTGCCGTTCGATAATCAGCCCGAATTCCTGCCGGGTAAGTCCCCGGCTTTTAAGCAGGTATTCCAGCAACGCCTGTTTTTCAGCTTCCGCTTTGCCCGGTGCCATGTCCTCCAGCAGCCGATTCATCTGAGCCGCCCGAATCCCGTCGAAATCGGTTATCCCTTTCGCCGCCGCCTTTTGCCGGGCTAGTTCCAGACTGATCAGATTATCCAGCACCGCCCGTCCCCGGCCCCTCAGCAGCACCTGCAAAATCCGCTCGGTGGAAATTTCCTGTCCGTTAACGCGCGCCGCCGGCAAAAAAGCCGACGATGTTTTTGTGGCAGGCGAACCTGATGGTGCAGGCGAACCTGATGGTGCAATCGAAGCAGTTGTTCCGCTGCTGACCTGTGAGGGCTGAGTGGTCATTTCGAATCGAGCGGCTGGTTGATTAACCACCACGCGCCGGGCAGCTACATTACTGCTCGATTCATACATCGCCGGACCGCACCCGCCTAGCAAGATAATCGTCAGCAAAATTGTCTTTAGCAAAATTCGCATCGTTAACTCCAAAGAAACGGATCGCGATCTTTGCCGCTGATTTTGATTTCCACCCGCGGACATTGTCGGCGCAATTTCGTTGCGATCCTGGGCAGAATAATTCTTTCCGAAACCGTGTGGCTCACACATACCGCGGTTACCCCGGCCTGTTGCAATTCCAGCGCGTGGTGATGTTTCAGTTCGCCGGTCAGATAAAAATCGCACTTCTGCCGAATCACGTTACGCAACAATGATCCGCACGAACCGGCACAAACCGCCCCCCGCCGCACCTTTCGCCACGCCGGACCAATAATGCCAACCGTTTTCACTTTAAGTCGCTTTTTAATCTTTTCAATCAACTCACCCGCAGCAATCGGCTCCGCCAGATCACCCCAACGCCCCAACCCCAACTCGTTGCTCCCGTCGTAAAGCGGAATAACATCGTAAGCCACTTCTTCGTAGCTGTGCGCCGCTACCATGGCTCGAACAATCGCACCAATCTTTTCCCTCGGGGCAATGGTTTCCAGCCTCAACTCCGGCGCCTGTTCGAACCGCCTAGCCTTACCCACGGTCGGATTGCTGTCCCGCTCGCCCTGAAACGTGCCGGTCCCCTTACAGCGAAAACTGCACTTGCTGTATTTTGCCTTTTCGCCGATGTCCCCGGCACCAACTGCGAAAATCGCCTCCGAAACCTTTTCCAGATCACCTTCCGGCAGAAAAACCACCAGCTTGCACATCGCCCCGGTCTGCACCTCCGGCTTCTGCAGCGATTCAGGATTAGCGATTCCCACAATCTCCGCCAGCAAATCATTCACGCCGCCCCGGGCGACATCCAAAGCCGTGTGCATCGCGTAAATAGCCATGTTGTTGCGGATGGCTTCGTAAACCAGCGGTGAAGCACCCATGCCCCGGACCACCTTCTTTATTGCATCCCAGATCGGCGGATGATAGGCCAGCAGCAGATCAGCCTTGAACTTTTTCGCTTCCGCCATCACTTCCGCCGTCAGGTCGATGGTCAACATGATTTTCTTAATCGTCTGCTCCGGATCACCCGCCAGCAGCCCCACGTTGTCCCAATCCTCCGCCAACTCCACCGGAGCAATCTCCTGCAAAATCACCATTATCTCAGATAACTTCATTGCGTTAACCTTTAACTTAACTGTTGAAAATCTTAAGCCTTTCGTGCCTTGTGTTTGTTCTTGAACAATTGAATTCCCGTGCCGGTTTATCAGCTCTGGATCGTCATTCATAATTCGTTATTGATTCGCCCGTCGAGGCACGACCTTGTCGTGACTGATCATCTTGCCGCGGCGTAGCTATCGCGAAGCCGGGTCGCATTCCGCCTGCACCGCCTGTTGATACAACTCATGCAGCTTTTTGTAAATCGGCCCGGGCTTGTCCTTGCCAATTGCCTGCCGGTCGATTCGGCAGACCGGCATCAGTTCCATAATGCTGTTGGTCAGGAATACCTCCGACGCCGCCAGCAGGTCATTCATACTGAACAGCCCTTCTTCAATTTTCATCCCTTCCGCCGTCGCCAGTTCCATCACAACTTTTCGCGTAATGCCCGGCAAAATGCCCGTTTCCACCGTCGGCGTCAACAGCCGCTGCTGTTTTACCATAAAAACGTTGCTGATGCACCCCTCCGCCAGTTTCCCATCTGCCGTAAACCACAGCGCCTCGCCCGCCTGCTGCTGCTGAGCCTGCTGCAAACCGACCAGCCGCGAAAAATAATTCAGACTCTTGTGCCCCGACGTCGGATCGAACGGATTCTGGCGATAAGGGCAAAGCGTAACCGTCATCCCCCGCCGGTAATATTCCGCCGGATAAGGCTGCATCGCTGTCGCTGTAGCAAAAACCATCGACTCCGGCGGTTCGTCATCCGGCAATTGTTTCAGCGAGCCGCGCGTAGCCGTCAACCGCAGCCGGGCATCCTTAAGATCGTTGGTCTCCAGCAAAACCTCCAGCCACTCCGCCAACTCCGCCCGCCTCTGCGTTATCAAAATCCCCAGCACCTCCGCCGAATGATACAGCCGGTCCAGGTGATCCTCCAGGCGAAAAATCTGTCCCTGGTAGCTGCGCATCGTCTCGAACAGCCCCACCCCATGCAACAGCCCCGCATCAAAAATACTGATCCGCGCCTCCGCCGCCGGCACCAGACCATGGTTCAAAAAAACATATTCATCCATTCGCATCCACTTTCAATAATTTTGATATTTAATTTTTGATTTTTAAATTGTCTACTCCTGCTCCGGTCGCCCACAACGCCCTAACCAGCGCCGCCGCCTTGGCCAGCGTCTCGTCGAACTCCGCCTGCTCTTCGCTGTCCGCCACCACCGCTCCGCCCACCTGCACAAACGCCCGCTTCGCTGCCAGAATAACCGTTCTGATCGCAATATTCAAATCCAGATCACCGTTAACCCCGATCCAGCCGATGCTGCCCGTGTAAACGCTCCGCGCCGTCGGTTCCAATTCGTCGATAATCTCCATCGCTCGAATCTTCGGCGCCCCGCTGATCGACCCACCCGGAAACGTCGCCCGCAGCACTTCCGCAACACCCACGTCAGCCCTCAACACTCCCGCCACCG
>JAFGSR010000080.1 GCA_016934515.1 Sedimentisphaerales bacterium
CCTAACACATTGTAAATGTTGAGGTTAGGCAATGCCATGAAAATTATGTGCGCAAATGTTGTAGTTTACTTAGAGAAAGACTCTAATCCCTAAATCCTAAACAAATTCAAATGTTCAAAATTCAAAACTCTGGATGCGAGTGTTTGAGTTTCAATTCATTTTTTGTTAATAACGGTGTGGTTTTCAGGAGGTGGTGTTCGAGTCTTTGACGGCGTGATGGACGAGGTCGGTTTGACGGTGGAAGATACGGCCGACTAGGTGTTTGGCGTCGTCGAAGATGGTGTAGATAACGGGGACGATGAGGAGTCCGAGTCCGCCACCGGCGAGCAGGCCGCCGATCTGGACCATGGCCATGGGGGCGCGCATTTCACCGCCCCAACCCATTCCCATTGCCAGGGGTATCATGGCGACGACGGTGGTGAGGTTGGCCATGAGGATGGGGCGCAGACGGGTTCTACCGGATTCGAGGATGGCTTCGCGACGGTCAATGCCGCGGCGGCGCAGAGTGTTGATGTAGTCGATGACGATGATGCTGTTGTTGATGACCAGGCCGACGAGCATGATAATGGACATGATGGAGAAGATGGAGAAGGTGCCGCCCATCAGGAATAACGCCAGGAAGACTCCGATCAGGCTCAAGGGCAGGGAGATCATGATGATCAGCGGTTGAAGGAAAGATTCCAGCAGCGCGGCGAGCAACATGTAAGTGAGGCAGATAGCCATGATCAGAGCAGTGAACAACCGGCCGAAGCTTTCCTGCATCATTTCGATTTCGCCGCCGAAGACGAAATTGCAATTGGGATAATCGGGTTTCAGGGCTTCGAGATTTTTATTAATGTCGGCAACGACTTCACCGGGGCTGCGGCCGCTAACGTCGCAACTGATGGTGACCAGGGACTGGCGGTCCTTGCGGAACAACTGGGCCGGGCCGAAGGTATGGTGGATTTTTGCGACCTGGGGCAGAGGGATGAGGTCACCATTGCGGTTCATTATGGTGAGTTTTTCGACATCGCCGACGTTTGAGCGGGATTCGACATCGCTACGGACGCGGATGTCGTAATTGAAGGCTCCTTCGCGGTATTCACTAACCAGGATGCCTTCGAAGCTGGAAGCGACAACCTGGGAGAGGTAGCGGGTGTCGATTCCGCAATCGCGGCACTTTTCACGGTCGGGGATGATACGGATTTCGGGCTGGCCTAAGCGATAATTGGTATCGACATCAATGGCACCGGGGATCAGTTGGGGATCGTTGATGATGGCCAGGGCTTTTTTGGCGAAATCGTTGACCCGTTCGATATTGTCGCCGACGATTTCCAGTTGAATAGGTGCTTCACCGCCTCCACCGCCGCTGATTTCCAGCAGTTTAATACGTGCCCCGGGCACCGCCGCCCGGGCCAGATCGGGACGGATGCGATCCATGATTTCCTTGGTGCTCTGTTTGCGTTCGGTTTTGTCCACTATGGTGATAAGTACCTGAGCAACATTGACAGCCTGGCTGGAGCCGCCAATTTCACCGCCGAGAGTGCGACCGATGGAGCTGTACAAGCCAACCAGCTCGGGCAGAACCTTTTTATCAGCGAGGGTTTGTTCGATTTTAGCAGTGGCAGCGTCGGTTTCTTCGAAGCGGGTGCCGACGGGCATTTCCAGTGAGATCATGAATTTGCCCTGGTCCATGGAAGTGATAAATTCCGAGCCGATGAACCGGCCCAGTTGAAGAGACCCGATAAAAATCACGAACATCAGAACAGTAATAATGACGCGATGGTTGAGACACCAATTGAGGCCGTTGGAATAAGCATTACGCAGTTGGTCCAGTTGATTGTCAAAACCTTTGCCCAAGCGGTCGAGCAGGGAGCGGCCGGTTACGCTGGTGTTTTTTTTGTTGAGCAGTTTGGCGGCCATCATCGGGGCCAGGGTGAACGAGATGAAAAGCGAAACGATGGTGGCGAAAGTGGCGGTCAAGCCGAAGTCTTTGAAAAACTCACCGATGATGCCACCCATGAAGGCGATGGGTACGAACACCACAACATTGGTCAGGGTGGTGGAGGCAACGGCAATAGCGATTTCGCTGGTACCTTCGGTGGCGGCCTGGTCGGGAGGGTGGTCCAGGTGAATGTAACGAGTGATGTTTTCCAGGACGAGGATAGCGTTGTTGACCAGCACGCCGATGGTCATCGCAAGTCCCATCAGCGACATCATGTTGAGGGTGAAGCCCATCAGATACATGATGATGAAAGTGGCCAGGACGGAGATCGGCATGGTCAGCGAGATAATCAGCACGCTGCGAAAGCTGTGCAGGAACAGGAACAGTGCCACCGCGGTCAGGATGATGCCAATGTACATGTTTTGGAAGACGTTCTGAATGGAAGAAGTGATCCAGGAAGCCTGTTCGTCCTGGACGATAATTTCGTAATCTTTGGGCAAAATTTTGAGCAGATCTTTGATTTGTTCGCGAACGGCCTGGTCCACAGCGATGGTGTTGCCGCCGGCACGTTTTTTGACACTCATGCCAACACAGACTTTGTTGTCGGCGCGGGTTTTTTCGCGGATGTCTTTGTAAAAGTCCTTAACTTCGGCCACTTCGCGCAGATAAATGTCTCGGCCGCTGGGAACGGGGATTTTTAGATTGCGAATCTGGTCCAGGGAAGTGAATTTTCCGCGCAGGCGGATACTGTATTCGCGGGCGTTCTGAGAGATGTGTCCGCCGGGGGTTTCGAGGTTTGCAGCAGCCACCGCAGCAGCTACATCGGTGATGCTGAGTCCCAAGGCGCGCAGCCGTTGCTGCTTGGCGAAGATGTGGATTTCGCGATCCTGGCCGCCGATGATTTCTACCGAAGCAACGTCTGGTACGGTAGAGATGCGGTCTTTGATTTGCTGTTCGGCGGTGTGAAAGACTTCGCGTAAAGAACGATCGGCAGAAATGGACAGTTGCATGACGGGCTGGGCGTTGAAGTCGAATTTCATGGTGATGGGGTCTTCGGCCTCTTCGGGCAGCATCGGGCGGACGATGTTCACTTTGGCCCGGACATCGGCGGCGGCGACATCAATATCGGTGCCGAGATAAAATTCCGCCAGCACCAGAGAGAGCCCCCGCTGAGAAATGCTGCGTAGGTGTTTGATGCCTTCGACGGTGCTGATTTCGTCTTCGAGTTCCTTACTGATAAGCTGTTCCACTTCGGAGGGTCCGGCACCTTCGTAAATGGTGGTAACGGTGACCATCGGGAATTCCACATTCGGAAATAACTCGCGGGACAACTGTACGTAACAGAAGATGCCGATGCCGGCCAAACCGGTCATAATCATGGTTACCAGAACCGGGCGTGAAACACATGTTTTGGTTAAGTTCATAGCGTTCTCAAGTGGTTATTGTTCGTTTATTTAATATTAGTTATCATCAGGATTGGGAAAATTCGATTCGGGGGAGATTATCACTTTTGAGCCATCCTGGACGATGTCCTGGCTGAGGGTGATAACTTTTTCGCCGGCGTTTAAACCGTCGATGACCTGGGTGAGATTGTCGAAGGCTGATCCCGAGGTGATGTTGCGTTTTTGAGTGGTCAGCGAATCGTCAACTACGAGCACAAAGGCCTGACTACCTTCGAAGCGGATGGCGTCCGTGGTAACCACCAGGGTGTTTGGGATTTTATCGATAACAATCCGGGCGCGGGCGAACATTCCGGGTTTTAATTTTTCGTTCTTGTTGTCGATGAGGATTTTAGTAGTGAAGCCGCGAGTAGCGGGATTGGCCTGAGGATTGATCTGGTTCACGATACCGGTGAAAATTTCACCAGGCAGGACGTCAACGGTGATGTTAACCGGCATTTGCAGTTTCAGGCTTGGGATGTAAAGTTCGGACACTTCCAGCACCAGGTAAACCGGATCGATCTGCAGCACCTGAAAAATTGTCTTGTTGAAATCGACGATATCGCCGGGCTCCAACAGATGGACGGTGGTGCGGCCGTCGATGGGACTGGTTAGATAATGGTCGGACAGATTCTGCTCGGCCTGTTTGACGGCTACCTGGGCGGAGGCCAGTTGCGTTCGGGCCATGGCGATGTCTTCGTCGCGTGGTCCCTTTTTTATCAGGTTGAATTGCGCCTGGGCGGAATCGAGAGCAGCTTTGGCGGAGTTGAATTGATTTTCAGCGGTTTGGAGCTGGCGCAGGGTGGTGGCTTCTTCTTCGTAGAGCTTTTTGAACCGTTCCAGTTCCAACTGCTGCAACTGATAGAAAGCCTGAGCCTGGGCAACGGCGGCGCGGGCGGTTTCGATTTCTTCCGGACGGGAGCCGTTGAGCAGTTCGGTCAACCGATGCTGTGCCAAATCGCGTGAAGCCTGGGCCGCAGCCAGGTTGAGTTTGCTTTTAGTGGGGTCCAAGGTAACGAGCAGATCACCTTGGGCAACCTTTTGACCGACATTGACATGAATGGTCTGGATTCTTTCGGCGATTACGGGGCAAATGTGCACGGTCTGTAAAGGTTCGATACTGCCGCTAACCGAAACGGTGTTTTCCAGATCGGTGCGTTTGACCTCGCACACCCGCACGGGGATGCCGGATTTCTGCTGGATTTTTTCCACGCTATCAACAGCTTTTGTGGTTACCAAAGCGTGAATCCGCAAACCCGCTCCGATGGCAAGGATTAAAACTATGATAAGAATAATCAAAAACTTTTTCATTGCTCAGTTTCCCTAAATTGCCGGTTATTCTACTGGTTTACCAGGATCATGGTTTGGCTGAGTTGATCCGGTTTGGTTAGTTGTATTGGTTTTGGTTGGCTCGTCTTCAGTTACTGTTTTGGTTTCGGCTGTTTCGGTTTGAGTTGCCGTTATAGTTTCGGCCGATTCGGTTTCATTAGAAGCGGCATTATCTGGCAGGCCAAAATCAATATCTCCCATTGCCCATTCAAGACTCAGTAGTGAAATTTCATAGGAGTGCACGGCGGTGATGTAATCGGCCCGGGCCTGATCCAGGGCGGTTTGGGCGGAAATCACGTCCAGAGAAGTACCGGTTCCCTCGCGATAATTCACCTGTGCCAGACGCAGGGATTCTTCGGCACTATCAACGTTGCCCGACTGCGACTGAACGAAATTTTCGCTGCTTTGCAGATTCAGGACAGCCTGGTTTAATTCAAACTGGACCTGCTGTTCCAGTTTTCTCAACGTGACCTGTTGGCGGTGCAGATCAGCTTTTGCCTGAGTTACCCTGCCGGCGGTGGCGAAGCCGTCGAAGAAAGGCCATTCCATGACGATCCCGCCGCTCATGGTTCGTTCCCACTCTTTGCCGCCAAACGATGGCACTGCAGTGGCGGCGTCCGGATCCGTTTCGTCACCAGCAGGGATTAAATTGCTGAAATTAGAAGAAAAACCCGGATAGGTTCTCTGGTAGGTTCCCTGCAAATACACTTTGGGTCGATCGGCGGCCTGCTGAGCTTTGATGTTGTTGCGGGCCAGCCGAATCATGGCTTCGCCGATGAGCAGTTCCGGCCTTTGCTTCATGGCCAGGAACAGGTTGTCCCGGGCGGAGGGTGGCTGTTTTTTGAATATCAACGTGTCGGTCAGTTGAATGTCGCTCAGTTGTGAAACCCCGAGCACGTTGAGCAGGTTTGTTAAGCTGATGCCGGCCTGGTTTTGTCTGCGGATTAACTCGGCTTCGAGAGAAGTTGCCCGAACGCGAGCCCGGAGCACGTCGAATTTTGTTCCCGTGCCGTACTTTAACTGCTTTTCGGTGTCCAGCAAATGTTCGTCAGCGTCAAGTTTTGCCTGCTGAGCGACCTTAACCATCTCCGTCGCCAGCAGGTTGTCCAGATAAGCGTGGCGAACCTGGCGGTAAACACTGTGCAGCACCTGGCGCAGTTGTTGCTGGGACATGTAGGAGAATACGGCAGCAGCGTCGATAGCGGCCCCGGCCAGACCGCCGAGGTACAAAGGCTGTCGGGCCAGAACCATCAGGTCGTAAGTTTCTTTCTGGGAGGCAAATCCGCTGTTGTCGTTTCGCAGGGCGGACCCGGTAAAACTCGCCGTCGGCAAAGCGGTGGCAATGGCTTCGGTCATCTGTCCCTTCGCTTCGAGCAGGTTTTCTTTGGCAATCTGCACATCCTTGTTGTGTCGCAAAGCCAACTCCAGGCAATCGGACATGCTCAATTGCCCGGCAACCATTTCCAGGTCAGTAGTGCCCTGGCTTTGCCCGGTCCGCGTGAGATTCTGATAACTAATTTCCCGACGCTGCTGGAAATCTCTCTCAATACTTTGCTGAGAGGGGCAACCGGCCAGCGCAAACAAAAGCAGCATAAGCGACAGGAAGGGAAATTTAAGAAAATAATTTTTTCGGTTTAAATTGTGTGAAAGCATTATTTGGCTAGGGCTCCACTAATAAAAAAGTCTATCATGCTTTGTTCTTTTTCTTCAAAGGGAAAGGTGTCCGGATTTTCCAGCCAGGCGTAAACAAAACCATCGGTCAAACCTTCCAGGGCAATAACGATGTCTTCCGGATCGATGTCGTTGCGGAAAATTCCCTGGCTGACACCAGCGCGAATAGCATCGACCAGCCGCGATAAAACTCCATTATAGAGCGGCGCGATAGTTTCTCGCCAGAGGTCATGGTTGATAAAGCGATCACCCAGTCGTTCCCGGCTGTATAAACAAACAAAATATTGGTATTTTGTGAAAAGCTTGATCTTGGCGTTTACGTAGGCACGGACCATTTCCAGCGGTCCCTTTGTTTTATCCAGCACCGCGTTAACTTCAGCAGACATTTGTTTGGAGCGTATCTCAATAAGGGAATTGTAAAGCTGTTCTTTGCCAGAAAACAAATTGTAGAGTGTTCCCACCGCGAATTCCGAATGGGCAGCAATATCTTCGACGGTGGTTCGATCAAAACCTTTTTCGGCAAAGATGATTTCAGCCGCTTCGAGAATATCAAAACGGCGACGCTGCTTTTCCCGTTCTTTTCGAGTCAACTTTTTTTCCATTCAAACCAACTTTACCACTGAAACATTCTGATATTATTCCACGACTACTTTTATGATTGCCTATTCATATTAAGTAACCATTGTTATATATTATGAATTATCATTCATTATAAGCCAAAGCAACTCATGTAGCAAACAAATAAATGTTGGAATTTTACAAAAAATTGGTCGGAATCAGCCTTAGCTGCCGGCCGTAAATGGGATATATCATTGATAGTCAAGCACTTATGTTATTTTTACGGAAATTGTTTGCAGGAACTACAATTGCCGGGACAGCTATTATTCTGGTTATTCTGGGAATCTGATTTGGAGTTGTTATCGTATCGTTTTACGATGTCAGCAGCACCTTGGTCAGTTGGGACGCAGGTTTTGGAATCCAGCCCGCAGCAGCATTGGTGTGAACCGCCGCCTTTTTTGAGGGTTCGGATAAACGCCCAGCCCACCATGATTAGCACCAAAACAACGACAATGTAAGCAATTATATCACCCATAATTCACCTAAAGTTAACTTCTTGCTAAATTTTAGATTTTCCAAAAACCAGATGGGCTAAATACCGGTCTGGATAAAACTGCCCATCTGATAAACGACCAGTGTAATCAAATAAGCCAGACCTGTAAGTCCAAAAAACTGAAACATCGGCCAGCGCCAGGAATTGGTTTCCCGTTTGGTAACCGCTACCGTAGCCATGCAGGGCGCACTAATCAGGCAGAAAAGCATTATACAAAAGCCTACCAGCGGACTGTAGGTTTGTTTTAATCGGGTTCGTAAAGCAGCCTGAGGGGAAACCGATAAATCAGCCTGCGTAGAAGAAACCGCAGAAGAGGTGCCGGGCTGGTCCTGATCCTGATTCTGATTCTGATCCGACTGCAGCGCCCGGTCTGGAGATTCTTCAGTTTCAACTTGGCCCAGCGAAAACACGATTCCCATCTGTGAAACAAACAGTTCTTTAGCCGGAAACGAACCAACCAAAGCAGTGCCGATCCGCCAGTCGAATCCCAGCGGTTTCAATAACGGTTCTAAAGTTCGGCCGAGCCGTCCGGTTATCGAATAAGACAACCTGGCGTCCTGCAGTTCCTGATTGGTCAATTCAATAGCTGCAGCTTCCGAAGATGGAAAATTGCCTTGCTGCTCCAAGGCAACAATTTTCTCCTGTCTTAATTGTTCAATCTGTTCCTGGGGCAGGCGTGGATGCGAAGCCAGGAACCACATCAAGACGGAAAAAGCCAAAATTACGGTTCCGGCCTTACGCAGGTAAAGCCATGACCGCTGCCACATGTGAATCAGCACCGCTTTCAAAGTGGGGATTCGGTAAGGGGGCAGTTCCATGACAAAAGGTGAAGACTCACCCCTGAACATTGTCGAGCGCAGCAGCCGGGCACACACGATTGCAATCACGATTCCGATCAGATACATCGAATACATCACCACCGATGCCGAGCGGGCCGAGGTAAAAAACGCCGGGATGATGAGCAAATAAATCGGCACCCGGGCACCGCAGCTCATCAAGGGCAGAACCAAAATTGTCGTAAACCGGTCACGGCGGTTGTCCAGAATCCGCGTGGCCAATATCGCCGGCACCGAACAGCCGAATCCGGTAAGCATAGGGATAAAGCTCTTGCCGTGCAGGCCGACCCATTTCATGAGCCGATCCATGATAAAAGCCGCCCTGGCCATGTAACCGGTGTCTTCCAGCAGTGACAAAGCCAGAAACAACAGCATAATGTTGGGCAGAAAAACAATCACTCCACCCACACCGGTGATAATTCCATCGACAATGAGTGATCGCAAAACGCTGTCCGAACCACTCGGCCAAAGGTTGCTTACCTGTTCGGCAAGGACCTGCTGGGCCGTTTCGATCCAACCCATTGGGTATTGGCCCGCCGCAAAAACGAACCAGAAGGTCAAATACATCAACGCCGCGAAAATCGGCAATCCCAGCAATCGATTGGTAAGCACCTTATCAAACTTGTCGGAAAAATTGATCCGTGCTTCGGTAGTTCGACGAATGACGGTGCGGCAGATCCCATGAACATAACCATAACGCTGCTCGGCTATTACCGACTCGGGGTCTTCGCCGTATATAGATGTCAGATATTTTCGGCTGTGCTCCACCTGCTGATCGACTTCCCGGCGAATAGCACTGTCATGCATTTTGCCGATTACTTCGCTGTCATTTTCCAGCAGTTTCAACGCTACCCACTGCGGATTGGTCACCAGGCAAAGCGGACAGTTGCAATCTGAGCCGGTCTGTTGGAGTTGGTCGGCTCGTCGGATAATTGGTTCAGCGATTTTAGTTAATTCATTTTCGATTTCGCTGCCATAATGCACGGGCACCTTTTCCGACTGAGACCAATCGCCCTGGGCTACTTCGATAATCCGAGCCACAATTTTATCCGTGCCCCGGTTTCGTACGCCAATAGCGGGAACCACCGGGGCGCCGATTATCTTGCTCAATTTCTTGATATCCGCATGCAGCCCTTTGGTTTTCATCTCGTCGGCCATGTTCAGCACCAGCACCATGGGTACGCCCAGTTCCTTCAACTGCACTGCCAGGTAGAGATTTCTTTCGAGGTTGGCACCGTCGGCAATGTCAACGATGACATCGGGTTTTTGCTGGATAATGAAATTGCGGGCGACAATTTCCTCCATCGAATAGGCTGTTAGTGAATAAGTTCCCGGCAAGTCCACCACCTTAATCCGCCAGGAACCGTGCCGCAGAGTTCCTTCTTTAGTCTCGACGGTTACGCCGCCATAGTTACCCACGTGCTGATGGGCTCCGGTAAGATTATTAAAAATCGTGGTCTTGCCGGAATTGGGATTACCCATCAACGCCACCGTAATGGTCTTAATGCCAAATGCAGCGGCTTTGTCGATCGGCACTTTACTTTTTTCAGGATCACAATCAGCCATTTTCAACTTTCGTAAAAAGGCTCACCAAACGTGTCAACTTAAGAACCTCTCTGGATTTCAAACCTGCTCCTCTAAAATTATATCCGCCGCTTCCTCGCGTCGCAGGCTGACATGATAATTTTTTATTACATATTCCGCAGGATCCGCCAGCGGCGCCAGCTTTAATTTTTCAATTACCTCGCCGCGAACCAGCCCCATTTCCAGCAGCCGCTTCTTAAAAGGGCTGTTACCCTGAATTCGCAAAATTTTTGCTTTGCAGCCGGGTTTCAGATCGGCCAGAGTTAAAGGCTGTTTCATTTACTGCTACCTTATGCGTATTACTTATTCATTGTCATCCTGAGGTATTCTATCAGCGATGTGCCGGTGCCTTCGGCGACGACCTTTCGGTAAGAAAAATGCCTGCCCCGGCGATTCATACCGGACACGAACGTTCCGGGCGGTCTGCGGATCCAACATAAATCGGGACTCGCCCACCATCACCAGAACATGTCCGCCGGCACATCTGTCGTTCAACACCCGAATCAACCTGCCCGGCACCAGGCCCATGTTGGAGAGCCGTTGCGCGGTTTGATCGTCAGTGGTTAGCGAAACTATCCTGACCGTCTCTCCGATAAGACACTGATCCAGGCTGCGTCCCCGACTTTCGGCTTTGATGCAATCCTGACAAACGCCAAAAAGATTGAGATTATGCAGCAACAGGCGAAAATCCGCAATCTGGGCATTTTCCTGCTGTAGTGCTTCAATCCGCGGATCAAAAAATTCCACAATCGCTCCGCACTTGACACAATACAAATGATCGTGATGAGATTCGGGATGGTAGTGTTCGTAAACAATCCGATCTTCAAAACGCAGCGAACGGGCAATCTTGTGCTCGCACAAAATCCCCATGGCATGGTCAACGTCTCCCTGTCGAACGGAAGGATTTTTCTGCCGCGCCTGCTGCAAAATCATATCCATACTGAGGTGCTTTTCACAGTTCATGAAAATGTCGATAACCGATTGCTGAGCGTCGGTTAATGCTCGGCCGCTTTCGGCCAACACATCCTTCAAATGCTCCCGTATATATTGGTCGCGGGGCTTGGAGGTTTTGGGTAATCCCTGATCCTGCTGAGAATTGCCACATACCTGCTCAGCCGAATTGCCTAACAGACCGGAACACTCTGATGGACATTCGGGGAAATTTTCCAGGTTCCAGCCTTTCTGGCTATATTGGCCAAAATCCCGCACCCATTGCTTGCCGGTACGCGGGCATTTTTCCAGAAAATCCATAAACATACGCATCCGATCGAGCACATCCTTGTCCAGCACATGTTCCAGACGACAGGCATTTTCCTCGGCCAGACGTGGCTCAACCGCCAAAACCTCGCATAAAAAGTTTTTTATTTCATCGTGACGCCCGGCAATCTTTTCCGCCAGGATTTTGCCTTGATCGGTCAGAGAAATAGCTTCGTATGGCGAATAATTGATTAATCCCTTATCTGACAATTGTTTAAGTGCCCAGGATACGCTGGATTTAGCAACGTCGAGGGTTTTTGCGATCTGATTGGCATGGGCAACCAGTTTCTTCTCGGAAATGCGGTAAATCGCTTCGAGATAGTCTTCCAAACTTGAACTTAATTCTTTATTTTTCATGTATTTATGCTGTTTTTTGTTTCTTTTTCACTACTGATTTCATGCAGCCAAATTCCAAACAAGTTCAACTAACACAATATTGTAAGGCTAGTCTAACTTTATGTCAACCCTTATGTATTCGCAAAAAAATGAAATTTTCTTGTGATGGGTTTTTAATGCGATTTTTGGAGAAAATCAGCCGGCAAAATCCGCGTTCAACTTGTCGCGGCGAAGCTTAAGCGGAGTCGGATCAGCGTTTATCGGCGGTTTCATCTTAGTTGAGGTTAGACCGCTATGGAACGTTTTCTGGCAAAATCTGCTATAAACTGATAAAGTTCGGACATGAAAATTCTGATTCATTCGGAACTGAAAGAGCAGCAAAAATATAGCTGTATATGTTGCGGAGCAGGCTGTCGCAGTTTTCTGGTGGCGGTTCGCCCGGAAGAACGCCAGGCCATCGAGGCCCAGGAAAACTGGCGTGAATCACTGGGTGTTGACGAATTGTTCGTAACCCACCGGGCTGCCGGGAAGCTGGGCTTTGGCTTGGCCAAGCGGACCGACGGCAGTTGCGTTTTTCTCGGCAAAGACAACCTCTGCGTCATCCATAAAAAATTCGGACTCAAAGCCAAGCCCCTGGCCTGTCAGTTGTATCCTTTCGTTTTGACACCGGTGGGCGGACGTTTGCATCTGGGATTACGTTTCGATTGCCCAGCGGTCTGCGAAAACATCGGTCAAAATCTGGACGATCACCGTAAAGACCTCAAGCGAATGGCCCGGGAACTCATCACCGCCGACATTGAAAAGCTTGAACTTCCGGAAATCTGCCCCAAACAGAAAGTGTCAGTAAAATTTTTCGAAGCTATCAATGAAATTCTCCTGAAAATGATCAACAGTGATGCGATACCCTTGATTGAGAGACTTCAGTGGTTGCGGAAATTTGTGGATTATCTCGGCGAGATTAAATGGCAAAATGTTACCGATGAAAATTTCAACGATCTGGTAGGCATGATCCAGGGCGGATTGCTGGCGGAGATCCAAAGCCGGCAAATTACCAAAAAAGCAGTAACCGGAAAACCCCGCAAGCTGCTCGGCCAGATTTTCTTTCTGCTCTGTCAACCCACCACAATCATCACCACCCAAAAAACAGGACCGTTGAAAACCTTGAAAAATCGGCTGCACTTGACTCGGATGGAAAAACAGTTGCGCCAACTGGATGGGCCTCTTCCCAGGATTCAGCCGGATTGGCCGAATTGTAACCTGCAGGATCTCGAAGCCGATTTCGGCACCTTCCCTGCTGAGGTGCAGCAGTTGATAACCCGCTATCTGACCTGCCGAATTGCCGGGATGGGTTATTGCGGACACAACTTTTACCGCTACAGCCTTACCGAGGGCATTCAAAGTTTGCTTTTGGGAGTGGTAACTGCCGGCTGGGTGATGCGTATCGCCGCACTTCAGGCTGGTCGAAAAAAAATTGAACTGGCCGACGCCCAACAGGCGGTCATGACTATCGACGGCAATCTAGGTTACGCCCAGGCTTTCGGCATGGGCCCCTCCCGCATGAGACTGGAATACCTCAGCAATCACCTGGAAGGTTTCATCAACTGGTTTTGCAGCTAAAAATCAATATCCCTCAGCCAACAATATTCGACGAAAATATACAAATCAATCATATCCACGTTATGGTCGCCATTAAGATCGCTCCGCCCGCAATCGCCGCAGTCGGTATCCAGCCAATGTGTAGCAAACCGGGCAAAATCAGCCAGGTCAACGTCAGTATCAACATCCAAATCACCGGCGATGGGCAATCCCTCGTAAAGATGAACCTTGCCATCGACGGCGCCAATAATAACGTCGAGGTATCCCTGACCGCTCCAGTCGCAAAGAAACGGCCGCGAACGTGGATCCCCCGGCAGATCGATTATTGAACCGTTAGATTCAACATATTCGTAGGCGGAAAAAGTCGGTGCGTTTTCAGTGCCAACGTTCGGATAAAAAATCAACTGTCCTTTGGTGTTTCCCACGAGCAGATCTTTTTTGCCGTCGCCGTTCAAATCTCTAACTTGGGGGCTGGACCGTCCCACCGGCGCATCGGGAACGATTAAATCACCTCCATCTTGCTGGGCAAAAAACTCGGTCACAAAATCCGGGGCGGTATCGGTGCCTTCATTAATGAAAATGTGAATCTTGCCGTCCAGAGCACCAATCACCAAATCTTTCTTGCCGTCACTATTCCAGTCCACCACGCAGGGTGTTGCCCGGTAGCCGACGTCGATATTTACCTTGGAACCAATCGACCCAACCTGCAAAAAATTACCGCCGTCAAAATTCGGATCGATATCGGTATTAACATTCAGGAACAGCTTGATATATCCGTCCGCCAATCCCACCACCAAATCCTTGCGGGAATCGTCGTCCCAGTAAACCACCCGCGGAAACAAACCCAGGCAACCGCAGTTGCAACCGTCCCAGACATAAGTCAAAATGGCACCGTCGGACTGAACGTGAGAAAAACCGGAAAACGCCGGTTCAGATCGCGAACCAGTGTTCAAATAAACTCGAATGTAGCCCGGATATCCATTGCCCCCTTCGCCAATAATCAAATCGTTATCACCGTCATTGTCCCAATCGACATACGAAGGCACCGAATAGGCCGAAACTGCCAGATCAACCGCAGGATCGCCCGCCTGGACAATCTGCTCCGGACCCAATTCCATCAAAAGCTCACCCTCCGACGACGAAGAAAAAAACGCTACCCAAATTAGAAAAAACAAATTTAACGCCCGGAAATTCATCATTTTTCCCCCAATCCCTGTTCGGCAAAAACTAATCCTTTTCATAATTAATTACATCGGAATATTCTGCCTGTGGATTCAGGAATATAGCACGTTTCCAAATGTCGGCGGAATTTAGTCCCATAATGGCAGGAAATTTCAAAAAGGGCAATTTGATTTTATTTAGCCCGGCAACATGTAACACAGCATTTTCTTATTGAGAGACTTTTTGCAGGATTTTCAGATACCGCCGATAAAGCTGCTCCCGGTTGTGCGAACCCAGATGATCCCACGAAAAAATCTCGTTCTCCGAGCGTTGCCGATGCGCGTAAAAATCCGGCTCCAACTGACATTGCCGCATAGCGTCCAGATACAAATCGTAGCGAAACCTTTCGTTCCAGGCGTCAAAGCAGGCGCCCCCGGCATAAGCCAGCTCCAACACTCGGCTGAGCCGACGATCTCCCCGCGAAAAAACCGCTTCCAGCAGTGAATTTTCCAAGTCGTGAAACTTCAACTTCAACGGCACTTTTTTAAGTTGATATTTCTTGTCCAGCAGCCTCTTCCGTGCCGCCCCAAAATAATCACCGCTCTGTTGAGCCATCCATTGCAGCGGCGTGTGCGGCTTGGGCACCAGCCACGATACCGTTGCGTTCACCGAAGCATTAAAACCGCTAACCTGCTGACGCAAAGTGCTGATCCGACCAGACAAATTAACAATCTCGTCAACATCATTGTCGGATTCACCGGGAAAACCCAACATAAAATACAATTTCACCGTTTTCCAGCCAGCCTCAAAAGCAGCTTGCATAGTCTCCAGCAAATCCTCATCCGTAACACGCTTGCCAATTGCCTGACGAATAACATCCGAAGCAGACTCCACCGCGACCGTCAACCCTTCCCGCCGAACACCCGTAACCTGCCGGGGCACATCCTTTAACTGTTTATCCACCCGTAAGGAAGGCAGCGAAATTCCCACCTGACAACCGTCAAATCGAGCGTAAAGCTTTTGCACCAGCTCGCCCAGTTGTGGATAATCGCTCGACGACAAACTCAATAGCGAAACCGTATCATGCCCCGTCGCCAAATAACTTTGCCAGGCGATATCCAGAATTTTCTCAACACTGCGAATCCGAACCGGCCCCTTGCTGTACCCGGCGTGACAAAACGCACACCGTTGCGGGCAGCCGCGCATTATCTCTATCGCAATCCGATCGTGCACCGTTTCCGTGTGCGCCACCACCGGCGCCGTTGGAAACACCGCACCATCCAGGTCCCGCACCTGCGCCCGCTCCACTCGCGGCCGAACATCCTGATGCGTTGGTTCGCAGGACGCCAAAATCCCATCGGCATGGTATTCACAACGATAAAACTGCGGCACATAGACAAACTCAAACTGACGCGCCAGTTCCAGCAGCAATTCCCGTCGGCTCGCCCTGGTTGGTTTCAATTTGCGATAAGCCTCCACTACCGCCGGCAGAGCTTCTTCACCGTCACCCAAAATCACCAGATCAAAAAAATCCGCCACCGGCTCACAGCAATCCGCCAGCGGTCCACCACCAACCACCAGCGGCTCATCTTCGTGCCGACCTTCGGCCCGAAAGGTAATCCCCGCCAAATCCAACAGGTAAAGCACGTTACTGTAAGCCAGTTCATGCTGCAGCGTAATCCCCAGAATATCAAATTCCTTAACCGCCCGGCGGCTTTCCCACGAAAACAACGGTATCCCTTCCCGCCGCATCACCTGAGCCGCATCAAACCACGGTGCAAAAACCCGCTCCGCCGCCACCGACTCCATCCGATTCAAAGCCGCATAAAGAATGCTCAGACCCAAATGACTCATCCCGATCGCATAAGTATCCGGAAACGCCAACGCCACCGCCACCTCAATGCCGCCGGCATCCTTGCGAACCTGGTTGACTTCACCACCAATATATTGAGCCGGACCCTGCACCGCCGGCAACAGGATCGTCGAAATTTTTTTCCGCAAATTATTACTCATGTGTTTTCGTTGAACAAAATAATTATAATACCGCTGCTACAAAATTAATCCCCGCAAACTGGAAATGCAATATTCTGGATAAACGTGTACCATTTTAACGGGTGGAACTGGCCGTACCCCCGCTGTCGATTACTTCCGAACCGCTCGCCGGTAGAACAACCGTAAACGTTGTGCCTTCTCCCAAAACACTGGACACCTCCACTTTTCCGCCGTGTTCTTCCGCGATTTTACGCACCACCGCCAGCCCCAAACCGGTACCGCCCTGGCCCTTGCTGGAAAAGAACGCCCCGAAAATATTGTTCTGAACCTCCGGCTCCATCCCCTTGCCGTTATCTCCCACCATCAGGTGCAATTCCTGCTTTTCACCGTCATATTCCGTCTTGACCGTTATCACTCCCTTATCCGGCTCAACAGCGTCCAGGGCGTTAAGCAGCAGGTTCAAAAGCACCTGCTGCATACCATTTGGATCCAGCGCAATCGCCGGCAGGTGCTCATCCATATCTGTTATCAGCCCGACATGTTTTTCATCCGCCTGACTGGCAACCATCTCCATCGTTTCAGTTACCAACTGGTTTAACTGGGTCATTGCCAGGTTTGGCTGCCGCGCCTTGCTGAACGCTAACATATTCAAAACCAGATTCTGAATCTTCGTCAGATTCCGCTGCAAAATCCCCCAACCTTTCTTCGAAATTTCCAGCTTACCCCGGGCAAAACCCAAATCGACCATGTCCGCGGCACTTTGCAGACTTTGCAAAATATTCTTGATACCGTGCGATAAATAAGCCACCGTCTCACCCGCCGCCGCCAGCCGCTCAGCCCGCACCCCCGCCTGATACAACCGGGAGTGTTCTATCGCCAATCCGGTGTGCATCCCGATAGCCGTCAACAAACGCAACTGCTCTCCGGCATAAGTGTGCGTCGCCACCGTAGTGTCAACATAAATCACTCCGATGGTCTGATTCCTGGCCGTGATCGGCGCGCACAATGCCGATCGAATACCGTAATCATGAACGCTCTTACCCTTGGCAAAACGTGGATCACGCATTGCGTTCGAACAAAGCACACCTTCCTTCTTCTCAACTACATGGTTCACTATCGTGTGGCTGATCGCAATTTCGCCGGCGTGTTCTTTACTGCGATAACGAACTACAACCGGGATCAGTTCCGCAGAGTGTTCCTCCTCCTGCAGCAAAATAAATCCCCGATCAGCCGGGATACTGTTGAAAATCATATCCATAACCTTCTCCAGCAACTGCTGCCGATCGAATATCGTGCTGATCGCCGTTGCCAGTTCGTACAGTATCCGCAAATTCCCCACCGCGTTGGACATCTCCGGACCGGCGATTATCACCGAATCCTCCATCGACGGCACCGTCGTCATGATTGCCGATTCAACTATGTTGCCGTTCTCGTCAATCTTCAAACTGCCCGCCGGTTCACCTGCTATCCCCGTTCCGGTGGGCCTCTCCCCAAACACAATCAACGTCGAACCGCACCGCAACTGATCTCCCTGCTTCAACTCATGGAACCCGGAAATCTTAACACCGTTGACATAAGTTCCATTAGCGGAATTAAGATCGTTGATCGCCCACGTGTTGTTCTTCTTGATCAACTGGGCATGACGACGGGAAATGGTATTATCCGTCAAAGGCAGATCCGGACTGTCCCTCCCGACCAGCGACGGAGTATGCGTAATATCAAACGTATGCCCCTTATCCGGTCCTTGTAAAATATGCAGTGTTGGCACAGTCTTGATCCCAAGAGATTATTTACAGGTGTTGAATAGAATTTTAACTGAGAATCAGTTCCTATTCACTTAATCATACTATTATAATTCATTTTAACTTTTTCGTCAAGAGAGCATTATTGACCGACCCGGCTGATAATTCACAAAAAACACTAAGCATCATAAATACCTTGTTGAAAAGACCTTACAAAATTACACCCAGCCGCAAAATCTCCGCCCAGCACAATTACACTCCCTCAAAAATCGCAAAAATTGTTAAGATCACCCCCGTTTTGCTCAATCCAACCCCCCAAAACCGCTCTTTTGTGACACCTTCATGACATCCAACTGCCAAATTTACAGATTTCCCGACATAAACCACTACGGACTAAAGTAATTGAACCTTAATCCTGACATAATTCAATGTTGTTGAAGTGAATCAGTTACCGCAAAAACGGATTGCTGCTTTTTTCCTGCCCAATCGTCGTTAAAGGCCCATGCCCCGAATAAACCTGCACATCATCGCCCAGCGGCAACAATTTCTCTCGAATGCTCCTCAGCAGGACTTCCCGGTTACCGCCCGGAAAATCATCCCGCCCGATACTGCCCGCGAAAAGCGTGTCTCCGGTAAAAACCACCTGCTCATCTTCGCAGTAAAAACTCAAACCGCCCGGCGTGTGCCCCGGCGTCGCCAGTACCTTAAAACTAAGCGTCCCCAACTCAAAACTGTCCCCCTCGGCTATAATATCATTCGGCTCTCCAACCTTCACCAGCTCACCCGTCAACCAGGACAGATTCACCTTACCGTCGGTCAACATTGCCGCATCTTCGGCACTGATTGCTACCGGTATCTCGCCAAATTCCTCCCGCAACAATCCTATGCCCGCGATGTGATCGCAATGGCCGTGCGTCAAAATTATCCGGCGCGGTTTCAACTGCTCCTGCCGCAAAAATTTCACCAGCGGCTCGGCCGAAAATCCCGGATCAATCACCAGGCATTCCTTATCCTGCTCAGTTTCACGCACCACAAAACAATTCGTCTGAAAATCACCCAACACCGCACAATCAATCCGCACGTCATTCCCTTTCAAAAATTTCCTCTCCCCCCGAAACGCAGCTCAAACCGGCAGGCATGGTAGCACCACAAATTTTACCCGTCAATTTAATTATCCCAATTGCCCCTTTTCCGCTATAATCCCTCTTTGGTTGAATAAAAAGCTGTCCGCTGCAAGCGGACTTGTCTCGCCGAAGCTTTGCTTGTCATGTCGTAGCTTCATGCGAAGACAGATGCGAAGGCGGACACCTTAATTTTGATTTTTTATATTTGATTTTTGATTTCAAAAAATGGTCATGAATAACACCTTTTACATCGAAACCATGGGCTGCCAGATGAACAAGCTCGACTCCGAACTCGTCGCCGGGCAGCTTCAAAACCTCGGCTACCAACCTGCCGATAATCCCACCCAGGCCGCAGTCATCATCTTCAACACCTGCTCGGTTCGCCAACACGCCGAAGACAAAGTCATCAGCAAAATCGGCCAATTCCGCCGCCGCCACCAGCAGCAAAAGGACCTCATCCTCGCCGTCATCGGCTGCATGGCCCAGCGACTCGGCCAGGATCTGCTCGACTCCCATCAGCAGGTGGACATCGTCTGCGGTCCCGGACAAATTCATCAACTAAGCAAAATGATCGCCGATATCCAAAACCAACGCCAACGCCTGCTCAACCTCAACGATCCCGCTGAAAACGAAAACCTGGAAAACCTCGACACTTCCCGCCAACACCACGATTCACCCCTCCCCTTCATGGCTTACGTTCGCGTTATGCGCGGCTGCAACAACTTCTGCAGCTATTGCATCGTCCCCTACGTCCGCGGCCGCGAACACTCCCGGCCCATCGAACATATAGTCGATGAATGCCGCCAACTCACCGAAAACGGCGTCAAAGAAATCACCCTGCTCGGCCAGACCGTCAACTCCTACAAATACCAAGACAACAACCAAACTTTCACCCTTGCCGACGTCATGAAAAAAATCCACGACCTCCCCGGCCTCGCACGCATCCGCTTCGTCACCAATTACCCCCGCAATTTCGACGAACGCATCCTCCACGCCATGGCCGACCTGCCCAAGGTCTGTGAATATCTACATATTCCCGCCCAGTCCGGCTCCGACCGCATCCTCAAAGCCATGAACCGCCACTACACCGCCGCCCAGTACGCCGATCTCATCCAAAAAGCCCGTGACATCGTCCCCAACATCACCATCGCCGGTGATTTCATCGTCGGCTACTGCAACGAAGACGATCAGGATTTCAACGACACCAAAGCACTCGTCCAGAAAATCCGCTACAAAAACTGCTTCATCTTCAAATACTCCCCCCGCCCCGGTACCCGCGCCGACGACAAATTAGCTGACAACGTCCCCGACCCCATCAAACGCCGACGCAACACCGAACTGCTCGAACTGCAAAACCAGATCGCCTGCGAAGACAACCAGCAGCTCATCGGAAAATCCGTAGAAATCCTCGTCGAAGGCCCCAGCAAAAAACCCCACCTCAACATCCCCCAAAACCAGCTCAACCTCGATGACCCTGTTCTGCAACTCACCGGCCGAACACCCGGCGACCAGATCGTCGTCTTCAACGGTACCAGAAAACTCATCGGCCAAATCATCAACACCAAAATCGAAAAAGCCTCCGCCCTCACCCTCTTCGCAACCTATGAATCACCATAATTCCGATCCACGATTGTTGTCGCCGCGTCAAACACCCGCACCGCCCCGGCGTCCAACTGCAACAGCAAGCCCTTTTCCGGACAAACATCGATCACCCGCCCCTCAAACGTCTGATTATTACAAACCAGCCGAATCCGCCTGCCCAACTCATCGCACCTGCCCAGCCAGCTTTGATGCAGCCGCTCCAGATTTGTAGGCCGGGCAGCCTCTGCCCGGCGATTTGGCTGATCCAGACCACCCTCAGCAGAAACCGCTTTCAGCCAATCCTCCAACCGACACAACAACTCCTGTGCCAGTTGCACCCGGTCCACCTCAGACCCGCACATCAGCCATAGCGACGTCGCACTCTCTCGCAACTCCGGCGAAAAATCCTCTTTTCGCTGAGAACAATTAATCCCCAACCCGATCACAAAACCATCCCTCGTCCCCGTTCGTCTCGACTCCACTATCGTCCCCGCCACCTTAAGCCCTTCGAACGTCACATCATTAGGCCACTTAATCCGCACCCGCCCGCCGCAACAGCTTTCAATCGCCTCTGCTGCCGCCAGTCCCGCCAGCAACGCTAATCCCTCTCGCGGCATCGGCGCCAAATTCTGCAACAGCACCGAACACAACACACTGCTGCACCGCCCCGCCAACCAACTCCGCCCCAGCCGACCCCGCCCTCGTCGCTGCTGCTCAGCAAAAACCGCCAACCCATCAAAACCTTCCTCTCCCGCATGACACCACGCCACATCATTAGTGCTGTCCGTCGCCTCATAAACCAACACCTTTTGCCCGATCCGCTCCGTCGCCAATCCATAACTTATCAACTCAGAACTCAACCCCTCCTTATTTACCCCTCGCAAACCAAACCCCTTCATCGCCGCCGATTCAATCTCGTAACCAATCTCCCGCAACTTCTCAACAATCTGCCCGATCTGCTCCGACGAAACTTCAGCCGCCGATTGCAAAACCTCCATCGACACCCAACCGCTGCCGTGCTCCCGCAATAATCGCAATACCTCACTCTCCGGCTTCATTATTAAACCTTTAGACTTTCTTTTCTTCACTAGGTTTTTAGGGTTTCTTCTCTGTAAAGCAGTGTCTAAAATTCTTTTGTGTTTTTTGCGTTTTTTCGTGGCTTTTCTTAACTTTCAGGCTTCAGGCTTCATCCTTCAGGCTTTCTTCCAGGTCCATTCCGATGTCCAGACAGCACACCGAATGGGTCAACGCACCCACCGAAATCCGATCGACGCCCGTTTTCGCGATTACGCCGACCGTCTGTAGATTCACATTTCCCGAAGCTTCCAACTCCACACGACCTTTCCCGCCCGCTTCGTCCCGCATCCGCACCGCAGCGCTCAACTGCTCCGTCGTCATGTTGTCCAGCAGCACAATATCCACCCCCTCCACGCCCAGCACAATCCCCAATTGTTCAAGATCATCCACTTCCACTTCCACAAAATCCACCTTACCACTCCGTTGACCCAACTTTGCCAGCGCCGCTTCCAGGCCGCCCCGCAAATCCCCCGACAAACCGCCCAGATGATTATCCTTAATCAGCACCGCATCATGCAAGCCCATCCGATGATTACGCCCGCCCCCGCACCGCACCGCGTACTTATCCAACGCCCGCCAGCCCGGCAGCGTCTTCCGCGTATCATAAATCCCTGCCCCCGTCCCCTCAACCGCCCGCACATATTCCGCCGTAACCGTCGCAATACCGCACAGCCGCTGCAAAAAATTCAACACCACCCGCTCCGCCGACAACAGCGAACGCAACTTCCCCTCCACCTTTCCAACCATCGCCCCCGCCTCAACTACCCTGCCATCCTCAACCAACACCTCCAACTTCAATTGCTCATCGTAATCCTGCAGAACTTCCCCAATCACCTCCATCCCGCAAACCACTCCCGCCTGCCGAAACCTGATCCCCGCCCGTCCCTGCCGATCAGCGTCGATACAAATCTCACTGGTCACATCCCCTCTGCCAAAATCTTCCCACTTAGCCAACTCAACCAACGCAATAAATTCCTCACGATCCAGCTTTTGCATATCCATCACCTCCGACATAATCCACTAATATCAATTTCAAAACAGGGTGGAGCCGCCAAGTACTCTTGGGGGTGGTTGGCACCTTCTCAAACCAACATCACCCCGACATGTCATGCCCGACTTGAGCGGGCATCCAGTATTAAAACTTCATTACCTTCATGCTCTTCATGGTAAAATCTCTTCTGTGTGTTTTTAAGCTATCAAAAATCAGCGTTCATCGGCGGTTTCATTTTGTTTACCATAAAAACTTACAATTTTTCGAGGGCTGGATTAACCTTTCACTTTCCCGTTGCTTTTCACTTCCGGAGCATCACGCAATTCCCCAATCTGATCCCGCAGCTTCGCCGCCTTCTCAAACTCCAACGCCTCCGCCGCCTCATACATCTCCTTTTCCAGAATCCCGATCAACTCTTCCCGATCATACTCCGCTCCATCCCGCGTCAGCGTCTCCTGAGCCAACCGCCGCGCCGCAAATTCCGACTCCAACCCCGTGCGAATCGCCTTACGAATAGTCTCCGGTGTAATCCCATGCTGCTCATTGTACTGCTGCTGCATTTTCCGCCGTCGCTCCGTCTCCGAAATCGCCCGATCCATCGACCCGGTCACCTTGTCCGCGTACAAAATCACCTCCGCGTTTACGTTCCGCGCCGTCCGCCCGATCGTCTGAATCAGCGACGTCTCACTCCGCAAAAAACCTTCCTTGTCCGCGTCCAGAATCGCCACCAGCGACACCTCCGGCAGATCCAGCCCCTCCCGCAGCAAATTTACCCCTACCAGCACATCAAACTCACCCTTACGCAAGTTCCGCAAAATCTCCACCCGCTCCAGCGTATTGATCTCGCTGTGCAGATAAGCACAGCGAAACTTCTTCTCCTTTATAAAAGTACTCAAATCCTCCGCCAGCCGCTTCGTCAGCGTCGTTACCAGCACCCGCTCACCCGACTTCACTCGCTTCTCAATCTCGCCCAGCAGATGCGCTACCTGCCCCCGCGCCGACTCCACATGAATCACCGGGTCCAGCAGTCCCGTCGGCCGAATAATCTGCTCCACCACCTCGCCGTCGCACTTTTCCAACTCATAAGGCCCCGGCGTCGCCGACACAAAAATCACCTGATTCCACCGCTGCTCAAATTCCTCAAACCGCAACGGCCGATTGTCCAGCGCACTGGGCAGCCGAAATCCATGCTCCACCAGCACCTCTTTGCGACTCCTGTCCCCCGCCCACATCGCCCGCAACTGCGGCAGCGTCACATGTGACTCATCGATAAACAACAAAAAATCATCCGGAAAATAATCCAGCAGCGTAAACGGCCGCGCCCCCGGCTCCAGCCCCGCCAGATGCCGAGCATAATTCTCAATCCCGCTGCAATAACCCACCTCGCGAATCATCTCCATATCGTAACGCGTCCGCGCATTCAACCGCTGTGCCTCCAGCAGCTTCCCCTCGCCCCGCAACTGCAACAGCCGCTGCTTCAACTCCGCCCCAATCCCCGCCAGCGCCGATTCCACCCGGTCCTCCGCCATTATATAATGCTGCGCCGGATAAATAAACATCTGCTTCTCCACCGACAAATCCTCACCGCTCACCGGATGAATCAGCGTCAGCTTCTCAATTTCATCGCCAAACATCTCCACACGCACCGCAAACTCTTCATAAGCTGGCCAGATCTCCACCACATCCCCCCGCACCCGAAACTTACCCCGCTCAAACGCAATATCGTTCCGCTCGTACAGAATATCCGTCAGCGACAGCAGCAGCTTATCCCGCTCCACTTCCAGCCCCACCCGCAGCGGCACCACCAGCTTTTTGTATTCCTCCGGCGATCCCAACCCGAAAATGCAACTCACCGACGCCACCACCACCACATCTTTCCGCGACATCAGCGACGTCGTCGTACTCAGCCGCAACCGGTCCAGATCGTCGTTCCGCGACGCATCCTTCTCGATATAAATATCCCGCTGCGGAATGTACGCCTCCGGCTGGTAGTAATCGTAATAACTGACAAAATACTCCACCGCATTTCGCGGCAGCAGCTCACAAAACTCCTCATACAACTGCGCCGCCAAGGTCTTATTGTGACTGATCACCAACGCCGGCCGCTGCGCCCGAGCAATCACCTGCGCCATTGTAAACGTCTTGCCCGACCCCGTCACCCCCATCAGCGTCTGACACTTCCGCCCCCGCTCCAGCTCCCCATACAGCCGCGCAATCGCCTCCGGCTGATCTCCCGCCGGCTCAAAATCACTTACTATCTCAAACGCTCTCGACATCTATAACTTCTTACCCTTCAACGGGCGACGGGTGGCATGCTCAAGTACTCTTGAGCATGGTTTTTCTGTCACCTGTTACTTTGTCCCGGGTGGCATGCTTACGCGAAGCTTAAGCATGTCTTCAAAGCCCCCTCCGCCAAGAGGGGGTTCTTCTTCTTGTTTTGATATTTATATTTTTGAACATTAGAATTTGTTTAGGATTTAGATATTAGGATTTCGGATTTCATCCTCACTTCTTCCGCGGTACTTCCAGCCCTAACAACCCCAGCACCTTCTGCATATCCTGCCAAACCCGCCCCCGCGCATCCGGGGTATAATTCCGCAGCAAATACGCCGGATGATACGTTGCCACAAACTTGATCGGCTTACCCATCGGCGTCGCGCAAAACTCATGCACCTTCCCCCGCAACTCCCCGATCGGCAGATTGCTCTCCAGCAGCGTCTGTGCCGCATAAGCTCCCAGGGCCACAATCACCTCCGGCTCGATAACTTCCAACTGTTCGTACAAAAATCCCCGGCACGAATCGATCTCATCCATCTGCGGATTCCGGTTCCCCGGCGGGCGGCACTTCAGAATATTGCCGATGAACACTTCCTCCCGCTTGAAACCCATCGCCTCGATAATGCTCGTCAACAGCTTCCCCGCCCGCCCCACAAACGGCCGCCCACTGGCATCCTCATCCGCCCCCGGCGCCTCACCCACAAACACCAGCCGCGCATCCGCACTCCCCTCGCCCACCACCGACTTTGTCCGCATCTTATGCAACCCACACCCGCAACAATTCCGCACGCGCTCCGCTATCTCCGCCAGCGCTTCTTGCCGCTGCTTACTCTTACCATCCTTCTTCACTCGTAACACCTCTCCACCCGCTTCTCCACTAATCGGCAGCCATTTCCCCCCCAAAAACAGCTCACTTTCCAACTGCCCCCGAACCACCCGCAACAACCGCGTACGTTCCACTTCCGCTTCCATATTCTTCACTTCCCGTTAAACACCCAAAAACCATTTAATAAACCACAGAAAACCGGATTATACCACCGATCCCCTTCCAACACAAACACCATTAATCCCAATAACTTACATTAATCCCACGTTATATGGGCCTGCTCACCGCCCACCATCCCGTAGATGTTTTTTATTTACTTTTCAAATATTATCTTGTACAAGAGTAATATGTTAATATATAAAACTATCTTAATTATAACTCTATAAAATAATGAAGTATCTTTTAGGTGTTTTTGTATATGACAATCCGAAAAGGTAACCATTAACCGGGACGGAATATAAATGGATATTATAATCTATATCATAGGATTTGTGATATTTGTTAAACTGATAACCATTGGGGCAACAGTTAAAAATTTACTGAATATCAGGTTTAAATATGGTGGTTGTGAATTGTGTGACACCGACGATGTACCTCTTTATTTGCAAGGCTTATTTAGGGATTGCGAAGATGAATTGTCTCAGGCAGGCTTCGTTTTTTCTCATTGCCAGTTTATAGACGAGCCTTTTTGCACAAGTTATTCATTGAAATGGAATATAGTATATTATCATACAGACAAAAAATGTTATGCGACTATAAGCGAATCTTTTCTTGCTGATAGTTATAATCCTGTTAATGTAGAGTTTGCTTCGGTATTTGATAATGGTCAAAAATTAGTTACCATCAATGGATTGCTTTATGCCGTTATAGGAGAGATCCCCGGCGTTCGATTTAATGATCCTTATGCCCCCGATCTTGAAAAGCAACTACAGTCTCACCTGTCAACATTGGCGGCGATTAAACATACTCGTGCCTTGGTTGCTCTTACGCCTGATGAGTTTGTAGAATTAGAAAGAAAAAACAACCACGACTATGTAGATTATCTCATATCAAATGATTTTATTAAACAAACCAAGGAGGATAACTATTGCTTGAGATTCATCCCGGCCATACGTCAGGCTTCCAAAATGGCTATCGGGGCAGGCAAAGTAAGACGAATGCATGATGAGGTCAAAAAGATCGCTAAAACTCAAAATACCTCACCTGTTCCTGTCGAAGTCGAAGTGAAGTCCTATATGAAAATGCAGCAAATGCTGGAACCCCAAAAAAAGAAAAATTTTGTTAAAGTGCTTGTTCTTGTAGCAAGTATTTTGTTATTCATGTTTTCATTTAAAATAATATTTTCTGCTCATATAGTTTTCCTGTTGGTTGCAGCCTTATTTTTGCATGAACTGGGACATTACTTTGGCATGTATCTTTTCAAATACAAAGATGTTAGAATATTATTTATTCCTTTTTTGGGAGCTGCTACTCTGGGAGAAGAGACAACAGCAACTACTATACAAAAAGTTATAGTATATCTTATGGGGCCGGCCCCCGGTCTTATCCTGGGAACCTGCCTGCTCTTTTTCTATCGGTCTGCTCCGCCCATTGTCAGAGAATTCGCAATAATGTTATTAGTATTGAATTACCTCAATCTTTTACCCATTTTGCCTTTGGATGGTGGAAGGATTTTTGAGGTAGCTATATTCTCCAGGTTCAAATTTCTTAAATTTGTCTTCATAATTTTCAGCATCGTAATTATGGTGCTCTCAGCATCGTATATTAATGATCCGATACTTTATGTTCTTCCGGCGATTCTTTTCGTTTCATTGATCTTTCAAGTACGCCAGGGAAATATATTATCCATTTTAAACAAAAAAATCAAAAACGACAACATCGTTCGTGCAAAAGAAAACTTACTTCCACTCATATTTGATTCCTTAAAAAATTCATCGTTCCGTAACGTTCAATTTCAAAAGAAAGTTCCCATCGTTAAAAATATTCTTGCCGAGCTTACTAAAAAACCTCCTGTCTTTACGGAAGCATTACTTTCGCTGTTTTTGTACATATTCGTTTTTTTGACGCCGGCTTTCATTGCGCTTGGTGTCGGCATTTCTTCCGGCATCGATTACTTAAATACCTTTAGTGGACAGGGAGTTGTTAGTTTCCATCCCTCGCCGGATTCTGAAAGAATATTAGTTACCAGGATAGTGAGCCCGTTTAAATACAACGCATGTGTCCTGGATAAACATGGAAAAATGGTTATGGATATCGGTAAAGAATTTCAATATGTCAGTGAAAACCTATTCTGGTTGCCCAATAAAGGATCAAAATACATATTCTATGAACAAGCAAATAAAAAGGCATTGCTAGGCTTGGATCAGGGTGCCACAGGCCGGAATCCGGCATTTCTTGTAAATATCGAAACTGAAGAAAAACAATTAATTCCTAAGCCGTCATCAACTTCAGATAAAGATTTTATAACTTATTGCCAGTGGGACAAAACCGGTCAATGGCTACTTGGAACTAAATACAATTCCTCTGACGACAATTATCAACTCACCTCAGTCTTCAAGCAAAATATTGAAACCAAAGAAACACACGAATTCAAAGTGAAGCCTTCCGATGCAAACAAAATATCTCAACCAGTGTTTATCGACGAGAATCGGGTGTTTGTCGAATTGTATGATAGCAGTCAGCCGGAACATTTAGGGTATGCTGTCTTAAATTTTAGTTCCGGAGAAAAAGAAACTCATGTGTTGCCCGATGTCATACAGTTGGAATTTTCTTCCGAAAAAAATAAAATTTATATCTTGAGAAAAATATTTAGTGAAAATATGGTCAAACATGAAATTGTAGAAAGAGATATTGAAACCAATAATGAAAAAATAACAGCTAGTCCTGAACTCCCCCAATGCAGTTTCGAAGATGTCGCCAGAGGCAAAGCGCCGGAGATTTATTTTGAATTATCACCAAGGTGTCGATGGATGGCTTGCGACTCATGGGGTGATAATACGAAAAAAGTTAAGTATCTTATTAATCTGGAAAATAGTAGTCATTATCTATTGACTGAATGCGACAAAGATACTTATGCTGGTAGAGTGATCTACTCCCAGGATGAAACTAAACTGGGGCTTTTAATTTCAGGCCGTAATGATGAAGCAAATGATCGTCAATGGATGAATATCTATGACATTAATGGGCCTGAACCTCAAATGTTACAGGAAATTGACCTTAAAAATAATTGGGGGCAATATGGTTTCTTAGGCAATGAGCGTATCTTGTATGTTAATGACAACGGTGAATCATCTGAGAATACGAAGAATGAATTATGTTATTTAGATATCACTAGCGGTAAACACTATAGATTGTCTGAATAACGCAAAAATTTATATTTTGGGCATCATAAGTGTGACACGTAGCGTAGTGAAGAGCCCGGCACGGAAAGTTGAGATGGGGTGAAAGGGTATAAGATGTGTGAGTTCTGTCTAAAGCATGGCGAAGGTAAGAAGTGGTATTTGCAAGCAAAGAACTATTCTGACGAGCTGTTAAGTGACATGCGTCGGCGTAGGATGATTGAAGAGTTTTTCGCAAATCCGGGGCGACTCACAAGAGGAATGGAACATCTCAAGCGTCTGGATAAGGCTCCAAATTTTATAAAAGGTATGATCGGTCGGATAATTACGAGCCGGCAGAAGAAGACCCACTTTGGCCAAGTAGTACCGATCGAGGAAATTGAACAGATATTCGGCTTTGTTGGTTCGATTGTCCGCGTGGCCTGCATCTGTCGCGAAGTCACATTGCAAAAAGAAAAACGCTACTGTTATGGTGTCAGCATGTCGCCCGATGGTGGTCAGTTCACTAGAATTTTACAGGGCCTGGACAAAAGCTTTTTGGCAGGGCCGGATGTATCGGGGATGGAGACGCTGAGCAAGGAAGAAGCCATATCCGCCCTGCGCGATCACGAACGAGAAGGTTTATGCCATACGGTCTGGACATTTCAGTCGCCTTTCATCGGGGGAATCTGCAACTGCGACCGTTCGGACTGCCTGGCTATGCGTTGCACAGTAACCCATTCGATCCCGGTGATGTTTCGGGCTGAGTACGTTGCGGAAGTTGATCCTGATGCGTGTTTGGGCTGTCGAGAATGTATGCGCGTCTGTCAATTCGGAGCTATTGTTTACAGTGCCTCAAACAGAAAAGTTACCATCGACCAAAAGCAGTGTTATGGTTGCGGAATATGCCGCTCGGTGTGTAAGACGAAAGCAATCAGGTTGAATGACCGTAACAGGGTGCCGGCTGCTGCGAATGTCTGGTAAATGGCAGAGATAAGGGGGCAGGATCAAGGCAGGTGAATTCAATCTCGGCGAATTACCTGGCAAGGAGTGAAGTGATATGAGTTGTTCGGTTATGGTGTGGAGTCTTGCTGTCGTTATCGGCTTCGCTTCGCCGGCTGCGGCCGAGCCGGGCGAGCTGCTCTACATACCGAACAGCACCAAGCGGGTCTGTCAACTGACGGGCGACTTTGATCGAACGGCAGGTATCCCGACGCTCAGCCAGACCGGTAAACGTTTTGACGTTTTCGCTACCGACCTGGGAAGCTCGTTCGAGCACAAGGGGAAACTGTACTTCCTTTTCGGCGACACCTGGGGGCGACCGGGAAGCCGGGACGTGCTGGGCTGGACCGAGAGCACGGACCCGGCGAAGATCATGCTCCATTTCCATCAGGCGAAGGACGGCAAGTGGCTGCCCCTGACAGTGCCCGGCATCAAGCAAGGAGGATTTGAGATTCCCTCCGGGGGCATCTCCATCGACGGCACCATGTACGTAGTGCACACTACCGACCACTCGGAAAAGAAGGTGATGGGCCGCTCCGTGGTCGGAAGTTCTCAGGACGACGGCCGGACATTCAAGAAGCTCTACGAGTTGTCGCACAGCAAGTTCATCAACATCTCGCTTTGGCTTGCTGACGATTGGCTGTACATCTACGGAAGCGGCGAGTACCGCAAGAGCAATGTGTGTCTTGCCCGAGTGAAGCCCTCGGACATCGGGGATCGGTCCAAGCTGAAGTATTTCAGCGGGACCGACCCCAATGAAAAGCCGCGTTGGTCTCCGAAGGAAGAGGACGCAGTCCCTCTCTTTCAGCACGCCCAGATCGGCGAGTTTTCGGTGTCGTACCTGAAGCCGGTCAATCGGTACGTAATGCTCTACAACGCCACGAAGCCCCGCGGGATCACCATGCGGTCTTCCCGGACAGCGTGGGGGCCGTGGTCAGAAGGCACAGTCGTGTTTGACCCGTGGCGTGACGGAGGCTACGGGGATTTCATGCACATTTCGGCGAAATTCCAGGAGAAACATGACTCGCTAAGTGATCCGAATCGGGATAATGAATGGGGCGGCGAGTACGGCCCTTACCTGCTGTCCCGGTTCACGAGTGGAGCCGATGGGAACTGTCGAATATATTACACGATGTCAACCTGGAACCCGTACCAGGTTGTTGTGATGCAAAGCGACCTGGCCCTTGAGCGGGCTGCGGACTAGCCGCGCCTGAAGCGGACGTTCAGCACATGGAACAAAAAGATGCAATGGGCATTCATCGAGTCCTCGATGCTATCGCCCCACCCCAACCACGGGATAAACTTCCTTAACACATGCAATTAACCGAATTAGACGTAATTCAGGCGAACCAGTTCAATAACGGCAAGCATAACGGTAACAGCGTCATGTTGAGTTTTGTTTGCTTAATTGTGTATTTGTTACGGAGCGCAGAAGTGCCTCTGGTAAATACGGAAAGGTGGCAGCCGGCGTCATTGCAATCAATCGTAAACCGTGTTATTATTCGGGCAGTTTCGGAACTCTATTGGAAACTCTATTGGTCTTGATTAAGCAGGATTTTTCTCAAAACAGGAAATCCCGAATAGAAAAGTTTTTCCGGAACGCAGGAGAAGTTGTATGTTACTTATAATTTGCCTTATTTTGAGTGTGTTATTCATCATCGTTGCGACAACCAGGCTGAAACTGCATCCGTTTCTTGCTTTACTGATTGCCGCATTCGGATACGGAGTGTCCTGCGGGCAAATGTCACTTCGAGAGGTTGTGGCATCGGTGAACCTGGGCTTTGGCGGAACGATCGGTCATATCGGGATTGTGATTTTGGCCGGTTCGGTGATCGGGGTGTTCCTGGAAAAGTCGGGTGGGGCATACGCGCTGGCCCGGAGCATCATAGAGAAAGTTGGGCAGAAGAATGTGCCCTTGGCTATGAGCATAATCGGTTATATAGTGAGCATTCCGGTCTTTTGCGATTCGGGATTTGTGATTCTTTGTCCTCTGGCCAAGGCGTTGTCACGCAAGGCGAGAATATCGTTAGCTGCAAGTGCGATAGCGCTTAGCCTGGGATTGTACGCAACTCACACGATGGTGCCTCCTACGCCCGGTCCTATAGCGGCGGCGGGAATACTCGAGGCCGACCTTGGTTTGGTGATCATGTTCGGGGTGTTGGTGAGTATAGTTGCGTTGGCGGCAGGGTGGTTTTTTGCAATCAAGGTTGCTGCGCAGGTGCAGCTTGAGAATGATTTGACAGCGGAGAAACCGAGCAGTAGTGAGATTTCGGAGCAGGGCCCATCGGCATTGAAGTCGGTTGTTCCAATCATGCTTCCCATTTTATTGATTGTGTTGAAATCCGTGGGAGGGCTTGAGAGTCAACCTTTCGGGACCGGGAGCTTCAATGCGATAGTAGCCTTTTTTGGAGAACCGGTGGTGGCACTGCTGATAGGCGTTTTCGCGGCGTTCTTTTTGCCGAAGAAGATCAGCACTGAGATGCTGTCGACAGGAGGATGGGTTGGCGAAGCTGTGATCTCAGCAGCGTCGATAATAGTGATCACCGGTTGCGGTGGTGCATTTGGTAAGGTCCTGCAGAACTCGGGTATAGGTGATGTTGTTGGGGGTAACCTGGGCCAGGCGGCGAGTCTGAGCATTTGGCTGCCGTTCATCATCGCAGCGGCATTGAAAACGGCGCAGGGTTCATCGACGGTTGCCATTGTTACAACCGCAGGCATCATAGCGCCGCTTCTGGGAGGTCTTGGGCTCGATGCTCCGATGGCGAGAGCGTTGGTTGTGGTATCAATCGGTGCAGGATCAATGGTGGTCAGCCATGCGAATGACAGCTACTTCTGGGTAGTGACGGGGCTCTGCAAGATGAGCGTGAAAGAAGGGTATCGATTGCAGAGTATCGGGACGCTTGTGGAAGGCTGTGTGGCGGCGGTGACGGTGTGGATAGTGAGCCTGGTCGTTCTGTAGAGGCACATTTTCTTGTTAGTGGTGTGGTATTTCTGTTTGATAGTGTTTTTGGGAGGCTGCGTCGGTCGAGATTTTATTTTTGGTGGAAAATCTATCGGTAGAGGATGGGTTCTTTTTGCCAGTCCTTTTCGGCATCGTGGGCATATTTTTTTACGCGTGGTCGGCGTTCACGGAGGCGAACCGATTCGATGCCGAGGAAGTAGCCTGTGGAAGCGGGGTTTTTGCCGACACATTCGAGGCGGAGAGTGTATGTTCCGGGATCGGGCCAGAAATCCAAAAGGTGATACTCTCGGCTGAGGGTTTCGGAGTTGTAAAGATCGATTACGTCGCCCAGCTTGACACCGTTGAGGTAAGCTTGGTATTTGCCGAAATCGTAGGAGCGAGTCATAACGAGCAGAAGCCGACGTGGTTCTTTTTTGTCAACCTGGAAGGGGATTTCGATCCAAGCGTCCTCTTCGGTGGGAGGATTATAGAGAACATGGCCGTCGGCGTAGAAAGGCAAGGACTGCACCCGAACATTTCCCTGGCCGTGATATTGTGCATCGGTGAAATTCCGGGCGGGAATGATAATGTCGAGGTTAGGTAGTTTTCTTTGTTGTGCGTGAGGTGTGGCAGGGGTGAAAGTCGGTTGGCCGGTCTGGTACCAGAAAGCAACGGAGGAATAGTCGTCCTCACGTTCGTTCCAGCTAAAAACTTTGCGGGTGGGATTTTCATCAGAGGGGATCCAGCCGTAGTGCTCAAAGGTTACCTTGATGCCACTGGAAAAGACGATGGGGTCGGAGATGTGCCAGCGGTAAGCGCTGGTATGGCTGCCGACAATGCCCCTCTGGTCGAAATAGGGGACGCCGAAATATGGAGTGCTGTTCATTTTTAGCCCCCAGGCGCTGAGGAAGTAGTCCTCGGTTCCCGTGCCCCAGATGGAGGGTTTTTCTTCGCCGTCGATGTAAATTTTCTCATCGCCTTCGCCGAACCAAGAAGGACTGCGAGTTCGCACGCTTAAAACGGTACCGACATAGTGGCCTTTGCCGCGGGTGTCGAGGACGAGGTAATCTTTGCCGTTTTGGACGGGGTATTCCTGTCGGTAGCGGGCGTAAAAGTAGGGGGTGTTATTGGGTACCTCTTTTTTTATCCAGTCGATGTTGTAGTAGAGCAGGCTGATGGGTTTTTGGGACTGGTTGACGATTTCGATTTTGGCGGATTTTCGGAAGTGCATGTGCCAGAAACAGTTGTAGGAGTCGGCGTCCTCGACGATAACCGGCAGACTGATAACCTCGGACCGTTTGCCGAAGCTGTTTGCGAAAAAATCACCAACGGGAGCTTCGACGGCGAGGTTGCCGTCCCAGAACATGCGCAAGAGCATTTCCTGGTGATTTGCCGAGCCGTTTTTTGCCCAGGAGTGAGGCTCAGGACCGAGAAAGGTCATCCAGATATGCGTGATTTCCCCGGGGCCTTCAGCGTTCATGAGGACTCTGGTTTGTCCGGGGGGTAGGGACTTGTTGTCGTAGTTACTGTTTGGGTCGGGTATGCCGTTGGGATCGAACTTTCCGTCGGGACCGATTTTGTGGGTGGAGGTTTCGCGCATACTACGACCGTCCAGCGGTCGGGCCAAGTCGGCCAAGGAGTCAGCAAAAAGGATTTTGGGCAGCGTGAGCAGGAGCAAAAGAATCCACCCGACAGCCGGGAGATTCGGCGTCAGTTTTTCATTTCGGAAAAGCCGGCGGGCGGTTAGACGTTCGTCGGCGTTTGGGGCGGGGCGGTGTGGAAGGGGAAGTTTCCGGGAATCACATTGGTTGGAGATATCCGGTATGTAAATCATAAAAGAGTCTCGCTTTGCCGGTAACTTGATGGTATAGGAATTTGTATTTGTATCGCCGGCGTCTCGCCGGCTGGTTGGACAATTGCCGCCGGGACGGCGGCGGTAC
>JAFGSR010000081.1 GCA_016934515.1 Sedimentisphaerales bacterium
GGCTCTATTTTCTTTGATATTAAACACTTATTGCACTACCATATCAAGTAAAGTTCACGGCGTTGGGTGGCACCGCCAAGTACTCTTGGGGGTGGTCGCTGTCATCCGGAACAACCATCGCGATGGCGTGTCATGCCCGGCTTGACCTGCCGCGACGGGCGCGAGCACGGCGGGTCGGGCATCCAGTCTTAAAATCTTCATGTCCTTCATGGTAAAAATGAATCTTGCCTTTCGTCATTCGTTATTCGCCATTGATTCATCATCTTGCCGCGGCGTAGCCATCGCGAAGCCGGGTCTGGCTTCGTAATGCGTAATTAACTTAATGGTCAATCTAAACCGTGAACACTTACCTTGCTACTAATTTCCCAACACCATCAACAAGTCCCCATAACCCGTCAAAGTCGTCTGGTCCCCACGCGTAATCTCCTTACACAACATGGTTATCTTGCCCGCATTCGAACCAATGTACCGCCGCGCTACTGCACCCTTGTGTTTCTGAATCTCGCGATATTTCTCCTGGTAATCATCCACCAGCACCGCCTCCGCCACACTTTGCCGCAAAAACAGATGCCCCACAATCAACATTATCGCCGCATCCACCAGCTTGCGACCGTGAAGATCCATGTAATCCGTACCCGGCTTGTCCTTAACAAACGCCACCGCTTCCAGCAACTCTCCATGCCCCTGCTTCAGCAGCTCTACCAGATCACTCACTTCCCCCGGATACTCAAACTCCTCCTGCTCCAACAACAGCTTGTCCGCCGCACCGCCGCAAACTCCACGCACCGCCGCAATAATCTGCAACTGCGATGTCCCCTCGTAAATCGTCGTAATTCGCGCATCACGGGCATACCGCTCCGTCGGATAATCCTTCATATAACCGCTGCCGCCCAGCACCTGAATCGCATCATATGCCACCCGGTTACACATCTCACTGGCATAATACTTACTCATCGGCGTCAGCATCCCCGCCATCCGCTTGCACTTCTTCTCCTGCTGCTTCAACTCCTTCCTCTCGGCCTTGTCCGTCACCTCACCCTCAGCCAGCTTCCGCGTCGCACCATATTCCATATCCACCCACCAGCACGTCTCATACGTCAGCGCCCGCGCCGCTTCCACATCCATCTGCATCTCGATCAGCATATCACGAACCGCCGGAAACGTCTCAATCGCCACACCAAACTGCTTACGACTCGCCGCATAATCCCGCGCTTCACGATACGCCGCTTCTCCTATCCCGATCGATTGTGCCGCAATCCCCACCCGCGCTCCATTCATCAAACTCATAACATATGTCACCAGCCCTCGCTGCCGCTCACCGATCAACTCACAGGGCGTATTGTCGAAAAATATCTCACAGGTCGGCGAACCATGAATCCCCAACTTGTTCTCCAGCCGCCGCACCTTAACCGTCGAACCCGGCCGGCACACAAACAAACTCAATCCCAACCCACCGCTGCGATCCGTCTCACTCCGCGCCAATACCAATAACACCTCCCCGCAACCGTTCGTAATAAACCGCTTCACCCCATGCAACAGCCATTCCCCGCTCGCATCCTGAAAGGCTCGCAGCTTCACCGCCTGCAAATCACTGCCCGCGTCCGGCTCCGTCAGCACCATCGCACCGGTCAACTTACCCTCGCAAAAGTCCGGCAAATATTTCTGCTTAATCTCCTCGCTCGCAAATGCGTTGATCGTCTCGGCAATCCCCTGCAATCCATAAATATTCATCAACGCCGCATCCGCCCGCGACACAATCTCATTACTGATCGTGTACACCAGGTTCGGAAAATTCAACCCGCCAAAACGATGCGGCAACGTAAACCCCATCACCTGGGCCTTGCCCAGAATATCAATATTCTCCTGCATCCCCGCCGCACGAGTTACGCTGCCGTCCTCGTTCAGCACATTGCCTTCCTGATCCACCCCCTCAGCTCGCGGCGCAATAAAATCCCCACTCACCTGACCGATAATATCCAGCACCTTGTCATAATTCTCCACCGCCTCCGAAGCATCTCCAGGTGCCCATTCATAATCCTTACTCGCCGAAAAGTCATCTTCCATAACTCCCGCCAGCTCACCCAGATTATAATGCCGAAATAAAAACTGTATATCACCGTTATCCGTATAAAAATTCACCATAACTTCGTCTCGTTTTATCAGTAAACCTGTTTAACTTAGAAACCTCTAACCAGCCCATCAATGTTTCGAATTTTCATGCCTGTCTCAACGCTCCGAATCGTCATTCGTCATTGATTCGCTCGTCGAGGCACGACCTTGTCGTGACTGATCATTCGAATTTCGTCATTCGTCATTATTTCTTCATGCTTTACTCTTAATCGCCTTAATCAATCGCGGAACCACCTCATTCATATCACCCACTATCCCATAATGTGCCACACCAAAAATCGGCGCCTCCGGATCATCATTAATCGCCACAATCTTCGCCGATTCCGACATCCCCGCACAATGCTGAATCGCCCCGCTGATCCCCACCGCAATATATAACGCCGGTCGCACCGTCGTACCTGTCTGACCCACCTGATGGTCATGATCGATATAACCCAAATCCACCGCCGCCCGACTCGCTCCCGGTGCCCCGCCCAGACAATTCGCTAAATCCCAGATCAACCGAAAATTATCCTTGCTGCCCACCCCCGCACCCCCAGCCACAATCACCCGCGAACTCTTCAGATTAACCTTCTTCTGCTCACGATGCCGCTCCAGAATCTCCAGCGACAAATCTTCCACCGAAATCTTAACCTTCTCGCTTATCACTTGCCCCTTGGCTTTGCCGTTCCGCCCCGGCAACGCCATCACCCCTTCCCGAACCGTCGCCATCTGAGGCCATCGATCATAATTGACAATCGTCGCAATAATATTCCCCCCAAACGCCGGACGAATCTGCAACAACAAATCCTTGTGCACTTCTTTGCCTCGGCCAATCTCATAATCTCCAATCTGCAAATCCGTACAATCCGCCGTCAGCCCCGCCTTCATCGCCGACGCCACCCGCGGCGCCAGATCACGACCAATCACCGTCGCCCCATACAAAACAATCTGCGGCTTATGCCTGCCGATCAATTCGCACAACATCTTCTCATAACTTTTACTCTGATACTCCGCCAGCAGCTTATCATCCGCCACATAAACCTTGTCCGCCCCGTACGCCACCAGCTCATCCGCCAATCCGCCAACATCGCTGCCCCCCAGCACCGACGCCAATTCCACCGACAGCTTATCCGCCAACTCCCGACCCTTACCCAGCAGCTCCAGCGAAACCTCATTAAGCACGCCTTCGCTCTGCTCGGCAAACACCCACACCTCACCTTGTCGATTAACTTCTATCATCGCTTTCCATCCGTATTAATTTAACACTGTTCCACAGCTAATTTTCAGTGCCCTTTGTGACAATCGCTATTCAACGTTCGTCATTCGACATTCGTCATTGATTCGTCATTCTGGTTTCGTTATTCGTTATTAAAAACTTTAGGTTTTCTCTTGGTTGCAGGAATCAACCTATCGTGTGATCCTCAATCAACTCATGAACCATCCCCCGAATCCCCTCTTCCGTCGGCTCCACCTTCTTGTGCCCGCTCGCCGTCAGCACTACACTCTGAATCCGATGCACTTTCGTCGGGCTCCCATCCCGCCCACACCATTGCAAATCCGCTTCCAGATCGTCCAAATCCCACTGCTCAATCAACAATCCCTTCGCCTTCAATTCCGCCAATTGCTCCTCGGTAGCTCCCTCCTTACCAAACTCCGCCACACTCTTGGCCTTCTTGAATTGCATCATCCGTCGCGCCCCAGCAGGCCTCGGCTCATTCGCCGTATCCATCACCGTCAACAGCACCGGCAACTTCCCTTTAACCTTCTCCCAGCCGCTACCAATGCTCCGCCTTACCGTAATGCTCCCCTTGCCCAACTCAACCAATTCTTCCACATAAGTAATCTGCGCCAGCCCCAGCTTCTCCGCCGCCTGCGGACCAACCTGGGCCGTATCCCCGTCAATCGCCTGCCGACCGCAAAGCACAATATCATATTTGCCCAGCTTCTTCACCGCGCAACTCAATATATAACTGGTCGCCAGCGTATCCGATGCCGCACAGCGACGGTCCGTCACCAATATCGCCCGGTCCGCCCCCCGATACAGCGAATCCCGCAATATATCGCACGCCTTGGGCAACCCCATCGTTATCACCGTCACCCTGCCCCCATACTCATCCCGAATCTCCAACGCCAGCTCCAACGCATTCAAATCCTCAGGATTGAATATCGCCGGCAACGCCGCTCGATTCACCGTCCCGTCATCATTCATAGCGTTGCCGGTCACCAGCGATGTGTCCGGAACCTGCTTAACCAATACTACGCAATCATAGGGCATTTCTTGATGTCTCCATATTTTTAAATCAGCTTAAATCCGCAGGCCCTATCGCACATAAATCTCTTTAATAAAAAGTTTTACGGCAAAAAGCCTCCGACAGACATCCCACAACCAAACCATAGCTTCTATGCGAAAAAACACTGCTTGTCAAGTAAGTTACTCATAATACATTCGCCTCAAACTATCGTTTTTTCGCCAATATGCAATTTTTCCCCCGCTTATTCTAGTAACTTTATCCAACAGCCGATAATATACGTAATCGCGGCACTAATGTAGCTAAATTGCCGCTCCTGAAAACAATAATGTCGATAAGTAACTAAAAATAAAACACTTACGCTAAAATGACACCACTTAAAAATAGGAAAATCCTAAATTTCCGCTAAAAAATATCTTCCTTAATACCGCCCATGACCGCTAAAACCGAAAAAATCCAGCCCCCAACCCAATCCGACCCTCAGAACGGCTCAGAAATCGACTCCCCAATCGTCGATCCACCCGAAATTTCCTCAGAAAAACCATCTTCTCCTGATATTACCCCGGACCCACAAAACAATCCAAACCAGCCCGGACAGAAAATATCCCTCCCGCATCTCGAACGAATCCTCAACATGAAAGTGCCCGTCATCATCAAAATCGCCCAAAAAAAAATGCACCTCCGCGACATCCTCAAACTCAACCTCGGTACCGTCATACAATTCGAACAGGACGCTTATCGGTACGTTGACCTCATGGTTAACAACTCCACCATCGGCCTGGGACAAACCGTCAAAGTCGGTGAAAACTTCGGACTCAAAATCTCCCAGATCGGCGATATCACCGATACCATCAAAAGCCTCGGCAAATCCTCCTGACCTCACATTCTTTGTCATTGCGAGGAGGCGCAGCCGACGCGGCAATCTCAACCACACGATTTCCCTGTGCATACCTCCCCCTCACCGATTCATTCGGCTTTGTTTTAATAATTCGAATTTGTTTCGAATTTAGTGCTACCGTCGCGACCTGCCGCGACAAACGCAAGCACGGCGGGCGTCGTCGCAGATGCGGCGGATAGGATTTCGGATTTCCCTTCAGGCTTCATCCTTCAGGCTTCAGGCTTTCTTCTCGCTCCATTCCTGCATACTCCACGCCAATTGACCAAAACGCTTACGCGGAACATACACCGTTTTCCATTTCTCACTCCGCCGCTTGGCCCATAAAGCATAATCCCCCAATCCCACCACCCAGAACACATAATCCCGCCCCCTAAATCTAAACAAATCCTCAAACCACCCCAATTCGCCCTCCCCCGCCTCCTGCCCATCTCCACTCCGCACCAACCAATATGCAAAAACAAACACCGCCTGATATTCTTCCCCAAAAACCTCCTCCCAGCCCTTCAAACCCTCCACATCATCAGCCGTAACCCAGCTTTCCATCCCCGCACCCTTCTGATACGCCTCAAATGGCACCTTCCGCCCCTTTACGTCCACCAGCAGATGACGATTCCCGCCCTCCGGATAAACAATAAAATCGAAACTCTTGATCCCACTCCCCGAAAAAACCGCTTTCCGCGCCTGGTCCAGCCTCACATAACGCATCGACCGCACCTGCAGATAACTCTCAAACGCATTTTCATAATGTGTTCCGAAATGCCCCATAAATACCAAATTACAAAAATCCCCGCCAAATTTCCACCCCAAATTAATAAAGCTGCTTTTTAGACCCGTCATTCCCGCGACACGTAGCGTAGCGGAGAGCCCGGCACAGAAAGCGGGACACGTAGAGCCGCGTCAGCGAATCCAGTATTTTACTCCCACATTTCCTGCTGCTCCGGTTTTTCCAAAAATGCCGTTAAATCAACTGCAACCTGCTCTCCCGACGCCATCTTCTTAATCACCACCTGACCATCACCCACCGTCTCTTGCCCCACAATCACCGCCGCCGCCGCGTTCGCTCCCGCCGCCTGCCTGAGTTGCTTACCCAACGCCATCCGCTTGTAACTGAACCCCGCCGCAAATCCCTTGCTCCGCAGTTCACTGGTAATCTCCAGCACCTTGTCGAACATCTCCGCCCTCGCATCAATCACAAAAAAGTCCAGCTTCTGCTCCTCCGATTTCAACAATCCCCGCTCCGCCAGCATCAACTCCAGCACCACATCACCCATCCCAAATCCCGTCGCCGGCACATTCGGCCCTCCCAGCCCCTTCAGCAGATTGTCATACCGCCCGCCCCCGCATAACGCCCGCAACGGCACCTTCCGATCAAAAATCTCATAAACCGGCCCCGTATAATACGCCAGCCCCCGCACAATCTTGATATCAAACTCACAGTAATCACCCACCCCCATCTTTTTCAAAAGATCGAAAAGAGTTCCTAATTTGAAAATTTCGTCTTGAACTCGATCAGAAGGTTTTTTCCTTGCCAAAAATTTATCTAATTCTTCAAATGTGGAGCCTATTGCCAGAATTTCCATTAGCTTTCCACGCAGCGTCTCGTCCGGTACACTCTCAGCCGCCATCTCCCCAAACGCTTCCTCCGAAACCTTAGGCCGCTTATCCAAAAGTGCATAAATCGTATCCAACTGCTCCCGCGCAAACTCCATATCCAACAACAACGCCGCCAGCATCGACCTGCTCGAAATCTTCACCACCACATCATCACCGCTCAGCCCCACACTGCGCAGATAATCAATAGCCGTGTAAATACATTCCGCATCCGCCAACACCGAATCCGAACCGATAACATCCACATTCCACTGAAAAAACTCCCGCAACCGCCCCCGCTGCGGCCGCTCCGCCCGACACAGCCGAGGCTGCGAAAACCACTTGATCGGCCGCGCCAAAGAATTAATCTGCTGATTCACCATCCGCGCCA
>JAFGSR010000082.1 GCA_016934515.1 Sedimentisphaerales bacterium
AATACCCCCCGGCGGCTATTGAAACTATAACCAAAACATGAAATATCGAAGCAAACTAAATTTTACAGAAATTATCTTGCACTACTCAAAAACTCAAAAAAAACCCCAACTTTGCCCCAACTTTCTTCAAAAACCACCCCAAAACCACCCAACTTTCACCCCTGTTTTTTGACAAAATTTCACTTTTTCTCACTTTTGGCCCACTTTTGTCGCGTTTTTGGCCCGTTATAATCGTTACATCTTACCTATCTTAACAGCCAAAACCCCATTTTCGCGCCTCATTTTCAGACCATTTCCCCGTTCAAAACCGCCCAATTTTACCGTTCATTTTCAGCTATTTCTACAGACCTGCCACATCCACTATTCCCCGCCGCCCCCAAACCTTCTTTCCGTTCGTTTTCGAATATTTCCGTCATACCAGCATGTCAAATTCGCCCAATTTCACCACCTATTTGTAACGTTCGATAAACTCGCGATTTATCTCGATGCCCATTTTTGGCCTGATTTCGCACTTGCCCATTTAATCGGAATAATCAATATATTCCTTACTTATTACCCAAATTAACATTTATTTGCCTATTTTAACGTTGATGCAACCGCATCTATTTGCTAAAATAAGGCTGTTTTGGCATGGTTGGCCCTAAAAATATGCGTCGAATTCTCACTTTGAAAATTCATTTAAGAAAAAATATTAATAATAATGTATTTTTCTGCTTTTAAACGCGGTTTTTTGGGTTATACTATAGTTCTATAATTTAGTTTTCTTTTCTCCTCCTTTGTTGGTGAAGCAGGGCAACCCCTCCTGTTCCTGCTTCACCCCTTTTTTTTCTCCACCACCCCACGTTTTTCGGATTATTTCCTTATTGTTCACTGTGGGAATTGAGTGTTTACTGGGTAAATTACGGTTTCCAACATCAGATTAAGAGGTAAATCCCCTATCCCAGCCCCAAAAAACCTGCTATAATAACCAGATTAGTTCAGCTGCAACGAATGCAAAGCCTTATACAGAAGTAACATACATCATATTTGTGGTAAAATATCATGGCCGCAGGAACCTCCGATCAAAAATTTATTCAAATCCGCGGCGTCAGGGAACACAACCTAAAATCCTTTGACATCAAAATCCCCCGCGATCAGTTTGTTGTCGTAACCGGCCTAAGTGGTTCCGGCAAAAGCTCTTTAGCCTTCGACACCATCTACGCCGAGGGCCAGCGAAAATACGTCGAGTCGCTCTCCGCTTACGCCCGCCAGTTCCTTGAACGCATGCAAAAGCCCGATGTCGATGGAATTGAGGGCTTACCTCCCACTATTGCGATTGAACAGCGTTCCAGCAGCCATAATCCCCGTTCTACGGTTGCAACCACGACGGAAATCTATGATTATCTGCGTTTGCTGTTCGCCAGGGTGGGTAAACCGCATTGCTGTATTTGCAACAAACCGGTAAAACCTCAAAATGCTCAGCAGGTCATCGACAGCATTCTTGCGCTGGCCGAGGGTACGCGCATTCAGATTTGTGCTCCCTTAATACGAGGTCAAAAAGGCGAACACAGCCAGGTTATCCGCCGTGCTCAAAGGGAAGGTTTTGTCCGAGTGCGGGTGGACGGTGAGATTTATGAGATTAAGGAAGTGCCGCATCTGGATCGAAAATGTGTGCATAGCATCGAAGTGGTGGTTGATCGGCTGGTAGTCAAACCTGCGATTCGGTCGCGGTTGGCGGATTCAGTGGAAATTTCTTTGAAGATGGGTGATGGTTTGCTGTTGCTGCTGAAGGAGGACAAGCGCGGGCATTGGCGGGAGACTTATTACAGTGAAAAATACGCTTGTCTGGATCATCCCGAGGCGGCGATGCCGGAGCTGTCGCCGCGGTGCTTCAGTTTTAACAGTCCTTACGGTGCGTGTCGCAGTTGCGATGGGTTGGGGACTATTCTGGAATTTGACGAGGATCTGATTGTCCCCGATCAGACGCTGTCGCTGACCGAAGGTGCGATTGATGCCTGGCGGCGGGGCGGTAAGCGGATGAATATTTTTTACAATCGTCTGCTGCGTAAGTTCTGTCGAGAATTTGACATCAGTGGCGATACTCCTTTTAATAAGATTCCTGCGAGCATACGGAAAATTCTAATTCACGGCAGTGAGGATGAGGATGAATATGGCGGCGGATTTGAAGGAGTGATGCCTAATTTGACGCGTCGCTTCCAGAAAACCGACAGTGAGTTTGTCAAGACCCGATTGCATGGTTATCTTTCGGAGCATCCCTGTCAGGAATGCGGCGGGGCGCGGTTAAGGCCGGAAGTGCTTTCGGTTTATATCAGTGGTAAAAACATTCATGACATTACGCGGATGAGTATCGGCGAGGCGCAGAGATTTTTCACGGAGTTGAAACTTAATCCGGAACAGCGACAGATTGCCCGGTTGATTATCAAGGAGCTGCGCAGCCGATGTGATTTTCTGGTGAATGTCGGGCTGGATTATCTAACTTTGAATCGAATGAGCGGGACGCTTTCGGGCGGTGAAGCACAGCGGATTCGTTTGGCGACGCAGGTGGGATCGGCGTTGGTGGGGGTTTGTTACGTTCTGGATGAGCCATCCATCGGTTTGCATTCGCGGGATAACAAGAGGCTGATCGGCACAATTCAACATCTGGTCGATCTGGGTAACACGGCTATTGTGGTCGAGCATGACGAAGAAACCATCTATGCAGCCGACCATGTAATTGATATCGGCCCGGCGGCTGGTGCGCACGGTGGAGAGATTGTCGCCCAGGGCAGCGTGGCGGAAATTATAGCTGCACCACGTTCGATTACGGGGAAGTATTTATCCGGGGAGAGAAAAATCCGGTTGCCGGAGAAGCGGCATAAGGTGAATCTTAAATATTGTGTTGAGCTAAAGGGTGCTCAGCAGAACAATCTCAAAAATATAAATGTGATTTTTCCGTTGGGGGTTTTTGTTTGTGTTACGGGGGTGAGTGGTTCGGGCAAGAGTTCGCTGGTCAGTCAGACGCTGATGCCGGCGTTGAAGCGGAAGCTTTATAATTCCCGCGAGAAACCCGGGGTGCATAAGTCGCTGGTGGGTGCGACGCGACTGGATAAGGTTATCGAGATCGATCAGAGTCCGATCGGCAGAACGCCGCGATCCAACCCGGCGACCTATACGGGGGTATTCGACCATATTCGGCAGCTTTTCAGCAAGACGAGGGAGGCGAAAATTCGCGGATACAAACCGGGGCGATTCAGTTTTAATGTCAAGGGCGGTCGATGTGAATATTGCCAGGGTCAGGGTACGAAAAAGATTGAGATGCATTTTCTGCCGGATGTTTATGTGGTTTGCGAACAGTGTCAGGGCAGCCGATATAACCAGGAGACGCTGGAGATACGCTATCGGGGCAAGAATATTTCCGACGTGCTGGATATGCGGATTGAGGACGCGTTGAGTTTTTTTGAGAATTTTCCGAAGATCAAGCAACTGCTCAAGGCGCTTAACGATGTGGGGCTGAGCTATATGTCACTGGGGCAGTCATCGACCACGTTAAGCGGCGGCGAGGCCCAGCGGGTGAAGCTGTCGTCGGAACTGGGCAAGAGCAGCACCAGGCACACGCTGTATATTCTGGACGAGCCCACTACCGGTTTGCATTTTGCGGACATTCATAACCTGCTGGAAGTTCTTAACCGGCTGGTGGAAATGGGTAACACGGTTATCGTAATCGAGCATAATCTGGATGTGATAAAGATGGCGGATTATATTATCGATCTGGGTCCGGAAGGGGGTGAGGGCGGGGGGCAGATTGTAGCGGCTGATTCACCGGAAAACCTGATCAAATGCAAGGAGAGCTATACGGGGAAGTTTCTTAAGCCCAAGCTGGAAGCTTAGGAAGAAAGCCTGCTCGCCGCCGCGAAGCGCTTTGGCGTAGCGGGGAAGGATGAAGCCTGAAGCCTGAAGGTAAGAATTAAGACAGCCACGAAAAAGCACAAGAAGCACAAAAGAATTTTGCCAGAGGAAGATGAGAGCTCAGAGAATTTAATTTTTTGACAGGATGACCCGTCGCGGCTGGTTGCGGCAAGAAGTCGAAGAGAAGAAATTTTAACAAAAGGCAACGAAGGAAGCGAAGAAGATAAGAAAGTATGAGTTATGGATTTTGGATTTTGAATGGAAGAAGATGGCGGGCACGGCCCGCCCTACGCTTCGCCAATATTAAAACAATTGTGTGCGTAACGAGTTGAACACACTACCACTCTAGCGAATAACCGGTGGGGCGAGTGCCACCCTACAATCTGGTTGAAAATTGAGAAAAATCATTTTATGGGATTAGAATTGCTGGTTTTGGTGGAAAAGTCAAGAGGAAATATTTGGGATAGTTTTGGATGTTGGATTTTGAATGCTCTTAAGCATGAAACCACTGACCTGTTGCGGCGGACGAAGGTGCAGGATTGACGGGAGGGGAAATGGGGGGTTATAATGAGGAGGATAAAAAACAGTTTTTTATTGTTTCAGGTTTTTATAATCAAACCAGGTGAGAATTTCGGCAGCACGAATTGTAAGCTGTTGTTTACAATGGATTTGTGGAACGGCAAACCAGGACGCGTAGAGCCGCGTAATCGAAAACTCAATCGTTAGCAGTAAATAAGGAAATAATAAGCAGTCGAAAGGAGCATCGAATGGTTAATATTAATCGATTCAGGAGGTTGGCCCGGTTGAGTTACACTCGATGTTTGGGATTGATACTGCTGTGGGTGTTTATTCAGGCTATGCAGATACGAGCGGACATCAGCGTCATTGCGCCGCGGGAGACGTTGGAGCTGGATGGTACGTGGCAGTTTGCTACGGATCCCGAGCAGTTGGGTGAGACGGAGCAATGGTACTTGCCGGGTGCCAAGCTGCCGGTGATGCCGCGGCCTGGTTATGCCGATCATGCCGACGGGGATATTCAGGTACCCGGTTGCTGGGACAATCAGGGTTACGGCACAGCCACGGAGAAGCTCTATCATAACTTTGTGGGAAAGGCGTGGTATAAGCGGACAATTAAGGTCCCGGATGACTGGGAAGGCCGGCGGGTTTTTATTTATGTCGGCGGTGTGCACCGCTACGCCAAGACCTGGGTGAACGGGCAGTTCTGCGGCGAGCACATTGGTCCGGTTTCTGATTTTGAATATGATATTACAGCGCAGGTTCGAGCCGGGCAAAAGGCGGTTATTGTTATGCAGGTGGATTCCAAGCAGCGTTGGGAGATTGATCCGCTTTACGGCACCTGCGATCTGGCTGACTATATGACAGTTTATTGGGGGGGTATCTGGGGTCATGTTCGGCTGGAGGCGCGAGGTGAAGCTTGGCTGGCGGAGCCTTTTTTGTGGGCTGATCTGGCGGATTCCATTTGTCGTGCGAGCGTTGTTTTGAAAGGTAGGTCCGAGGCGGCTGATAGTCTGGAGTTGTCGGTGCTAGATGCTGAGGGTCGCCAGGTGGGCCAAGGCCGGGTGCCTATTTGGGCCGGGACCGATGAGAAAGAACTCCGCATTGAGGTTAAAGTCAAAAAGGTGCGGCCGTGGTCATGCGAGGATCCCTATCTTTACCGAGCGCAGTTTCGCCTGCGGTCCGGGGGCAAGCTGGTTGACGGCATCGAACAGCGTTTTGGTATGCGTGAGATCAAAGTCGATGGGTGCTATATATTGCTCAACGGTAAACGTCTGATGCTTCGGGGTTACGGGGATGACCACATATATCTCAAAGAGACGGCTTTGCCGGTGGACAAGGCAATGTACCGGCGGCGTCTGGGGATGATTAAGTCTTATGGGTTCAATCACGTTCGTCATCACAGCACTACGATGCCGGGTGACTATTACGATGTGTGTGACGAGCTGGGCATTATGCCCACCGCGGAAGGTCATATTGCTTATGGACAGTTTTATCCGGCCAAGGAAGGCAGTGGAGGAATCGGAAGTAATTGGCGGCAATTTGTGCCGGCGGGAACAGATCCGCAGCCGGCGCTGGATACCTATCTGCGTGAGTGGGCGGCGGGGATCAAGCGTTATCGCAATCATCCGTGCATTCTGGCTTGGGTGATGGGTAACGAAATCGGGGCTTTACCGCTGGCAGGTGATTTTCAGCGGATAGCCAACGAGCTGGACGGTACCCGGCCGTTCTGTGACAATGACGGCCAGGCCAGCCTGGATCCCCAAGGTGATCGGCCTACCCTGGATCTGCTTTTGAAGATGTTCGACGTGTTTGCCAACCCTATTGATTTACCAGAGAAGTTCCATACGCCCCAACCGACTTACAAGCCGGTTATTTCCCACGAGACGGGCAATTACGTGACTTTTGCTCGTCCCGATATTATTGAGCTGTTCCAGCATAACTTCAAACCCTTTTGGCTGACGGCCGGACGGGATAAACTGGAGCAACTTGGATTACTGGGTGAAGCGGAGCGCTGGGCGTGGAGTTCCGAGCGACTTTATTTGCTGCTGCACAAGATCAACATCGAAAGTTTGCGAAGAAATCCGTCTATCAGCGGTTATCATTGGTGGCTTTTCCAGGACTATTGGACGACCTCGAATGGGATTGTGGATTGTTACTTCCGTCCCAAGCCGGGTGTGAGCCGCGCGGAGGTTCTGCAGTTCAACCGAGATATTGTTTTGCTGCAGGAAGGTCTGCAATATTCTTACCGCGGGGGCGAGAAGGCCAAGCTGTCCCTGCTGGTTTCGAATTTTTCGCCAGAGGTCCTTGACGGCGCCGAACTTAGCTGGAGTGTACTGATGTCCGGGAAAGCAGTTGAAGAAGGTCGGGTCGGCGAAGTTTGCATCGGCCAGGGGGAACTTGGCGAGGCTGCTAAGCTGATCTGCACGCTGCCAGAGGTGGATGTTCCCACCGATTTGGTTTTTACCGTTACCCTGACCAATGATGATCAGACGTATGTTAATCAGTGGAAGGCTCGGCTTTTTCCCGCTCGTGCTGTGGTAGCGGACGACACAATCCCGATATACGCTCAGGGAGACCCCCTGTCCTGGTGTGAACCGTTTGGGGCGGAGGCGATTCCGGCGGACCCTGTACTGCCCTGCCAGGCAGTGTACTGTTGCAGGTTTATTGACAAAAGAGTGCTTGATGCCGTCGAAAAAGGTGCTTGTCTGGTGAAGTTCGGTGGTATAGCGCCGATGCTGCCGGCTGGGAGCATTACTTTTAAGACCACCTGGTGGAAGGCACCTGATTGCGGTAATAACTGCGGTACGTTAGTTTATGACCATTCGATTACGAAGAACCTGGCACCGGAAGGCTGGTGCGACGCTTCCTGGTTTCATCTGATCCAGAACGGCCAACAGTTTATGACCAAGGACATGCCAGTCCGTCCGCACGTTATCATTCGCGCGTTGCCTAGTCTGGCTGGTGTCGAAGACAAGGCTATTTTGTTCGAGGTGGGTATTGGCAAAGGCAGTCTTATTGTCAGCGGTCTGAATCATGCTGCGGCCGCCGGTCGGCCTGAGAATGACGTTTTGCTTTGCCAACTGTTGACCTACGCGGCCACGCTGCCCAGTCCCACCGAGCACTGGCCGATCGATTTTCTGCGTCAGCAAAGCGGCGAGTTACCAACCGATGAGCCTTTGGTCTGCGGCTTTTCCCAACTCGAGAATGCTACGGAAAAATCCAGGTGGCACACCTACCGTGAGGATTACGCCGAGGTGTATTTGTGCCGGCAGATGGAAGCGGGTAATCAGGTTACCTGGCAGACCGCTGCGGTGCCGGAAAGCTGGACAAAACCGAACGTTTCGTTGATCTTTGCCGGCGGTATGGGTTACGCCAGCCAACCGGATGTTGGAAGCTTCACTTTGCAGCTCAATTCTAAGGCCTTGCTGACGTTCAAACTCAGCACGAAGTCGGCTACCTGGACAAGTGAGGATGGCCGGGAGAGATTGCGTTTCTTTTCCCTGCGTCATACGGATCAAGATGTTTTTGGTGTGTTTATTCTTGAGGTGCCGCGTGAGTTGTTGCCGATTGGCCAGGCGGGGACACTGAGTGTTACATCCCAGGGTACAGGCAGCAGGCGTTGGTTCGCCCTGCACGGGTATAAGGACTTCAGTGATATACTGCCGTAGAGATGGGCTATTGTATGATAATGCCATGATGGTGAGGAGGATATTTTTATCAAGAGCGATCTAGTAAAGTCTGGAGGGATGTGATATAGTTGATGGGATTGGAAGCGGTTCTGCGCGAAATAATTGATTAACAGTTCTTAAGGGACTGGAAAGCAGTTGGCGGGGGTGGAGGTCGGCTGCGGTTTTTTTGGTGGTTGGCCGGAAGGAGATGCTAAGATGCAAGATCCAAATGAGATGGAGTTTTTGATACGGGAATTTGTCAGGCGGTATGGTGGGAAACTAGCGTGGGTGGTGCCGGTGGTGGTGGTGATTGCGCTATTGAGTTCGGTGTTTTATTCGGTGGAAGCGGACAGCGAAGGGGTGGTGCTGCAGTTGGGCAGTTATGAGCGGACGTCGGCGCCTGGATTGCATGGTAAGCTGCCGTGGCCTTTGGAGAAGGTTTACGAGGTGCCGGTGCAGCGGGTGCAGTCGCTGGAGTTTGGGTTCAGTACGGTGCAGCCGGGGCGGGTAACGCGTTATGCGGCGACTACGCAAGAGCAGGAATCGGTAGCGTTGATGCTGACGGGTGATTTGAATCTGGCGCATGTGGAATGGATCGTGCAGTACCGGATCAAGAACGCGCGCGATTATCTGTTTAAGATTGGCGGTCATCCGGAGGCGGTTGAGGCGATTAACGATACGATTCGCAGTGTATCGGAAGCAGTAATGCGGAAGTTGATCGGGGATGTGAGTGTGGATGAAGTGATAACGATCGGGCGGGATAAGATAGCGATGGATGCGAAGTTAGCAATTCAGGAGATGCTGGATTCGTTTGAGACGGGGGTGGAGATTGTTACGGTGAAGCTGCAGTCGGCGACGCCGCCGGAAGCGGTTAAGGATGCGTTTGATGAGGTGAACCGGGCACGGCAGAATAAGGAGCGGGTGATTAATGAAGCGGAGGGTGAGAAAAACCGGATGATACCGGCGGCTCGGGGTAAGCGGGATCAGGCGATATTAGAGGCGGAGGGGTATCGGGATAAGCAGGTGAAGACGGCGAAGGGGCAGGTGAATGCGTTTTTGGCACAGTTGACTGAGTATGAGAAGGCGCCGGAGGTGACGCGGACGCGGCTGTATCTGGAGACGATGGAGGAGATTATGGCGGGGGTGGATGATAAGATCGTTATAGATGAGTCGGTGCGGGGTTTGCTGCCGTTTCTGGATTTGAGTTCGGCGCCGCAGCCGGCGGTTCGGGGCAAAGGAGGTGCCAAATGAGAAAGTTAGTAATATTTATTCCGTTGATAGTGATTCTTTTAATAGTGGGATTGGCGAGTGTGTATGTGGTTCAGGAAGGTCAGCAGGCGGTTATTACGCAGTTTGGTAAGCCGGTGCGTGAGGTAACCAAGGCGGGGCTTAATTTTAAGACCCCGTTTATTCAGAAGATTCATAGGATGGAGAAGCGGCTTCTGCCCTGGGACGGTGATCCGGAGAATATGCAGACGCGGGACAAGAAACGGATATTTATTGATGTGTGGGCACGGTGGAAGATTTCGGATCCGATGAAGTTTTTTCAGGCGGTGCGAACGGAGATGGGCGGGTACAAGATTCTGGATGATCTGGTGGATTCGGCGGTGCGGGATGTGGTGGCGCGTTATAATCTGATCCAGGTGGTCAGAAGTACCGACGATGAGTTGTTTTATGAAAGTGAGGAGCTGGAGAAGGATCAGGAGGAGGAGAAGCAGCAGCAGTTGGAGAAGGATGAGGAGAAGAAGGGGCAGCGGGCGAATATGGAAGAGGAGATTTTGGAAGCGGCTGGTACGGAACTGGAGGAGCGTTATGGGATGAAACTGACGGTGGTGCACATCAAGCGGATCAATTATATTGAATCGGTTCGGCGGACGGTTTATGACCGGATGAAGTCGGAGCGGTTGCGGATTGCGCGGTTGTTTGAGTCGGAAGCGGAAGAAGAGAAGAACAAGATTCTGGGACGAACGCGTAAAGAACTGGATCAGATTGAAGGTGAGATGGAGCAGAAGACGGCGGAGATCCGCGGTGGGGCGGATGCGGAGGTGATCCGGATAGCGGCGGAGGGATATTCGCAATCGCCGGAGTTTTATGAATTTTTGCGGTCGTTGAAGGCGTATAAAAAAGCTTTGATGGAAAACAGCAGATTGATTTTGTCAACGGACAATCCGTTTTTGAAGCAGTTAAGTGCGGGGCAGGGTAAGAGGGGGGATTGATACGGCGGGAGAGTTTTTTTTATTAATGACGAATGACGAAATTAGAATGCCGAATCAATGACGAATTACGAATGACAAGATTCAATTTTACCATGAAGATCGTGAAGGACATGAAGTTTTAAAAGCTGGATGTCCGATCTGGTCGGGCATGACAAGTCGGAACGGAAGTCGGTTGGGATGAAGTCAACCACCGGTAAGAGTACTTGGCGGTGCCACCCAACGCCGTGAACTTTACTTGATATGGTAGTGCAATAAGTGTTTAATATCAAAGAAAATAGAGCC
>JAFGSR010000083.1 GCA_016934515.1 Sedimentisphaerales bacterium
CTTGATTCACAGGATTTTATATCAAGTCAATCCTGTAATCCTGTCTAAAAGTTTTCTCTTTTAACCAACTTAATTGGATGAGAACCTTAATTTTGAAATGCCCAGGATGGCTAATTCGCATCAAAGACGAAACCGCCGATGCACGCGGATAAACGCGGATTTTTTAAGAAATTGTTAAGTCTGGTAAGTGGGCGGGAAAGGGAATCGGTGTTTTACGGGCGGTCCGGTTGATTTTTTATTTGATTTTGGGCGGCTTGGAGCCCTTTGAGGGCGGGTTTGAAATTTGGTTCGAGTTTGAGGGCCTGTTGGAAATGAGGAATTGCTTCTTCGTAGCGGTTAGCCAGGGCCAGTGCAGAGGCGAGGTTGCTGTGGGCAGAGGGTTGGTTGGGACTTATTTTTGTGGACTGGGTGAACCAGGTGATGGCGTCGTCGTATTTTTTTTGGCTGAAGTAGAGGAAGCCGATTTTTTCGCAGGCGGAGTAATCGTTGGGCTGAGCTTTGAGGATGGCTTGGTATTGTTCGATGGCGAGGTCGAAGCGTTTTTGCTTTTCCATGAGTCCGGCGACGCCGCGGCGGAGGGGTAGATTATTGGTGGATTTGAGTGCTTTTTGATATTCGGCGAAGGACTCATCGTAACGGCCGAGCTGATAGAGGGCGTGGGCAAGTAAGGTTCGGACTGCGGAATCTTCGGGTTTCAGTTCTAGAATTTTCTGATAGTGTTTGAGGGCTAAATCGTAACGTTTTCCCTTTTCGAAAAGTTGGGCAATTCCTTTTCGCAACGAGATGTCCTCGGCGCGGAGGAGTACTTTTTGATATTCGGCGAAGGCCTGATCGTTTTGGCCGGCTTTTGATAAAGCGTAAGCGAGCATTTTTCTGATTTCCAGGTCGTTGGGACAGAGCTTTAGATATTTTTCATAGGTGGCGACGGCCTGTTCGGGTTTGCCATGATCGACGAGGGTGGGGCCGAGGCCTAGGATGCTGTCCCGGTAGTCGGGATAGATTTGGAGAACCGTTTGCCAGTGGTGGAGGGCTTCATCGATGCGGCCCTGCTGTTTGAGGGCGACGGCGAGGTTGTTGTGGGCGACGTTGTTGTTTTCGGTGACGGCGATGGCGTGTTTGTATAAGGTTTCGTTGTTTTTCCAGGTGGCGACCTGGAACCAGCAGCACACGGCTAAGATACTGACGGCTATTATGCCGATGATGCCGGGGAGCAGGCGGGGCAGGTGCAGGCGGTCGGCAAGCAGGAGTGAACCCCAGATGATGACTACGAAGAAACCGATGGAAGGGATGTAAGTGTAGCGGTCGGCCATGGCCTGGATGCCGACCTGGACCAGGCCGATGACGGGGATCATGGTTCCGAGATACCAGAGCCAGCCGACGGTGAGGAAGCGGTGCCGGCGGCCGAGCCAGATGAGCAGGATGGTGAGGAACAGCAGCAAGGCGGCGGCAGAGGCAAATTGCAGGGTGGTTTGGAAAAAGTCGTAAGGGTAGAAAACGGCTAAATTTTGGGGCCAGAGCATTTTGCTGATGTAGGAGACGTAGGAGGTGGCGGCGTTGCCGAGACGCATGGGGATGCTCAGGACGTCGAGCGATTTGACTACGCCGACGCTGCGTTGGAAGATGAAGGTTACGACACAGGAAGCCAGGGTGATGATGAAGAGGGGGATTTTTTCGAGGAGCAGGGGAGCAAGGTTTTTTGCTGATTTGAGGCGGTTGAGTGGCCAGTAATCGAGCAGGAGCAGGACGATGGGCAGGGTTACGAGCATGGGTTTGGCCATCAGTCCCAGGATGAAGAGCAGGGTCATGGCCAGGTATTTGGGCACGGTGTGGCGGCGGGCGTAGCTGATGTAAACCGCCATGACGGCTAACCAGAAGAAGGTGCTCAGGACGTCTTTGCGTTCGGCGGCCCAGGCGACGGATTCGACATGGACGGGGTGGACGCCGAAAATGATGGCGAGGAACCAACTGGGCCAGATTGAGCCGGTCATTTTCCAGAAGACGAGGAAGAGAAGCAGGGTGTTGGCGATGTGGAGGGTGAGGCTGGTGAAGTGGACCATGGGGGGGGTGTTTTTTGGAGCGGCGATTTGGCAGTCGAGCATGAGTGATAGCCAGGTGAGGGGGTGCCAGTTGGCGGTCCAGTTGGTGGTGAAAGCCCAGGCGATGCCCTCGGTGGTGAAGCCGGGCAGGACGTGTTCGTTTTCGCCGACGTAGGCGAGGTCGTCGTAATTTACAAATTCGTGGCTGAGCACCTGATAATAAACGCCGGCGACGGCCAGGATCAATAACAGGCTAAGGATTAGAATTTGTTTTTTGTTGGGCCTCGGATTCATTTGCTACAGAAACAACAAAATGTTTTCCATTTTTTCGATAAAGTGCTGCAAAAACGTTATTTTTGTTGATTTTTTTGGATGCGTTGGGCCTGTTGGCGGTGGTATTGGGCTTTTTGGGGATTGTTTTGGGCGGTGTAGATGGCGGCGAGGTTGTTATGGACTTCCAGGTAATCGGGATTGAGTTTCAGGGCGGTGGCGAAGTGTTGCATGGATTCCTGGCGTTGGCCCTGGAGCCAGAGAGCCGAAGCGAGGTTGTTGTGGCCGATGGCTGAATCGGGATTTAGTTGAACTACTTTGCGGAATTGTTCGGTGGCTTGGGGTAATTTTCCGGCTTGTTGTAATGCGTAGCCGAGTTCCAGATGGGCGTCCGGGCCGGGGCGATAGCGCAGGGCCTGGCGGAAATAGTCGATGGCTTGGTCGGTTTTTCCCTGGGCAAGCAGTCCCTTGGCCAGGTTGTTCAGGGCGGAGGGATAGTCGGGTTTGAGTTTGACGGCGGTAGCGAATTCTTTGACAGCTTCGTCGATGCGGTTTTGCTGCTGCAGATGGCAGCCTAGGGCAAAATGAGGGACCGCGGCCTGGGGGGTTTGCTGGACGAGGTAACGGAAATAGCGTTCGGTGTTCTGCCACTGAAACAGGTAGCGACGGGTGGCGACGGATTCGAAGGCGGCAACTATCAAGAGGACCGCTATAAAAGCTATTTGGCTGCCGGAGAGGTGATGAGTTGATTTTGCGAGTCGGTTCCAGATTTGCAGCAGCAGCCAGCTAAGGAATAAGACGAAGCCGAGCGAGGGCAAGTAAGCGAATTTGTCGGAGGCGATGACGTCGCTGAAGCGGAGCACCTGCATGGTGGGCAGGCAGGCGGCCATGAAGAAGGCCCAGCCGACGATAGCTGAGCGGGTCCAGCGCCAGGAGATTAACAGGACGAGCAGTAGAAGGATGGTGCCCACCAAGCCGAGGGCTACGGCGGGATGGGAAAGGGACAGGGGATCGGGGAACGGGTAATGGCTGGTGAGGTTTGTCGGCCAGAGAATCTTGTGCAGGTAAAAGATGATGTTGTGGCAGATGGTCAAGAGGATGTGGCTGAAGGAGGTTTTGCTGGAGACTACCGCGGCGGCGCTGCTTTGGGAGATGACGGTGATGACGGCGGAGATTGCGGCGAGGATGAAAAAGGGGAGCTTTTCCAGCAGCACTTTTAGTGTGGATGGTGTGTTTGGAGGCGGGGTTAGATTATTGGCGGATGATGGTTGGGCTTTGGGAAACAGGCGGTTGAGGGGCCAATAATCGAGCAGGAGCAGCAGGACGGGGATGGGGATGCTGGTGGGTTTGCTGAGCAGGGCGAGGATGAAGAACAGAATACTGACGAGGAATAATTTTTTGTTTCGGCGGCGGGTGTAGCAGACGTAGGTAACGAGGCAGGAGAAGGCGAAAAAGGCCGCGAGCAGGGTTTTGCGTTCGCCGAGCCAGGGGATGGGTTCGACGGTCATGGGATGGACGCCAAAGAGGAGTCCGGCGAAAAAGGCTATCCAGGGTTGTTCGAACAACAGATAAATCAGCAGCATAACCAGGGCGGCATTACAGACGTGCAGAATGAGGCTGGTGCGGTGATAAACGTGCAAATCCTCTACGGTGCCGGCCAGGCGGTAATCCAGCATGAGTGAGATCATCGAGAGCGGCTGATAGTAGCCGCCCACCGTGGAAGGTTTGAGAATTTCGGTGAAAAATTGTTTAGCGGAAGCCCAACCGGGATTTTTTACCAGATGGTTGTTGATGAGGTATTCATGATCGTCGAAGGAAATCGTCTGGGCGGAAAGGGCGGGAAAATGCACTGCGGCTACCACAGCCATTAAAATGAGAAGCAGAATGAGAAACAGATAAGTGGCTGGCTGTTTGTTCGGCGGTTGTTCCAGTTGCGGTGCCGGTGGGGGGGTTTTAGGTTTTTTATTTGAAGAATGTTTAGCTGGATGACTAATCATTAAATCGCCTTACTGTTTGGGGAACCGCAAAAGCTGTCCGGTTGTCGAGTGAACCGCGTGGGTAACAAGTTACCCACCCTGCAATTCCTACGAGAATCGTTTTCAAACCTGAATATTTAAAAAAAACGTCGTGATTATTATACAAAAACCACGGTTGTGGTTCAACTGAATGATAAGAAGGCTTGTTGGGAAGCGTATTTTTGGATTTGAGAGTCGTGGGGAGGGATCAGGATTGCAGAGGATGAAGTTGAGAAATGTTGTTGGTGAGGTTATTGATAGCGGACTGGACGGGGCCGGAGAGGGGTTGGCCAAGTTCGGTAGATTGGGGGACGACAGCCATGATGTGGATTTGGGCGTCGGTCATTTGGTTGAGCAATGAGACAAACATGTCAATTGATGGGCCGTGGGTGGAGAAGGTGCAGGTTTGGAGCTGGTCTGGGGCCAGAAAGTGAAGGGAACCGACGGGAGAGTCGAGATTGACCGCGTCGGCAATGATGATTTTTTGGGGAGAGAGTTTGCAGATTGATTCGAGGAAATTTTCCGGGGCGGAACCGGCGTCAATTAGTTGGAGCGAGGTGCGGTTTTGTAGTTTTTTGATGAGGATTGGGCCGAAGCTATCGTCGCCGCGGAGAAGGTTACCGATTCCGACCAAGATAGTGTCGGAGGTGAAGTGTTTTGACAGGTTGACTTCATTCAACCCCAGACCTCCCGTAGTAAGACGTGTCGGCGGCAATGGGGGCAGAGCACCTGCATGGTATTGCCGCGGTCGGTGGGCTGATCGGAGATGCCGGAATCGGTGGAGATCAGGCCGAGTTTTTCTTCGGCGACCATGATGAGGGTTGGGTTGGTGTAGCGTTTGGCGCCGAGGCGTTCGGCGAGCCAGCGGAGATGGTCTTTGGTGGTGATTACGGCACCGCAGAGATTGCAGACGAAAAGTTCTTTTTTGATGGAAACGGCGCAGGTGGAGCAATCGAGTGTGGCGAGGTCCCATTCGGGAGTGCATTCGATGCCTTTTTCGGTGGTGCAAAGAGCCTGGCACTGTCCGCAAAAGATACAGATGTCGTCGTGACGGATCAGGGTGCGGGTGGGAGTGAGGCTGTCGGTGTCGTCGATGATTTCGATGGCGTCGGCGGGGCAGACCTGGGCGCAAGCACCGCAGCCGATGCAATGTTCTTCGTCGAAGCGGCCCTTGCCGCGATATGCCGGGGGTGCCGGGGCGGGTTCAGCGGGGAACCTGGTGGTATAGGCGGGGCTGAAGAGGGATTTTATAGCTTCGCGAAGTTCACGCAGTTTGGGTTTTTTCATGATGAGGTGCTCCCTGAGCTCATTCCGAGGTGCTCGGTAAGTTCTTTTTTAATTTTTCGTATTCATCGCAAGTGGAGCCGTGCCAGAGTTTGACGCCGTAGATGTGGGCGCCCCGGGCGATGGCGTGAGCACCGACGGGCGAGGTAAGCAGGATTAAAATGGCACAGAGGATCGCCTTGGCAGCCAGGGCGGAAACGCCGACATGCACCGCGACGCCGATGAGCAGTGTAGCGGTGCCGAGGGTTACGCACTTGGTGGCGGCCTGGAGGCGATTGTACATGTCGGGGAAGCGGACCAGCCCGATAGCGCCGACGAGGTTGAAGGCGATGCCAATGCCGATGAGAAATGCGCCGATAAATTCATTCATGGAACATGCGTCCTTCCAGGTATTTGGCCAAGGCCAGGGTGCCGATGAAGCTGAGCATGGCCCAGGCGATGGCGATGTTGACGTAAAAATCCTGCTGCAGCTTGACCGCGTAGAGACAGGTGAAGGAGACGATCAGGGTGCCGAGAATGTCGATGGCAACGGTGCGGTCGGGCGCGGTCGGTCCGGCGGCGATGCGGTAGAGGCACAACGCGCAGGCGATTAAAATGAGCCAGAGTCCAATTTCCAGAATCATTCGAATATCCTTTTCAAAATGCGTTCGAAACGTTTGACGATGATTTCATTTTGCTGGTCGGGATCGGTGGTAACGATGTTGATCCAGTGGATGAACAGGGTGTCGTCCAGGAGGTCGATGGTGAGGGTTCCGGGAGTGAGGGTGATGGAATTGGCGAGAAAGGTTTTGGCGATGTCAGTTTTGAGGTCGGTGTGCACTTTGACGATGCCGGGGGTGATGGGAGTGTCGGGGTGGAGGGCACGGTAGGCGACATCGAGATTGGCGCGGAGGCAATAATAGATGAAATAAACGGTGTAAACGATGAACCAGAACCAGCGGATGGGATTGAGGATTTTGACGGGGATATTGTTGCGCAGCGGGGCCAGGAAAAGTGTTAAGAGTGCGGCAAGCAAAACGCCGGTGATGATTTGCTGGGGATCGGCGGACCAGGAGAGCAGAATCCAGATAATCATGAGTACTAAAAATGAGCCTAGGTGCTTTAGCATATTAACCTCCGGCTAAACGAACTAACTGAGTGAATTGTTCGGTAATAACAGACTGGGCACCGTCGGAGAAGATTTTCTGGTAGAGGGGGAGCAGGATTCCGGCGCCGATGCAAATTATGGCCAGGATAACCATGGCCAAACACATACTGAAGGGCACTTCTTTGGCGGAGGAAACGGATACGGAAGGATCCCCGTCAACGATATAGCGTTGTACTTTAATAAAGGAAAGCAGGGTCATAAAGCTGACCAGAACCGTCATGGCCCCCAACCAGAGATGTCCGGCCTGAATTGTGGCAATGATAATTATCAGTTTGCTCCAGAAGCCGTTAAAAGGGGGCACTCCCGAGATGGACAGGGCCGCGATTCGCAGACACGAACTGGTTACGGGCATCCGATGTTTAAGCCCGCCCAGTTTTTTCAGCAGTCGTGTTCCCGTGGCATATTCGGCGGCGCCGGAGCACAGGAACAGCAGCGATTTAAAAACAGCGTGATTGAACAGGTGAAATAAACCTCCCAGCAGGGCAAGCGAGGCGATATTGAATTTTTGCGTGAGCAGCATTTCCCCGGCAACGCCAAAGGCCAGCACGACGTAGCCCATCTGGCTAATGGAATGATAGGCCAGGAGTCTCTTGAAATCCCATTGACCAACTGCCAGAAATACGCCTATGACCATGCTGACGGCGCCGAGGGTGATGAGAATATAGGCAAACTGTTGACTCATTTCCAGGGTATCAAAGAAGACGCGGACCAAGGCGTAAATGCCCAGGACCTTGATGAGGATTCCGGAGAGCATGGCGGAGATAGGCGCCGGTGCTGAGGGGTGGGCATCGGGCAGCCAGGCGTGGAAGGGGACCATAGCGGCTTTTAAGCTAAAGCCCACTAGGAAGAAGGCGGCAGCCATTGATAATGCGGCGTTTTGCTGGGGCAGGGTGTTGGCGATGGCGGCGAGGTTTAATTGGCCGGTCTGGTTGTAAACGATGGCGATGCCGAGCAGGATGAAAACGGAGCCGACGGTACCGAGGACGAGGTATTTGAAGGAGGCTTCGAGTTCTTCGGAGCCGCAGCCGAAAGCGACGAGTGAATAGCTGGCGATGGCGGCGACTTCGAGGAAGACGTAGAGGTTGAAGATGTCGCCGGCCAAAATTACGCCGTTCATGCCGGTGACCATCAGGAAAAAGAGGCAGTAATAGAGTGGTTCGGCAGTGTAGCGTTTCATGTAGGAAAGGGAGAATAGGGTGGCCACCAGAGTGACCAGGGCGACCAGGGCCAGCATGAAGGCGCTGAGGTGGTCCAGGACGAGGCAGATTCCCAGGGCACCGCTGTCGGGAGTCCAGCCGCCCATCCAATAAGTGATATTGTCGGCGGTCAGGAACAATAAGGACAGAGCCATTAAAGCGGCGGAGGTTATCACCGCCAGGGTGCGGCTGAGGCGGGGACCGGCGGGGAATTTTTCCAGCAGGGGCAGCAGGAAGGCGGCGCCCAGAGGAATGGCGACAAGCAAAGGTAAGATGTTTATCATGGTCCGGCTCCCAAAACGTGTGTAACTTTTTTAGTGAGCAAGGTTGTTACCCTTTCAACTGTTTAATTTCTGAGATGTCGAAGGTTTCGTATTTTTCGTAAATGCGTATGGCCAGGGCGGTCATGAGGGCGACGGTTCCCAGGCCGATGACGATTGAGGTGAGAATGAGGGCCTGAGGAACGGGATCGACGGAGGAATTGAGGAAATTATCAGCGTTCATGTTTGCGGTGCGGATGGGAGCGAGGCCGTTTTCGCGGTAGCCGGTGAGCATCAGGAAGAGGTTGGCGCCGTAGTCGAGAATGATGATGCCGACAATGATCTTGATGAGATTTTTTTTGCAGACTACCGCGTAAAGTCCGACGGCGACCACTATCATGGCGAGTAAAAAAGGTAATGTTTGAAGATTCATAGTTTACCTCCGGGGAAAGATTCGGCGGGTCCGCGGAAAAGTGTCAAGGCGATAAAGGCTCCGGCCATGCAGGCGCCGACTTTGATTCCGATAGCGATGTTGGCCAAGGGGATGGTGCCGCCGCTAAACAGGCGGAAATTTCCGGGTTGGGCGAAGAAGTTGGCGAAAAAATCGCCCGCGAAATAACCTAACAGGGCGATTACCAGAAAAGCGAAAGCACCGGAGCAGTCCCAGACGGTGGTGGATCGGTCGGAGATGAGGGAGTTGACTTTTTCCTTGCCGTAGGAGAGGACCATCAGGATGAAGCCGCAGGCGAGCATGACACCGCCGACGAATCCGCCGCCGGGAGTGAGATGGCCGGTGAGGATGAGGTTTATGGAATAGAGCAGGATGAAGCCGATCACCAGGGTGGTTACTTCTTTTACGATAATGGTCATGCCTTTCATGGGGCGGTTCTCCCAACTTTTCTAATCATGTGGTGGTTTTTCCAACTTTTCTAATGACGGCATAGACGCCGATAATTGAACAGAAGATTACGGTGGCTTCGCCGAGGGTGTCGTAGGCACGAAAATCGAGCAGGACGGCCATGACGTAATTGGCGGCGCCGGTTTTTTCCAGGCCATGGTTGAGGTACTGGTTGGCGAGGGTGAGTGATTCGGGATCGGCGGCCATGAGGGGATTGCCGAAACCGACCATGGCCTGCAGAGCGGCGTAAGCGACGGCGACTAAGAGTCCGGCACCGACCAGGCCGGCGGCGACGATGAATCGGTCCCGGCGAGCTTCAAAAGTGGTGTCCTCGCGCAGGATCGCGGTGCGAATAAGGAGGACCAGGCAAAGCACTTCGACAACTACCTGGGTAATGGCCAAGTCGGGAGCACCGAGCATAAGGAAGATAACCGAGAGCATCAGTCCGGCAGCACCGATGGAGATGACGGTGGAAAGCAAATCCTTAGCTTCGACGGCTACGATAGCTGCGAGGATTACGAACAGGCTTAACACAATCAAAATCGCCATGAAAGGCACTCCTTGTCAGATGACAATGTTTTTTTAATTTGGCTGCCCCAGACCGATCAGGCAGATTAAAATTATTACCAGGCCCAGGACGAGCCAACTGAGGTAAAGCGAAAGCACACCGGTCTGGCAGTTGCGCAGGACCTGGACAATCGAGCCACCGATTCGACCGCCGATATGATAGATATCGTAGCTGTCCCGCTCGGCGTCTTTATAAACTGATTTGATCCCGGGCAGGGACCGGACGGTGGAATAAAAACCGGTGCCGCTGTAATGAGCTGCTTCGGGGGTAATTTTTTCACCGCCGATGTAAAGGTTTGCGCGGCGGAAGTTAAAGCCGCGACCGAAGACGTAAATCAGTACACCAATTGCTAAAGCAACCAGCAGGAGGAATGAAGCCAGGGCTGGATTCCAGAGATTTTCGATAACCTGGTCCATGCCGGCAATTTTCATGGTATCAAAAGCGGGGCCAACCATATTTTCCAGAGGCCAGGCGGGGAAAATACCAAAGAGGATGCAGGCGGCGGCTAAAACCAGCATCGGGGTAGTCATCCACTGGGAAGATTCTGATGGTTGCTTGATGGTTACTGAGTCGGGTTGGCTGCCCAGGAAGACGCTATGAATGACTTTTATGAAACTAGCCAGGGTAAGGGCGCTGCCGAAAACCGCGGCCAGGACCAGAAACGGCGCGAGACGTGAGGGGATTTCCAGAACGGCCTGATAAACCAGCCATTTGGAAGTGAATCCGTTGAGCGGCGGGACACCGGAGATGGCCAGGGCGGAAACCACACAAGCGAAAAAAGACAGGGGCATTACCTTGGCCAATCCGCCCAGTTTGTCAAGTTCGGTAGTTCCGGTTTGTTTTTGTACCGAACCGGCGACCAGGAATAAACAACTCTTATACATCGCGTGATTAACCATGTGAAAAACGGCACCGGCAATACCAATCAGGCTGCCGGTGCCGATTCCGAGGACCATATAACCGACCTGGCTGATGGCGTGGAAGGAAAGGAGTTTTTTGAGATCGTGCTGGACCATGGCCATCATGACGGCACCGACAATAGTGACGGCGCCAATGACCATGAGCAGGACTTTGAGGCTGTTGGTGAGCACGAAGAATTGCAGGCTGATTCGGGCCAGGAGGTAAATTCCGAGTAGTTTGTCCAGAGAGGCGGGCAGAAAAGCCATGACGTCGCAGGGCGCCCCCTCGGCGGCGGCGGGAATCCAGGTGTGAAAGGGCATGGCACCGGCTTTAGCGAGGGCGGCGACCAGCAAAAGTAGATAGCAGACACCTTGGAGAGAGAAGGGTGAAGTAATAGCGATTTTCATGCTGGACATTGACGCAGACCCACCGGGCAAGACAAACATAAACAGCAAAATGGCCAGCAGCATGGCACAATCACTCAAGCCCAGGATCGCGAAGGTTTTGGCGGCGCCGGCGCGGGCGGAGCTGCCGCCCAGGTTTATAAGCAGGTAAAGCATTAAGGTGGTGATTTCCCAGCAGATTAACATGAAGATCAGGTTGTCGGTCAAGGCAGCGCCCAAAGCAGCGGCCAGGGTCCATAATATGTAACTGTGGTGTTTGGAGAGATCTCGGTTTTGGTTTTGGGGAGTGAAAGCGACGCAATATAACGCCAACAAGAAGCCAAATAAAGCGATAAGCAAAGCGACAATGACCCCGAAATGGGTGGCGAACAGATCGATTGACAGGTTAATCCCGGCCAATTCCATCCAGTTCCATTGCCAATTCTGGCCGAGGTGTTTTAAAAGAGAGGAGCAGGCAAAAAGCAGCCAGCCGGTGGTTAAAACCGTGATAAGGTTCACGAGCCATGCTGCGCGGCGGGGACAGAGAAAGGTTAACAGCCCCGCTAAAGCAGGAACTATTAACACCCAAATCATTTGGAGATCGTCCATGGGACACCTCGGTTAATTTATTCGCTCTAACAAAATGAGTTTTCGACAGGATTAAAGGCCTAAAATTGTTATCCCTGACGCATTTTGTTTGGATCTCTTATATATTTTTCCGAATTCTTTCGGTTTTTTCCCAGCTCAATTTCATGAGCGTTCGCTGATCCAGGATTTCCTTTTTGCTGTGTCGGCGATTACGGACGACGGCTACGCGTTCGGTGCAACTGTAGCAGGGGTCCATGGCTGCGACCGTAAGCATGGCGTCGGCGAGTTCCTGGCCGATGACGCTGGATTTGAAGCTGGGCAGGTTTACGTAGGTGGGAGCACGAACCTTGTAGCGAATGGGGTAATTTGTTCCATCGGAACAGACATAATGGAAGGTTTCGCCGCGGGGAGCTTCGGCGTGACCGATGCCTTCGCCCTGGGGCATTTCGCGGACTTCGGCGCGGATTTCGCCCGGTTCAATCTGATCGACACATTGGCGGATGATTTTAACGGCTTCGAGCACTTCCAGCAACCTTACCACCGTCTTGGCAAAAACGTCCCCGGCCGGCTGAACGTGGACCTGCCAATCTAGTAAATTATAGGCGGCGTAGGGTTCGTCACGTCGGACATCAATATCCACACCGGAACCGCGAGTCGTGGGACCGGTTGCACACCACTGACGGGCCTGTTCATAAGTCAAAATTCCGATGCCTCCTAAGCGCACTTTCAAAATCGGGTCGTCCAGAACGGCTTTGGTGAGCATTTCCACATTGCCCTGGACTTCGTCCATGACCTCGGTAATTTCGGGTAGTTTTTCCTGGGGGATATCGCGGCGACAGCCACCGACGCAGAAGTTTTCATAATTATTTCTGTTTCCTATCAGGCGTTCGAGTAATTCCAATACGGGTTCGCGATATTTCCAGGCCCACATGAAAACGGTGTTGTAGCCGATGAAATGTCCAGCCAGGCCGACCCAGAGCAGGTGGCTATGGATGCGTTCGAGTTCGCAAATGATCGAGCGGAGGTAAAGTCCGCGCGGAGGCGTTTCAACGCCGCAGAGATCTTCGCAGGCCTGACAAAAAGCCATGGGATGACTGGCTGAGCAGATTCCGCAGATACGGGCCAGCAGGAAAGGTATCTGATCGTAAGTGAGGTCCTGGCAGAGGCGTTCGATGCCGCGATGATTGCAGGACAAGCGGACGTCCACATCCACAACCGTCTCGCCTTCGACAGTAAGCTGGAAGAATTCGGGTTCTTCCTGGATGGGGTGAAAGGGACCAATCGGGATAACCGTTCTTTTCATGGTGAGGTTACCTCCTGAGTAAGTTCTCTCAAAAACTCCGGCGTCTCATTACGTTTGCGGCGGGCGGAGAAGTCGCGGCGAAGAGGGTAAACTCCCTGAGGCCAATTGTCGGCCAGTATAAGACGACGCGGGTCAGGGTGATTGCGGAACTTTACGCCGAGCAGGTCCTGGATTTCGCGTTCGATGAAATTGGCACCGGGTAAAACTGCCGCGAGGGAATCAAGAGTGCATTCGGGTTTTTCGGCCCAGGTTCGCAACGTAACCACGACCCCGCATGAATCGAGGCAATAATGGTAGAGCACTTCGATTCTGTGGGGAGTGTCCCTTCCGGTGGCGGTTGTGAGTCGGCCCTGCAGTTCTTCGAAACAGATTCGGTTGGCGGCGATAGAATGTTCAGGAGGCACATCAATGTAAATTCGTTTTGGATTGCGAGGGACAATTTCCACGGCGAATTGACCTAATTTTCCCTGCAAGGTACTGAGCAGTTCTTCATTGTTCATCGCAGGCATCCTTTTCATTTAGCACGGAATCGCGTCAAGAGCTTTGAGTGCTCCGGAGATAATGGCTTCGGGTTTGGGTGGGCAGCCGGGTACGTAAGCAATAATGGCATCGGGGTCCACCTCGCGAATAACTTTGTCAACCGGACCGTCAAAGTGATAGCAAGGCCGAAATATGCCGCCGGTACAGGCACAAGCTCCGATGCAGAGGACTACACAGGGTTTGGCCATTTGGAGGTACAATTCCTGCAGCCGGGGACGAGCCTGGCAGGTGCAGATTCCGGTAACTACCAGAGCATCGGCATGACGGGGACTGCCGGCCAGGAGCATGCCGAAACGCTCAATGTCATAACGAGGTGTGAGGCAGTCCACCACTTCAATGTCGCAGTTGTTGCAGGCGCCGACATTGGCATGGTAGAGCCAAATGGATTTTTTCAATGCCCAGGTCTTAAGCCCCACGGTTAATCTCCTTTGCCCACGGTTAAAATCCTTTTGCCATAGAAAGTGTCAAAGCCACGATTGCCAAAGGTGTCAAGATATACCAGAAGAAACGCAAGGCGTGATCGATTCGGATGCGAGGATTGGTGTTTCGTACCAGAATCAGCACGACCAGCACGAGTACATATTTTCCGAGCGAAGCCAGGATCATTCCAAAGGAGTTAAACGAGAAGCCGCCCCAGAAAATGGTAATGATAAACAAGGGCATGACCGCCAGTAACATAACGCGGGTGAGGTGGATAATGGCTAGCGGTGCACCAGAATATTCGATGAAGGGGCCGGTGGCGATTTCACATTCAGCTTCGACCATGTCGAAGGGAACCAGCCCCAGCTTGGCTTGAATGCACATTAACGAGATTAAAAAACCAATTACGCAGCCCAGGGAAGCGGCAAAACCAACCGTATGAGCGGTTTTTATGGTACCCAGTTGAAAACTTGCAGCTAAACCGGTGCTGGAATCGGTGGTGGTGGCCCCGAAAATTGCGGCGAGGATAACCAGCAGCATGGGCAATTCGTAGGCCAGTAGCAGTTTCATTTCGCGTGCGGCTCCGACCGCAGCCAGGGGATTGCCGGAAGCGGAACCGCCGAGGATAATGGTTATCGCGGGAATGGTCAAGAGATACAAAACCACAATCACATCGCCGATGAAACCTGATTCGGGATTTAAGTTACTCCACCACAGAATGGTGGCGGCAACCGAAACCGTGGCAAAACCGACCAGCGGCATCAGCAGAAAACCGGTTCCACCGGCAGCATGAGGAACGATGGTTTCCTTGCCGAGCAGTTTAATGATATCAGCAAGAGGTTGATACCAGGGAGGGCCCTTGCGCCACTGGATCCAGGCGGTAACTTTTCGGTCGATCCATTTGGAAATCAGACCCAGCAGAACTGTTGCTGTGGTGGCGCCGGCAAAAACGGGAATGACTAAGCCAAGATTCACAGATTAATCCTTTCACCTGCGTTTGTAGGGATCCTTTCCAACCATTCGCCCGCTTAACAATAAGGGAGCGTCCTTATCTAAATCATCACACTTGCGGAAACTCAAAGCGCCCGAAGGGCAGGTTTGTACACAGCGTGGCGGCTGACCTTCTTCGAGCAGATCCTGACAATAATCGCATTTAGCAACCTGTCGGAGGGTTAAAACTGGACTTATCACGCCAAAGGGGCAGGCATAGACACAAGACAGGCAGCCAATGCAGAGCATGCGGCTGCGGGTGGTAACGCCGTTTTCTTCTTTTTGCAGAGCATTGGCGGGGCAGGCATCTACACAGGCGGGTTCTTCGCACTGGCGGCAGATCAGCGGTAAAGTGCCCTCTTTAATCACACCAAAAGTGATGTTGGGCATTCCCCGGTGGCCGTAGTAACAAGCAGCAGAACAACTGCGGCACCCGATACAACGGTCCAGGTTCAACACGACACTGTTTTTGATTGTCGATGATTCAGTTTGATTCATGTTCGCACTTTTTCTCAACTAAGAAGCTTTAATTCCACTGGGACGGATTCGATTTCAATGGAATTGCCGTTCAGGTGCCAGCGATAGAAATCCCTGGTTTCGTTGATGCCCGGTGAGACCGCGACCACACCGGGTGGAACGGCGGCATTGATCCGGGCGGAGAATCTTCCGGTTTTATTATTATTTACCAACGAGACGGATTTCTGATCATCAATGTGCCTGAGCACCGCATCTTCAGGATTGATTAATACTACCGGAGTTGGTTCAAGGGTGAGTAGCCAATCCAGTTGGCGGGAAATGCCGCCCTGATACAGGTCCAGATTTTCCGTTCTGCTAATCAGTGCAAATTGCGAATCAGTCAAATTATTCAACGAGTTGTCAATCGGCAACTTCACTTCAATGCTTCCGGTTGCTTTTGTGGTGGAAGATTTGATTTTTTCGAGAACGGCGTCATCGGGCAGTTCTGGTTTTCTGTCAAAAACAGCGGACATCCGGGCGATTAAATCAGCGGGAGTTGCGGCGATGCCGGGTGGTTTCCCTAAGGCTGACAGTTTTATTGGATTATGGCGATGATCGTAAACATGGCCATCCATTTCGAAATTAAAAGCCATGGGCAGGGAAAAATCCGCGGATTGAGCGGTTAAGGTCGGCATGGCCGAAGCGACAATCAACGATTCGGTTTGGGAGCGAATGGTGGACCACAAATCATCCGGAACCATTGCCGCCAGATCTACATCGGCAATCAAAATGGTGGAAAATTCACCCTGTTGGGCGGCAGCGAGCCATTGAGCGGTGTCGGATAAGCCAAGATAGCTGGACAAGGTCAGACTTCCCGGAGAACCGGCCCAGGAATAAAGCGGCAGTAATTTTGATTTTGTAGCTTTAGCTAAACTGCCGGCGGCTGCGGCTAACAGTTTCGCCTGTCCAGTGGCACCGGGTGGTATGGTAAGTAAAATCAGGGAATTTTCAGCTTTTTTCATACTGTTCACAATTCGCTCTAAATCGGAGCGAACTGATCCACACTGATTCAGCAAATTCTCCAGAGTAGGTGCTTTCTTAATTACTCCAGTAATTTCAGCATTGGCTAACTGGGCCAGAGCCAGCACCGCAAGTGATTCCGTATTGACATTGACCCGGAGCGACTGGGAAGCAAAACGCATCGTACGGCCGGTAATGGAACCGATATTGATCAAGTCGTGTTTGGAACTTTTCTCTCGAAAAGCCATTATTTTGTGGGCCAGGACCGGATGGGTTCCGAGGACATCCCCGATTGCCAGGATTGACTGAGCGTTGTCCAGATCATCAAACTCAGCCAAATCCGGCTTAGTAGCTGCCAAGCCGTCAGAAATAGCTTGATCGCCAGGCGGGACAAATAATCCGACGTGTTTAGCTGAAACTGAGTCCTGGAAAAACCGGGCAGTTGCAATAATTTGCTCAACAGGCAAATTTCCGGAAATTAACACACCCAGAGAATCGTTCGCACCCGCCTGATTGATTGTCCCGGCAGCTTGCAACAGGACGTCTTTATAAATATCGCCGTTTGTGGCATCGGCGGGCTGTTTGCGAGCGGTGGTTAACCGTCGAGGGTGGTTCAACAAAGCTGCTAGATAGTTGCCGCGATAACAGATTCTGCCCTGGTAAAAATTATCGCTGCTGTTGACATAATCCATCTGTACTACACCGGCAGCGGATTCTTTGACGGCGACCGGGCACATCAAAGAGCAAAAAAGACAGCGGGTAGTTTTTTTTGTATCAGGCAATTTATTTCGCCTCAAAAAACATTGTCATATTTCATAATTTTTTCGTAACACATGTCTGGTCCGTCTTTGCAGAGGTAATAAGGCCCAATGTTGCATCGGCCACAAACACCGATGCCGCAGCTCATTTTGCGATTCATCGAAAGATATATCTGGCTGGGCGTGAAACCCAATCCGAGACACTTTTGGGTTACAAATTTCAACATGACCGGCGGGCCGCAGGAAACTACATAGGCGTTTTTGATGTCGATATCAATGTTGTCTAAAAGCGTGGTTACTACCCCGACATTGCCCTGCCAGCTATTAACCGGCGCGTCCACGGTCTCGGTGAAATCGACCTTGGCCATCGACCGCCATTTTTTATACTGGCCGGCAAAAAGTAATTCGTTCGGTGAGCGGGCACCGTATTTAATCGAGATGCGGGGGAACTTATCGATTTCATTGAACAAGGCATACATCAGCGCCCGCAAAGGTGCCAGCCCCACTCCGCCGCCGACGAGCAGGATTTCTTTTCCGTAAAATTTATCGATGGGATAGCCTTTCCCGAATGCTCCACGCAGGCCAAGAGTTTCGCCGGGTCGGACATCGTGGAGTTTATCGGTAACCTTGCCCACCTTTAGAATGGTAAATTCCTGGCGTTGCGGCTGATTCGGATTGGAAGACGGGGTAAAAGGTGCTTCGCCGATGCCGGGATAGGTTAACTGCATGAACTGACCGGCCCGGAACTCTATTGGTTCTTTGGGAGCGAGCACCAGAGTTTTTATGGTCGGAGTTTCCTCGATCAGTTCTTCGAGCCGAGCTTCAATCGGCATGTATGGATTTTCTTTGATCACTGAGTTATCTCCTCGATATCACAGGGCGATCTCCTTTAGAAATCCTCTGATGTCTGAGCCGCCCATGCAAGCAGCTTCGCAGCGACCGCAACCGACGCACCCGACGACATTTAGATTTTCAACCATCCATTCGAATTTGTGTCGAACACGATTTTCGAAGCGGTTGCGCAGTTCCGGTCGTGGAGTGGGTTTGGCACCTTCGCCGCCCATTTTTGCGAAATTGGCCATGATGCAGCTGTCCCAGGTTTTAAGCCTGATGTTTTTTTCAGGATCATCCTTGCCGCGCTGATCGAACAGGAAAAAACAATGGCAGGTGGGACAGATATAACTGCAGGCGCCACATTCGACGCAATTTGCAGAGTTGTGTTTTGAATCCTTTAACAGATGAAACTGTGACTTTTTCCCCTTCTTAGCAACATCACCTTCAAACTGCCGGTTTTGCTCTTTCAATTTATCCATTGCCGACTGGCGGTTTTTTTGACGCTGTTCCAGTTGATCCGCAGTAGCATCGGTGAGTAATTCTTTTGCCTGGGCAATAATGTCATCGCCTTTAGAGCTGCCTGATTGGGCCAGATAGCCGTCCTGAACGGGGGAAAAATTAATATCGAAATCCTGTTCCGGAAAAGGTTTACCGCCCAGAAGATTGCAGAAACAATACTCAGCCGGTTTAACACAATCAGTGGTAATCAGCACTGTCTGCCGACGCCGTCGTTCGTAGAAAGGATCAGCATAATCGCCGTCAATAAATACCTTATCCAATATACCCAAGGCACTTATATCACAAGCCCGCGCTCCTGCAATGGTTTGGGAAAATTCTTTTTGCAGTAGAGATTCCGCCTGGTCCGGCTGGGGAAAAACAGCTACCTGCTCCCTGGCGGGAAACATAAAACTCTTAATTGATTCAATCGGAGGCAAATCCCCCAAAATTACCCGGCCAAAGGCTCCGCGGGATAACTTTTCATAAGTAATTCCAGAAGAATTACTTACCGTTCCATACAGATGGTCACCCGCCACGATACCGAGGAAATCCGGTAAAACAGTATGCTTCAAGAAATGTACTTCGGGTTCCATTTTACGCTCAACTTGCAAACGAAATGAGATCGGGCAAATCGGCTGAACAAATTACATAGTACCGAAGTGGTCGTACCTGTTTGTTCGTCGTAACAGAATTAAAAAAACGAACACAAACACGTGCAGTGACTTGATGCTATTAAGTAGAATACCAAAATTTCGGATAAAATCAAGGGGATTTGTGATTTTTTTCACATAATTTTTCATAATTAGGAATTTTATGGACCTACCAGCACCTTATCAGTAAGCCAAAACCACGATTCAGGCAGTGGTTCCAACCAGCCATCCGCTACCCTTCTGTCGTAATTCCCTGCTCGAATTAATCTTATAATTAATGCCTGATATTCACGTAAAAATAACTTTTAGTAAAATAATGCCAAGACGCGAATTTATAATATTTTTAAGACAATTTGACATCTGGGACAAAATAGGCTAATATTAACCTTAAGCAAATCCAATGCAAGATACACCGAAGCTGTTATTTGATTCACGAATACCCTGAAAAGGACCGCCCGTTTAGAACAAGAATGATTTATTTCTGGGCCTCCCAAAAGAACGATTATCTAAGTACGGAAATGTCAGGGTCAGCAAAATGAATCCCTTAAACCGTCAGGCAATCGAACGGCTTATGCATTATTATTATTGTATCCAGGAGGAATTTATTAATTTGAATTCTGATTGTCCGGTACTATCCAGTTCTCAACTGGCAAAGCACCTGGCTTTGGACGACAGCCAGGTTCGCAAAGATATGGCGGCTATCGGAGTCAAAGGTCATCGTCACGTAGGATTCGACGCCAACGAGGTAGTTGATAAAATCCGACAATCACTGGGATTTACGCAGAACTATCCCGCAGTACTGTTGGGTGCCGGTCGACTTGGTGGCGCATTGGCTGCTTATGAGGGTTTTAACACGTTTGGTTTGGACATTGTCGCGCTGTTCGATGCGGACCAGCGAAAAATCGGCTTATCTATCTCCGGTCACATTATTCAGCCGCTGGAACAACTGGAACCGGTCATTAAGCGAAACCATATCCATTTAGGTATTTTAACCGTACCTTCCGAAACCGCCCAGGAATTAACAGACCGCCTCATCAAAGCGGGAATTCAGGTTTTGTGGAATTTTTCGCCGGCACGTTTGTCAGTGCCGGATAACATATTCATTCGCCATGAACATCTTTTTGTTGGTCTGGGACAACTTTCCTATTACATCAAAAAAATAAACAATCCCGAATCTTAAAAATTACAAGGTACTTTTCGTGAACGATTTATCAAAAAATAACCGCCACCTCAAATCACGCCAGAGCGAATCTGTTCCATTTTCGCCCCCTCCAACGGAGACCATCTCGGGCAGGACACTGGACAGAAACAGTAGCGATATATCCGATTCGCTTACCAGTCAAGATGAAATGGAGGCGATTTTAAGCATTAGTTTATCTCTGGCCGGCAAGCTGGAGCTTCCTCTGGTGCTGGGTGCGGCTTTGGACATGGTAGGTAAATTGATCGGTGCCGAAGGTGCCAGCATTTTACTTATTGACCCCAATACCGGAGGTATGGAATTTTACATCACCGAAGGTCCTGGCGCACAAATCGCAAAAACCATCCCCTTACCTCCGAAAGCAGGCATTTGCGGTTACGTCGCCCAAAATGGCCAATCCCTGATAATCAACGACGCCCAACATGATCCTCGTCTTTATCGTCAGGTGGATCAGTCCACCGGCATGACCACGCGCAACATTCTTTGCGTGCCAATTCAGAGTGGAGAAAAATTATGGGGGGTACTGGAACTGATTAATAAAAACCAAGGCCGGGATTTTTCGCAACGGGATTTGCGTTTGTCGGAAATTGTAGCCACTCAAATTGGGCTGGCTTTGGAAAATTCCCACTTGCACAAACAAATCGTTCAAAAAGAAAGAATGGCTGCGATCGGCCAAACCGTCAGCGGCTTGGCCCATTGTATCAAAAACATACTCAACGGAATTCGCTCCGGATCAGCGGTAATCGATCGGGCAATGAGCGCGGATGATTTCAATCGAGTCAGCCAAGGATGGCAAACGGTAAGGCGCAATAATGAAATGCTCGGCACTCTGGTGCTTGACATGCTGGCGCTGGCGAGAGATTCCAAGCCTCATCCTTTTCCTACCGACGTCAACGACCTGGCCAAGCAGGTTTGTGAATTAATGACCGAAAGGGCCGCGGAAAAACAGGTCAATATTAAATTCATGCCCCACAGCTCCCTGCCGGATGTCACGCTTGATCCGACGCATTTTTACCGCTGCCTGCTTAATCTTGTTTCTAATGCGCTGGATGCCTGCGAAACTAACGGAAATATCAGTGTTCGATTATTTCGCGGTAACGACCGGACCCGTTTCACGGTCAGCATAACTGACAGCGGTGAAGGGATAAGTCAGGAAAACCAACGCAAACTTTTCGAAGAATTTTTCACCACCAAGGGAGGCCGCGGAACCGGTCTGGGTTTACCGGTAACCAAAAAATTAATTAAAGAAATGGGCGGAATAATTATTTTCCACAGTATTGTCGGCCGGGGAACTCGATTTGTTATCGCGCTTCCGATCAACGATACCACCAAAGCAGAACAGGAGACCTGACCATGAACGATTGTCCTAAAATTCTGATAGCAGACGATGAACAGGAATGTATTGATTTCGTCTATGCCGCTCTGGAGGGCGGCTTATACGAAATTATCAGCGCTCATGACGGTGAAGAAGCGTTCAATATTGCTCAACAGGAAAAACCGAATTTAATTATTCTCGACGTACAAATGCCCAAACAGGATGGTTTTCAGGTTTTTAGTCAATTACGCAACGATGATGGACTGGCCGACATCCCGGTAATAATGCTTACCGGAATTGGTGAAAGAACGGGTATAAAAACCAGTTCATCGGACATGGCTGGTTATCTTGGATCGGAGCCGGAAGCCTACATCGACAAACCTATCGAACCGGCGATACTCAGACAGACAGTGAACCGGCTTTTGAAAAAATAATAAAATATTTTTGTGGGCAAAAAAGTTTGTAGCATTAATTATGAGATCGATTTATTCAGATCCTTTGCGAATGGCATCGCTGGTTGCCCATCAGCTTAAATCGCCTATCACCTCTTCGATCAGCATCATGCGAACGCTGCTGGGCGAGTTTGCCGGCCCGCTTAGCCAACAGCAGCGAGATTTGCTGGAAAAGGCTGAAGCCCGCTGCCAGGAATCACTGACCGCTGCCCAGCGACTGCTTACCACCGCTAAAGCCCTGGAGCAGCCCGAATCTCTCGCCGGCGAATCCAACCTGGTTGCCCAGGCTCAAAAAGCCCGGTTGCGTTATGCGGACCCGGCAGCTCAGAGGCATATTGAACTTGTCGTCCGGTCTGAACTGGAAACTGCCTTGGCTGGGGGACAGGAATTCGCAATTTTAGAAATTCTGGAGGCCCTGATTCATAACGCGATTAAATACACACCGGACCACGGCCGAATCGAAGTATCAATTAATCGCGGCCTTACCAAAAACACTTTCCAGATGACGGTTGCTGATTCCGGTATCGGTGTAGCACCGGAAGATCGCGTCAAAATCTTCGATCCCTTTTACCGAACCAACTCGGCCCAGCAATCTACTCGGCCGGGAACCGGACTGGGACTGGCTTTTGTAAAAACTGTCGCCGAAGCACTGGGAGGAAATGTGTCGGTTCGCCAATCCAGTTTAGGTGGAGCCGAATTCATCGTAACACTTCCTGTAGCCCAAAAGGCGTATCTCTCCAATGAAGGAGATGTTAAAATGCATCAACCATTAAAAGTCGTCATCGTCGGTGGAGTTGCCGCCGGGCCTAAGGTGGCATCTAAAGTAGCCCGACTGATGCCTGACGCGGACATCACCATTATCGACAAAGGCAAAATCCTCGCTTACGCCGGTTGCGGACTGCCTTATTACATTTCCGGAGTAGTAAAGGACCAGGCTGAATTAACCAGTTCTTACGCCGGAGTGGTTCGTGACCCGGTATTTTTCCGGAATGTCAAAAACGTTCACGTTATGAACCAGACCGAGGTACTGGAAATTGATCGCTCCCAAAAACGGATCAATGTTCGAAATTACCGTGAAGACCAAAAAACCTGGATCAATTACGACAAACTCGTCTTGGCCACCGGTGCCAATCCGATCATCCCTGACATTAAAGGTAACCATCTGAAAAACATTTTTACCCTGCACGGCGTAACGGACGCCGAAGGCATCAAGTCCGCCCTGGAAAATCAAATGGCCCGGGACGTGGTGATTATCGGCGGTGGATTAATCGGCATCGAAATCACCGACGCCCTGGCGCAAAAAGGCTGCCGGGTAACCATCGTTGAGCAACGCGAGCAAATCCTGCGAATTCTGGACTGGGAAATTGCCAAGCTGATTGAGAACCACCTGGAGGCACATGGCGTTAAAGTTTTGACCGGTACCAGTGTTGAGGCGTTTTATGGAAAAGAAAAAGTTACTTCGGTAAGCACTAACCGAGGAATCCTGCCCGCGGATCTGGTTATTTCAGCAGTCGGTGTCCACCCCAATGTCAGCCTTGCCAAAAAGGCCGGGTTGAATCTCGGTGTTACCGGCGGCATTGCGGTTGACGGGAAAATGCAAACTTCCGATCCCGATATCTATGCCGCCGGCGACTGCACTGAAATGACCAACCTGGTCACTCAAAAACCCGATTACATCCCCCTGGGTTCCACCGCCAACAAACAGGGACGTGTTGCAGCTATTAACTTATGCGGCGGCAATGAAAATTTCCCTGGTGTTTTGGGTACCATCGCCTGTAAGGTTTTCGATTGTTCCATCGCCCGCACCGGCCTTACCGAAGCGGCGGCCTGTGGACACGAACTTGACGTAACCACTGCTCTTATTCCCGCGCCGGACCGCGAACATTTTATCCCCGGTGCTAAAATCTTACTGATGAAATTCGTTGTCGATACCAAAACCCGTTGTCTGCTCGGAGCACAGGCGATTGGTTCCAATCATGCTGACAAACGAATCGATGTAGCTGCCATGGCGGTTTACAATAAAATGACCATCGACCAGATCGCCAACATGGACTTGTGCTACGCTCCGCCCTTTGCCCCGGTCATGGACAGCTTTCTAACCGCCGCCAACATCACCCGAAACAAACTGGACGGGCACATGCGGGGAATTTCGCCCCAGGAACTTTACAAAAAAATTGGCCAGAAAGCGGATTTCATCCTGCTGGACGTCCGCAACCTTAGCGAATTGGATCACACGCCCCTACCCAACATCACTCACATTCCGCTTGGTTCTCTGCGTGAAAGACTGGGTGAATTGTCACCGGATAAAGAAATCATCACTTTCTGCAATTACTCCCTGCGTGCTTATGAAGCCTCATTGATCCTCAAAGCGGCCGGCTTCAAAAATGTTCACGTCCTGGACGGCGGCCTGGAAATGTGGCCCTACAAAAACCTCACCTGAAAACCAGTCCGCGCTAATCACCTGATTGTCCAAAACTCACCGGAAAATCATTCCTGCGGAATTGCCTGATTTCCCAGCCCAATAGCAAAAATTGTCCCGCTAAATGCAATTCGAGTGCGCTTCTGTAAAATCTCCTTAAAAATTGAATTTGCCTAAACCTGCATCCAGAGCTTATAATTCGCATAAACGTTGAGCTCCAGACAAAACCGTGAAAACTAAAACAAGCTGATTTTACAGGAGTAATTATGAAATCCATTTTTGCCGGCATACTGACGATTATTGTTTTGGCCAATTCCACTTTTGCGCAAGAATATGCCCGTCTGCTGCGTTTTCCTGCAATTTACGAAGACCAGTTGGTATTTACTTATGGCGGCGATCTATACTCGGTTTCGTCAAAAGGCGGCGTGGCTCGCAAACTTACCACCCACCCGGGCTATGAAATGTTCGCCCGCTTTTCACCTGACGGGCAACAACTGGCTTTTACCGGACAATATGACGGCAACACCGAAGTTTACCTGATGCCCGCCCAGGGCGGCGAACCAAAACGGTTGACTTTCACCGCCACTCTTAGCCGGGACGATGTGTCAGACCGCATGGGGCCCAACAATATCGTAATGTGCTGGAAAAACCGCGATGAGAAAATCGTTTTTCGATCACGCATGCAGTCTTTTAACAGTTTCATCGGACAGTTGTATTCCGTCACGACCCAGGCGACGCTGCCGGAGCAGTTACCCCTGCCCAGGGGAGGCTTTTGCTCATTTTCTCCGGACGACAAAAAAATGGCTTACAACCGGGTGTTCCGCGAATTCCGCACCTGGAAACGTTATCGCGGCGGCATGGCGGATGACATCTGGATTTATGATTTCCAATCCAAACAGACCACCAACATCACCGACAATCCCGCCCAGGACATCATCCCCATGTGGCACCGGGACAAAATCTATTTCCTCTCCGACCGGGACGAAAACCAGAGAATGAATTTGTATGTTTACGAAACCAAATCCCAAAAAACCAAAAAGCTTACCGACTTTACCGATTTCGACATCAAGTTCCCCTCCCTCGGTAAAAAAGCCATCGTCTTTGAAAACGGCGGTTTTATTTACCGCTTCGATCTCAATAAAAATAAATGTCAAAAAATAAACATCAGCATCCAGGAGGACTTCAGCGTCGCCAGAGACGCCTTGGTGGATGTTGATGACAAAATCACCAACTATGAAATCGCTCCGGACGGCAAACGGGCCTTGTTTGGCGCTCGCGGCGAGGTATTCACCGTGCCGGCCAAACAGGGCTTCACCCGAAACCTGACTAATTCCTCGGCGGTCCACGACCGGAACTCCAAATGGTCACCGGACGGCAGGTACATTGCTTACATATCTGACGCCACCGGCGAAGACGAAATCTACATTATCCCCCAGGACGGTTCAGCTCCGGCTGAACAAATTACTTACGGAGCCGAAACTTACAAATACGCAATAAAGTGGTCGCCCGACAGCAAAAAGCTTCTGTGGGCGGACAAACGACTTCGGCTGCGTCTGGTTGATGTGCAAAACGGTGACATCACCGAAGTTGATCAATCGGAGGCTTGGGAATTCAATCAATATTCATGGTTGCCGGACAGCAAGTGGATTGTTTACACCAAAGCTGAACTGGAAACCATGAGCAAAATCTACCTGTTTTCACTGGAGCAAAACCAGTCCCACGAAATCACCGACGGCTGGTTCGACTGCTCCAATCCGATTTTCAGTTCCGATGGCAAATTCATCTTTTTCGCCTCCGACCGGGACTTCAATCCGATTTACAGCCAGACCGAATGGAACCACGCTTATAAAGACCTGGCCCGAATCTATCTGATTACCCTGAACAAGGAAGTTGAGTCGCCCTTTAAATATGAAAATGATGAAGTAGCCATCCATGATGACCAGGACGAGAAGGATATAAAAGAGCAGGCCCCCGAAGATGATTCATCTGAAGTAAAAAAAGAAACAGGTAATGAAGAAAACGACAATGACAAAAATAGCGACGACGACAAGGGCAAGGATACTGATGACGATGACGACAAAAATGGCAAAAAGCCGGTAGAAGTCAAAGTCGATATCGACGGTATCAAGGGCCGCATAGCTGCCCTGGACATCGAAGCGTCCGGTTATCGCAATCTGCGTTCGGTTGATAAAAGCCTTTACTACATCCGCAAGGGCAGTGAAGATAAAAAATCGGTTTTACTGCGTTACGACTTCAAGGAAAAAGAGGAAAAAAAACTAGGCGAAATCAGCGGTTACGAAATCTCCCACGACCAAAAGAAAATGATCGTTTCGGTTGACAAAAAGTACGCCATTATCGATCTGCCCAAAGATAAGCTGGAGATTAAAAAACATCTTAACCTTTCTGAGATGCAAATCTGGCTGAACCGCAAAGCCCAATGGCAACAGATTTTCAACGAATGCTGGCGGCAAATGCGGGAATTTTTCCATGTTCCGAACATGCACGGCGTGGACTGGCCGGCCATGCAGCAGCGCTACCAACCCCTTCTCGAACACGTCAACCATCGGATGGATCTGACTTATGTAATCGGGGAAATGATCGGTGAACTCAACGCCGGTCACTGTTATGCCGGTGGTGGCGATTATGTCAAGCCTAAGATAATCAAAACCGGACTGCTCGGTGCCGTTATCGAGCGGGACACTGAAACCGGCTATTTCAAAATTAAAAAAATCCTCCCGGGTCAAAACTGGGAAAAAAATGTTCGTTCGCCATTGACGGAAATCGGTATTAACGCGGCTGCCGGTGATTTGATCCTGGCGGTTGATTCTCAAGCGACCAATGAAATTGACAATTTCTACAAACTGCTGCTCAACAAGCCGAATAAGCAGGTTGTCCTGAAATTGAATTCAACGCCCGATCTGCAAAACGCTCGCGAGGTCATCGTTGTTCCGATTGATGACGAAGCCAGCTTATACTACCACGACTGGGTCCAGACCAATATCGAAAAAGTTAATCAGGCCACCGATGGAAAAGTCGGCTATATTCATGTTCCCGACATGGGGACAGACGGGCTTAATGAATTCGTTAAACACTTTTACCCCCAGATCCGCAAAAAAGCATTAATCGTGGACGTCCGCGGCAACGGCGGCGGCAACGTCTCGCCCATGTTGATTGAACGGTTGCGGCGTGAAATCGTCATGATCGAGTTCGCCCGAAACACCGCTCCCAGATCAGAACCTTATAGCATGATTTACGGCCCGATGATCTGTCTGGCGGATGAATTTTCCGCTTCGGACGGCGACCTTTTCACTTATCAGTTCAAAAAATTCCAACTGGGCAAGGTAGTCGGCAAGCGAACCTGGGGCGGTGTTGTCGGAATTCGCGGATCGCTGCCCCTGCTCGACGGCGGCACCTTGAGAAAACCGGAATTTTCCCGCTATGACGTCGAAGGTAAAAACTGGATCATCGAAGGCATTGGTGTTGAGCCTGATATCTTTGTGGATAACGACCCGGCCTTGGAATACTCCGGCACCGACCAGCAACTCAATAAAGCCATCGAGGTAATTCTTGAACAGCTAAAAACCGAGGAAAAAGAAATCCCACCCCTGCCCCCTTATCCGGTAAAATAACCAACATAAATCGTAACCGTTAACTGAATTACTCAATTGCTGCAAAAAACCACAGATCGGGTTTTTTAGCCCCTCGGCCCGTCCGTGGGGGTTGAATCGGACAGCCTCGACCAGGCAAAAAATGAACAACAGTTCAAACGCCACCGTTGCCATAACTCGATGCACCAGCTATCAGCCGGATGAAATCGCTACGGCAATGCAAAAAAATCTCGCCTGGCTGGGTGGGTTGGAAAGCTTTGTCGAAAAGGGTGATTCCGTCCTGATCAAGCCGAATTTAATTGCTCCCAGAAACACCACTTGCCCCGCCCAAACTCACCCGCAAATTATCCTGGCGGTTGCGAAAATGGTCAAAGATTGCGGCGGCAAGCCTTTTGTGGGCGATTCGCCCGCCTGGGGCACTATCGGCGGTTGCGTCAGGGCTCTGGAGATGCAGGAACCATTAAAGCATCTGGGTGTCCCCGTGCGGCTGCTTAACAAACCCAAACGGATAAAAATTGACGGCTCCCGGCTCGGCATCAGCACCATCGCGCTCGACGCGGACAAAATTATTAATCTGCCCAAATTCAAATCTCACCAGCAACTCGGCGCCACCTTTGCCGTTAAAAACATGTTCGGCTGCGTCAGCGGCAAACAAAAAGCTCTTTGGCATTTCATCAAAGGAAAACGTCGGCGTGACTTTTCTAAAATGCTGATCGAAATATACCAAACGCTTAATCCGGCCCTGACCATCATTGATGCCGTAACCGTGATGCAGGGGCCCGGCCCCATCAGCGGCACCGCCAGGGAACTGGGTTTTATCGTTAGCGGCACAGACCCCATCGGTTGTGAAATTCTCTGCAGCGAACTGATTAACCTGCCGCTGGACAACCTGCCCATCGTAAAAACCGCCAAACGGATGGGTTTTGGCTGCTCTTCACCCGATAAGCTCAACATCGTGGGCGACGATTACCGCCCCTTTATCTGTCGGGATTTTAAGTTTGCCCAACAGATTCCTTTGCGCTTTACCCTGCCGCGAGTTTGCAAAAGTATCGTCAAGCAAATCATCCTCCAGTTGCGTTCCATTTTCTCCGGCCAAAAAGAAATTGATAAATAATGATAACTGAAGCTTTAGCCGGCATATTTCAACTCGATTTGGACTAACGGAAAGATGTTATGAAAAATCTTATATTTATTATTCCGTCGATTATTTTAATTGTAGCGATCATAGTTGCCCGACGCCTCATGCGCAATGCTCGAACCCAAAAGCTCAGGGCTACTCCCCTGCCCGACGAATGGATTAAATTCATCGAAAACAATGTGCCGCTTTACAAAACTATGCCGCAGGATTTAAAAACTCAACTTGGCGGCCTAATCCAGGTTTTTTTAGCGGGAAAAAAATTTGAAGGCTGTGCCGGACTGGAAATCACCGACGAAATAAGAGTTACCATTGCCGCCCAGGCTTGCATGCTGCTCTTGAATCGCAAAACCGGATTCTTCCCCAAATTACGAACCATTCTCGTCTATCCCGGTGCTTACGTTGCCAATCAAACCTCTCGGCAGGGTTTCATTGAAATCGAAGGCCCCAGCACCCGCTTGGGCGAATCCTGGCAAAACGGCCCGGTGGTGCTCGCCTGGGACAATGTCAAACATGGCGCCTGGAATATCGAAGACGGTCACAACGTCGTCATGCACGAATTCGCCCATCAACTCGACCAGGAAGATGGTTCCGCCGACGGAGCACCCATTCTGGAAAATCACTCCTGTTACGGCCCCTGGGCCGGCATCCTCTCCGAAGAATATCAAGCCCTGCAAAGCAAAACCAAAGGCCGCAATAGATCAGTGTTGGACAGCTATGGCGCGACTAATCCCGCCGAGTTCTTCGCCGTTGCCACCGAAACTTTCTTTGAAAAACCCCGACAGATGCAAAAAAAACACCCCGAACTCTACGACGAACTAAAAAACTACTATAAACTCGACCCGGCCAAATGGAAATAAACCGGTAAGAATCCAGGAATGACTTGATTTTTCAGACGGTTGCTAACTGCTGTAAAAAATGCGGTGAAGATGACTAATACTCTGTTCCATTTGATTTTATGGGTTTAACCGGACTAAACCTGCGGTAAAACCGCAGGATAAATATTTAGCCCCGCGTTCCACGCGGGGTTTGGTAAACAAATTCAAATGTTATGGGGTACTAAGTCAGCCCAGTAAATCTGCTTACAATGACAAATTTCGGTTAATTGGGGTATGGGTAATGTGAAAAAATAGGTAAATAAGAGGTAGTCAAAGCTTGCCATTGTTCGGCAAAAGAGTTAGAATTCAGCTGGAGTTGGCTGGCGGCGTTTTTCTGGTCGTTGGCCGACAGGTTTCTGGTGCGGAAAACCAGGTGGTTTTTGGCTGTCCTGGATGTGCGGGTCCTTTCTGTTTGGTTGAGCTTTTTGGGCAGTCATGCGGCTGGGAATCTTTCGCGGCGGCGGCGTTTTTGTGATATGCACGGGCAAATGAGCAATTTTTTCGATTAAACGTTGTTTTTCGATTGCAAACGGGCATTTCAGTGTTGGAATTCAGATAACATCGAGGGCTCCGATCGTGATACTAGATACAATATTAGGCTGGTTTTCATTGGATATGGGGATCGATCTGGGGACGTGCAATACGCTGGTTTGTGTGCGGGGCGACGGTATTGTGTTAAATGAGCCGTCGGTGGTGGCGGTGAAGAAGGGAACCAATCGGGTATTGCAGGACGGTAATGCGGTGGGTGTTGTGGCCAAGGATATGCTGGGCAAGACGCCCGGCTCGATCAGTGCGATTCGGCCCTTAAAAGACGGAGTGATAAGCGATTTTGAGATAACCGAAGCGATGCTGAGCTATTTTATTCGCAAAGTGCACGGCAGACGGGGCCTGGTGAGTCCGCGGGTGGTAATTTCGGTGCCGTCCGGGATAACGGCGGTGGAAAAGCGGGCGGTGCTGGATTCGGCCGAACGAGCCGGGGCGCGTAAGGTTTACCTGGTTCAGGAACCGATGGCGGCAGGGATCGGAGCGGGTTTGCCGATTACGGAACCAACGGCGTCAATGATTGTGGACATCGGCGGGGGCACGACGGAAGTGGCGATTATGTCACTGGCGGATATCAGTGTTCGGGAATCGGTTCGAGTGGCCGGCGATGATATGGATGAAGCGATAATCAATCATCTCAAACGGACTTATAATCTGCTGATCGGTGAATCACGCTCGGAAAAGATTAAGATTACCATTGGTTCGGCAGCGCCCCTGGACAAAGAGTTGACGATGGAAATTTCCGGCCGTGATACTATTTCTGGACTGCCGCGAAAAATTGTGATAACCAGCGAAGAAATTCGTGAATGTTTGAAGGAGCCGATCTCTCAGATAGTGGATACGGTTACGCGAACCCTGGAACGGGCAGAGCCGGAACTGGCTGCCGATCTGATCGATAACGGGATATGCCTGGCCGGTGGCGGAGCGTTGCTGCGGCGGCTGGATAAGGTGCTCTCGAACGCGACGGGGCTGGATGTTCGGGTGGCGGATGATCCGTTAACCTGCGTGGCCCGGGGTACCAGTGTCTATCTGGAGAACCTGGAACTTTGGAAGGATACGCTGGAATCGGACGACACGAATCTGTAAGCGATTGGCGGTTTTGAGGCGGGCTTGTTCCGTCGGCAGTTTCGGCGGGGTAATCCGTTAAATTGACGGGGGAGGTTCTGGTTCCTAAAGTTTCAGGCAATTTGGTTATTGTTGCGATTCAAGCCGCAAAAAGGGACAGTTCCTCGGAATCAGCTACCTGACGGGAAATAAATGTGATGAGATGGCGGAATGGCCGAGAAATAACGTCTAAACAAATTTTTACCTGGCTAATGGTGTTGTCGGTGGTGTTGCTGTTGTTGCCGCGTGGATTAACGGATCGTCTGGATCACGCATTTATGCTTCTGTTGGGCCCATTAAGCGGAAGCAGCCGCGATTTGGCATTGCAGATTAGTGGCGATTCTCAGGAAGCTTTACCGAGCGGGGATTTATCCGGGAATTATTCGCGTTTGCGGAAAATGTATGACCAGGCCTTTTGTGAGTTGACCAATGTTCGTCAAGAGTTGGAAAAGTTGCAGGATCAGCACGTTCGCTGGTCGGGATTGAGACAGGAATTTGGGCTGGCCCGGGCGCGGTTGATTGTGGGCCAGGTTTTGGGGCAGGACAGTGCAAGCTGGTCGAAACAGATTTATGTGAATCGAGGTTCGCTGGACCATGTTCAGCAAGGCCAGATTGTTTTGGGCGCGGTTAAAGGAGTTGATGAAGCTGATGAGGGCAAAGAAGGTGAAGGTGCTGGTGAGTCCGGCGCAGATCAGCAGAAGCCAAACAGCCAGCTCTATCAGAAATCTGTGGTGGGTCGGGTCAAACAGGTCGGATTGAAAAGTTGTACGGTTCAGTTGCTGGTGGATGAGGGTTTCAGTTGGCCCACGTTTGTGGAGCCTCGTTGGGATCGCCGCGAGCAGTGGCATCAGGATCGTGCGGACGGGGTGCTCAAGGGTGGCTCACTGGGTGAACTGCAGGTAACAATGATATCAACTGAATATCCGGTACAGGTTGGAGACGCGGTAGTGGCCTGTTCGGATCCGGGATATTTACCCGTGGCCATGCTGGTAGGCCGGGTGAAGCATTGCCAGCGGGACCGGGACAATCCGGTACTGTGGCAAATTCTGGTGGAACCGGCGGTAGATTTAAATACGTTAAGTGAAGTCGTGATAGTAGATGCTATCGGCATGTAATAATCGTTGGCAACCTCATAAAATTTATTTTTTTAGCCCCTCGGCCCGTCCGAGGGGTTTGAAATCGCAGTCTTTCAATTTGAATATCGAATTTTTTGAGGTTCCCTTGTTGTTAATCGGGTGGTTTAATGCGCTGGCCCAGATTCTTGATATTAGTTTTGTTAACCTTGGTGCTTCAGGTGGGGATGGGACGGGTGTTTGGGTTGGGACCAGCCAGAATAACACCGGATTTGCTGTTTCTCTTGGCGGTAGTGTTGAGTTTTCGGGGGCACAAAGATGAAATGCTGCTGGCGTGTTGGATTCTGGGTTTGGCCAAGGATTTGAGCAGTCAGGTGGCGCTGGGCGGGTATGCGTTGAGTTTCGGTCTGGCGGGTTTGCTGGTTGTACAGATTCGGGATTTCCTCTATGGAGAACGGCTGCTGGGACAGGTAATGGTTTTTTTGTTGGCTTATTTTCTGGTAGAACACACCGTGTGGTTGATTAGTTGGGCGCGAGGCGATATGGCGGGAATGGATTACCAGGGATTACTGATGGGGATGCTCTTTTCCGCATTGTTATCCGCAGCACTCTACCCTTATATATTATGGCTGATAATAAAACTCGAACCGTTCTTAGGCTTATCAAAAAAAAGATAATCTACCACATATAGCAGCCCTTTGTTTCTCCATATTCTGCCTATCTCAAAATTAGCCGCTGTGGGACCGTTGTCTTCTCTGGTTCCCGACGATCACATTCTCAAACAGGTGGATAAGGTTCTGGACCTTTCGTGGTTACGCGGCAAGGGCAAGGATTTATATTGCATGAGCAACGGTCGGCCGGGTATCGATCCGGAAGCGGTGGTTCGTTTATTTTTTGCGGGCTATACCGAAAAAATAATAATATGGAGTCATTTGTATTTCAGCGCGAAAAAAGCAACTTTTTTAACCGCCCCTCAGCCAACTATTTTGTTCTTGACGATACTTAATTATCTAGCTTTACTATTTAGAAACATATTTCTGACAGTATAGAAATATCCCCATAACGGTAAGACAGTTTAACATTGATACTCATAGTAGGAAGTCAACGTGGTAGGAAAGATCATCAGTTTCTATAAAACCGGTCCGAACAAACCCTTACTTGACAATTCTGCTGATATTAAAAAAAACTATGAAAGAAAACGCATATCTGTTACATGGGCTCTTCTTATAGGCTACAGTTTTTTCTATACCTGTAAAGTCAATCTCGGGGTGGTAAAAAAACCGTTGCTTGATGCCGGCATACTCGATGTCAAACAGATGGGGCTTATTGGCGCTATCCTGCTATATACATATGGAATTGGTAAATTTACAAATGGTTTTCTGGCAGACCGGGCAAATGTAAGAAAAATAATCTCAACCGGCCTTATGATTTCGGCGTTGGTGAATCTGATTTTCGGCCTTACTACCAATTTTTTCATATTTGCCATTTTATGGGGTATAAACGGTTGGTTTCAGTCCATGGGTTCTGCCCCCAGCGTCGTTTCGATTTGTCAGTGGTTTAGTAATAACGAAAGGGGTACACGTTACGGCTTGTGGGCAGGTGCACACAATCTTGGCGAGGGTATTACGTTTGTGGGTACTTCGGCACTCGTTGCCTGGTTTGGATGGCGGATAGGTTTTATAGCACCTGGACTTGTCTGCATAGTTGTCGCATTATTGTTGATGATTTTTCTTGCCGACCGGCCCCAAACCTATGGCCTGCCCCATGTCGCCGATTACAGACAGGACTATTCAGGGGGAAAACCTTCACATGAAAAAGAAAGTGTTGGCCGGCTTCAGATTATGGTGCTCAAAAGTCCTGTCGTTTGGATACTTTGTTTAAGTAGTGCCCTGATGTATATGGCTCGGTACGCAATTAACAACTGGGTCATATTGTTTCTCCAGGAAGCAAAAGGTGTTCCATTGATAAAAGCCAGTGTCGTAATGATTCCTTACACTATCTGCGGCTTGACAGGAGCCTTGTTATCAGGCTTTATTTCTGATCGCTTCTTTCATTCCAGAAGGAATTTGCCTGCTCTTATTTATGCTTTGATTGAGATTGCTGGAATGGTTCTTTTATTCCTTGTCCCCCCTGGATACCATTGGATTGATTCGATTGCCATGGGTATGTTCGGGTTTGGAATTGGCGGACTAATTGTATTTCTTGCCGGCCTTATGGCTGTTGATGTCTGTCCTAAAAGAGCCGTGGGTGCGGTTAAAGGTATTATTGGCTTGTGTAGCTATATCGGTGCAGGTTGTCAGGATTGGATAAGCGGATTATTGATTGACAAAGGTGAAATAGTTATCGATGGCGTAACTACCCATAACTTTAGTTATGCATTTTATTTCTGGATTGGCACTTCAGTATTGTCAATGTTATTAACCCTGACTTTATGGAAGGTTAAACCACAGGAATGACTCAGAACGGTTTCTTTGGGTAAATAGGAGGTGTCCGGTACATTTATTACTTGACATTTCTGGTATCTTTCTATTCTTCCGACACCCAGGAATTACACACCAAATACACCTACGACGCCAACGGCTCGCTCATCAGCAAGACCACCCCGGGCGAATCCGAAGACGAAACCATTACCTACGCATACAACCTGCAGAACCGCTTATTCAAAGTCACCACTAACCTCGAAAGCCCGCCCGATACGGTAAACTGCGTCGAATACACCTACAACGACGCCGGCATCCGCAGCCGCGCCTATAGCTATAATGAGAATGTGCCGGAGCAGGAAAAATCCAACGAATCTACCACCCTCTACCTCACCGATCCCGCAAGCTTCAAGCTTTCTTCTCGGTGTTTTTTGCTCTTTCTCGTGGCCAATAAATCAGCGTCCATCGGAAGTTTTAATCATTAGAAAATTTGAAAATTTGGATTTATTTAGGATTTAGAGCTTAGATGACAAGGTTCAGGACATCGATAACCCGAAAAAGGGTCAGGACATCGATAACCCTTGTGTTTTGTTAGGTCAATTTATGCTGCAAC
>JAFGSR010000084.1 GCA_016934515.1 Sedimentisphaerales bacterium
ATAATCCATCGCAAAAACCACCCCGCTGCAATCGCGTCCCGGCACCTTCAAATCCCGGGGTTGGCCCGCTCCCATCGTCAGACACACCGCGTCGAAACGGCCACGCAGGTAACGTACTGAAACATCTTCACCGACCAGTACATTGGTCTGGAAATGAACACCTTCAGCGAACAACTGCTTCAATCGACGTTCGATTATGGCTTTGTCGAGTTTGAAATCGGGAATTCCGTAACGCAACAAACCGCCGATTCGATCCTCTTTTTCGAAAACCGTTACGTCATGCCCGGCCCGGGTCAACTGTTGAGCAGCGGCCAACCCCGCCGGGCCGGAACCGACAATCGCGACACGTTTGCCGCTGAGTTTGGTGGCTGGTTTGGGCAGAATCCAGCCCCGCTCGAAACCACGCTCGACAATCTGAAACTCAATATGCCGGATGAGCACCGGTTCATCGTTGATGCTCAGGGTGCATGAGGTTTCACACGGAGCCGGACAGGTTCGTCCGGTGATTTCGGGAAAATTGTTCGTGGAATGGAGATTATCACAAGCCTCCCGCCAGCGGCCGCGATAGACCAGGTCGTTGAATTCCGGAATGCGATTTTGCACAGGGCAACCGATGCCGTGACAAAATGGAATTCCGCATTCCATACAACGTGCGGCCTGCTCGACAAGCAGCTCTTGCGAATGGGGCAGATCAATTTCCTTAAAGTCCCCCACCCGATCACCGACAGGACGGTGGGTAACCTCTTTTCGATTATGCTCCAGAAAACCGCCCGGCTTACCCATCATACACCTCCTCGGTAGCCGGCGTGAATTCCGTCTGACGCTGCTCTCGTTCAGCAAGCCTCTCCAGGGCCTTGCGATAATCAATTGGAATAACCTTGACGAACCGACCCACCATTTGACGCCAGTTGTTCAAAATGGCATCGGCTCGTCTGCTCTGGGTTAATTCGTAATGTCGAATAATGAGCTTGTGCAGCAGATTGATATCCTGCTGTTCCCAGACGCTTTCCAGGTCAACCATGTCAAGGTTGCACAGGGTGTCGAACAACTGGTGCTCGTCCAAAACATAAGCCACCCCACCACTCATACCGGCGGCAAAGTTCCTTCCGGTTTTGCCCAGCACCACCACCGTGCCGCCGGTCATGTATTCACAGCCGTGATCGCCAACTCCCTCAACCACAGCAGTTGCCCCGCTGTTGCGAACGGCGAAACGCTCCCCCGCCAAGCCATTAACGTAAAGCTCGCCGGTAGTTGCGCCATAAAGCAGCGTGTTGCCGGCGATAATGTTCTCGTGAGCGACATAAGGTGCTTCCGGGGGGATATGGATAATAATCCGCCCGCCGGAAAGTCCCTTACCGACGTAATCGTTGGCGTCTCCAATCAGCCGCAGTGTAACGCCCGGCGCCAGAAAAGCGCCAAAACTCTGACCTGCCGAACCACGCAGCGTAATAGCAATCGTATCATCCGGCAATCCGTCGGGGCCATATTTTTTAACAATCCTGTTGCTCAAAATCGTCCCCACCGTCCGGTTAGTGTTCCGGATGTTCATTTCAATGGCAACCGGTTCCTGGTTTTCCAGGGCCTTTTCAACCTTTTTCAGAATCTGCCAGTCGAGATGATCGGCGATTATCTCGACCTGATCTTTCACGCACCTTGTCGGACCGCCCCCAGCATCACCCCGTGCGAATATTCTCGACAAATCCAGCCCCTTGGCTTTGCAGTGCTCCAGCGCCGGCTGAAAGTTGAGCCGATCCACACGCCCAACCATTTCGTCAAAAGTCCGGAATCCCAACCGGGCCATGATCTGGCGAACCTCTTCGGCGACAAAAAGCATGAACCGCTCAACGTGCTCGGGCTTGCCGGCGAACCGCTTGCGCAACTCTGGATTCTGAGTCGCCACCCCAACCGGACAGGTATCGTTGTGACACTTGCGCATGAGTACACAACCCAGCGTCACCAACGCCGAAGTTCCAAAGCCGAACCGTTCCGCCCCCAGCAAAGCTCCAATTACCACATCCCGCCCCGTTTTTAACTGACCATCCACCTGCACCTGAATCCGGTCCCGCAGCCCGTTCATGAGCAGCGTCTGTTGAGTCTCGGCCAGACCCAGCTCCCAAGGCACCCCGGTGTGCTTGATCGACGAAAGCGGACTGGCACCGGTGCCGCCGTCGTGCCCGCTGATGAGCACCTCGTCGGCGTGCCCTTTGGCAACTCCAGCTGCGACGGTCCCCACCCCGATTTCCGAAACCAGCTTGACCGAAACTTTAACCCCCGGATTGGCACATTTGAGATCGTAAATCAATTGTGCCAAATCCTCGATCGAATAAATATCGTGATGCGGCGGCGGTGAAATCAGCGTAACCCCCGGCGTCGAATAACGCAGACGGGCAATTTCGTCGGTCACCTTGTGCCCGGGTAACTGCCCACCCTCACCGGGTTTGGCACCTTGGGCCATCTTGATCTGCAACATTTTCGCCTGGCTCAGGTATTCAATAGTTACCCCGAACCGTCCGCTGGCAATTTGCTTGATGCCGCAATTGGCACTGTCACCGTTTTTGTCAACTTGATAACGAGCCGGGTCCTCACCACCTTCGCCGGTGTTACTCATGCCTCCGAGACGATTCATAGCCACCGCCAAGGTTTCGTGAGCTTCTTTACTGATCGAACCGTGTGACATCGCACCGGTACAAAACCGTTTAACAATTTCCTGGGCCGGCTCCACCGTATCCAACGGTACCCCATCGACTAATTTATCATTTTCCAACTCAAAAAGCCCCCGAAGCGTGCAAAGTTGGCGTGCTCGATCATTGATAATTTCAGAATATTCTTCGTAAGCTGCCAGGTCGTTGTTACGCACCGCCTTTTGCAAAAGAGTAACCGTTTGAGGATTCCACTGGTGCTGCTCACCATCCACCCGGTAGTTGTATTCGCCGCCAAAATCCATATCCAGAGAATCCGCCGATTTCGCCTTAAAGGCCCCCTCATGCCGAAGCAGGCTCTCCCGGGCAATACCCTCCAGATCAATACCCCCGATTCGACTGGTTAAACCGGGGAAATATTCATCCACCACCCGGCTGTCAATTCCAATAGCTTCAAACAATTGAGCACCGCGATAGCTCCGCAACGTGGAAATGCCCATCTTGGACATGGTTTTGAGGATGCCCTTTTTAACCGCCGCAATATAATTGTCCACCAGTTGTTCATTTTCCATTTCAACGGGCAGATCCCGCCGGTGTTGAAGTTCGTCAATGGTTTCAAAAGCCAGGTAAGGATTAATTGCGTTGGCCCCAAAACCGCACAACAGACAAAAATGCATCACTTCCCGCGGTTCACCACTTTCAACCACCAATCCCACTTCGCCGCGCAGCCCTTTCTCCAGCAAACCGTGATGCAATGCCGAAACCGCCAGCAAACTCGGAATCGCCGCCTTTTCACTGTTAACTCCCCGGTCGCTGATGATTAACAATGACGCTCCATCGGCGATTTCCCACTCGGCGGTTTTGACTAATTTCGCCAACGCCCGGCCAAGCTCTTTACCCGGGTTCTTCCGGCCGGTATCGAACAACGCCGAAACAGTTGCCACTTTGAAATCGCTGCGTTGCACCACCTTAAGTCGCTCAACGTCGTCGTTGGTCAAAATCGGATGCGGCAGTTTCAACTGACGACAATGAAGCGGGCTTTCCCCCAGCAGATTCCGCTGTTTACCCGTGAAACTCATCAGCGACATCACCAATCCCTCACGCAAAGGATCGACAGGAGGATTGGTTACCTGGGCGAATTGCTGTTTGAAATAATTGAACAACAATTTTGGCTTTTCCGAAAGCACCGCTAACGGCGTATCGGTCCCCATCGAACCAATCGGCTCCTGGGCATTGAGCGCCATGGGTACCAAAATCATCGCCAACTCTTCCCGCGTAAAGCCGAATGCCTTCATGCGCTGGACGATAGTAGTCTGGTCCGTGAGCGCCGGCCGGGGCAGGCTGAACAAGCCACGTAATTCAATGTGGTTTTGTTCCAGCCAGCGGCGGTAAGGTTTCTGGCGGGCAATTTTGCTTTTGATCTCGTTATCATTGATAATCCGCCCTTCGAGAGTATCCACCAGAAACATCCGACCCGGATGCAGTCGCCCTTTTCGGCTGATTTTGTCGGCCGGAAATTCTATCACCCCGGCCTCACTGGCCAGCACCACCAGGCCGTCGGTAGTAACCACATAACGCGCCGGCCGAAGACCGTTCCGATCCAGAGTCCCCCCCACCAGCCGACCGTCAGTAAAAACCATCGCCGCCGGACCATCCCAAGGCTCCATGATCGAGGCGTGATATTCGTAAAATGCCCGCTTATCGGTACTGATGTGATAGCTCGAACCAAACGCTTCCGGCACCATCATCATCATCGCATGAGGCAACGTTCGTCCCCCGCGAACCAGCAGCTCCAGTGCATTATCAAAACAAGCCGAGTCGCTCGCCCCCGGCGTCAAAACCGGGAACAAATCATCCAACTCACCACCCAGCTTGTCACTTTGCATGTACGCCTGGCGGGCACGCATCTGATTGATGTTGCCGCTCAGAGTGTTTATCTCGCCGTTGTGCGCAATCATCCGCAACGGCTGCGCCAGGGGCCAACTGGGAAAAGTGTTCGTGCTGTAACGCTGGTGAACAATCGCCAAAGCGGACTTGACTCGCGAATCATTCAAATCCTGATAAAAAGCAAACAACTGCGGCGCCAGAAACATCCCTTTGTAACAAATCGTCTTACAGGACATCGTCACTATGCAAAAAACCTGCGCCGCTTCACCAAACCGCTCGCTAACCAGTCGCACCGCCCGCTTGCGCGCCAGGTAAAGTCGGTTTTCCAGCACATCACCCTGAAATTCTTTGCCGGCGATGAAAAGCTGCTTAATGTTCGGCTCCGACGCCCGGGCCAATTCACCCAAACTGGAATTGTCGCTGGGCACTTCACGCCAACCCAGAATCCCCATTCCGTAGTGAGTCGCCGCATCTTCGAGGATTTCTTCGCAACGGCCTCGAATCATGCCATCCTGAGAGCCAAAAATTATCGCCACCCCGTAATTGCCGAGGTCGGGAAGCCTGAATTCCAAACGTTCCGCCTCCTCGGCAAAAAACTCATGCGGCAACTGAATCAGCATCCCCGCCCCGTCACCGGTCGATTCATCCGCCCCCGACGCCCCGCGATGCTGCAGGTTCAGCAAAACCTTTTTACCATTATCAATAATCTCATGGTCCTGCCGACCCGAAATATTAACAACTGCACCGATACCACAGGCATCATGCTCTCGCCGTGCTTCGTACAGACCCCTATCCTTTGGTGCCATCTCCTGCATCAATTTCACTTAACCTTGTCGACAAGTTATTAAATATCACTTACAGAAAAGCATTTCTGCATAAGTAGGCAGCGGCCACAGATCAGCATCCACAATCTTTTCCAACTCATCCGCCGGCTCGCGAACCTTGAGCATCGCCGGGACAACCAGATCGCGGAAAGCTTCCGCTTTTTTCAGGCCGTCTTCAATTCCGCCGGCCTTCTCGACCGCCGCTTCCAAGGCCGAAATACCATCATGCAGCAAACTCATCAAAGAGCAAACCTTTTCCAGCATCGCCTTTTGGGTATCCGCCGCCACTCCGGCTTCTTTAACCGCGGTAACCGCATTACCCAGCCGCGCCGAGAAACTCGCTGCCGTGGGCAAAATCTGCCGTTTCGCCATGTTCAACGTGGTCAGCGCCTCAATATTGATGACTTTACTGTAGTTTTCCAGCAAAATCTCCGCCCGGGCCCGTAACTCGGTTTCAGTCAGCACGTTGTGTTTACTAAGAACCTCAATGTTTTCCGGATCCGTCAGTGTCGCCAGCGAATCGACCGTTGATCTGATGTTGGCCAGGCCGCGTTTTTTGGCTTCAGTTACCCAACTATCCGTGTAGTTATCGCCGTTGTACAGAATTCGACTGTGCTCCTTAGCAATCTTCTGCAGAACACCCTGGGCCGCTGCCGCCGGATCGGAAGCACTTTCCAGTTCAGACGCAATTTCCGAAAGTACATCAGCCACAATAGTATTCAAAACAAACGTCGGCCCTGCCGTGGATTGCGACGATCCCACCATACGGAACTCAAATTTGTTACCCGTAAACGCAAAAGGCGATGTTCGGTTGCGGTCAGTGCAATCCCTGGGCAGCGGAGGCAGCGTCGAACTGCCCAGTTGCAAATGCCCGCCGCTCTTGCTACTCTTGGCCCCGCCAGTGGCAAACTGCTCGATAATATCCGTCAATTGATCACCCAGAAAAATCGACACAATCGCCGGCGGCGCTTCATTGGCGCCCAGTCGATGATCGTTGCCCACGTTGGCCACCGTACTGCGCAACAGCTTAGCGTATTTATCTACCGCCTTGATAACCGCACTGAGAAACACCAGGAAAATCATGTTCTCGTGCGGCGTCTCGCCCGGATCCAGCAGGTTGTTGCCGTCGTCCGTAACCAGCGACCAGTTATTATGCTTGCCCGAACCGTTCACTCCCGCAAAAGGTTTCTCGTGCAGCAAACACACCAGACCGTGCCTTAACGCGATTTTTTCCAGCGTTTCCATCATTAACTGATTGTGATCCGTAGCCATGTTGACCGTGGTAAAAACCGGTGCTAATTCGTACTGCGCCGGCGAAACTTCATTGTGCTGAGTCTTGGCTGAGACTCCCAACCGCCACAATTCCACGTTCAGGTCGTGCATAAACGACGCCACCCGCTCGTGCAAAGAACCAAAATAGTGATCGTCCAACTCCTGCCCACGCGGTGACGGAGCACCAAACAGCGTCCGACCCGCCAATATCAGATCCAGACGCTTTTGAGCGAACTTGCCGTCCACCAGAAAATATTCCTGCTCCGAACCCAACGTCGCCGTCACCCTCTTGGTGGTGGTGTTGCCCAACGCCTGCAAAATCCGAATGGAATGCTTGTTCAGTACCTCGATGGAACGCAGCAGCGGAGTTTTCTTATCCAGCGCTTCACCCGTATAAGAACAAAATGCACAGGGAATATACAACGTAATGTTCTTGCCGTCTTCCTTGACAAAAACCGGAGACGTACAATCCCAGGCGGTGTAACCCCGTGCCTCGAACGTTGCCCGCAAGCCACCTGATGGGAAGGAAGAAGCGTCCGGCTCACCCTGAATCAACTCTTTACCGCTGAATTCCATAATGGTCCCGCCATCCGGGGTTGGCGAAATAAACGAATCATGCTTTTCCGCGGTATGACCGGTCATCGGCTGAAACCAGTGACAAAAGTGGGTGGCCCCCTTCTTAAGCGCCCAGTCCTTCATGGCGTTGGCAACCACATCGGCAACCGAAGGCTCCAGAGGGTGCTCGCCGAGAATCGATCTCTTAAGAGATTTGTAGATATTTTTCGGTAAATAGCTACGCATCACCACGTCATTGAACACGTTGGAACCAAACACCGAAGTAACCAGATCCGTCGTCATACAATTTTCCTTTTCTAACATCTCTATTCCTTTCATACAGCCAAAAACAGCATGTTTCCGCGTTAATCAGGGGTTTCATTTTTGGGTTGCGGCTCAACCTTATGAAGCTCTTCCTCGGTAAACCACAAAATTCCACCACCATATTTGAAGTCCAAACCCTTTACCTGGGGACTGATCTTCAAAATTACTTAAAGCAACAAACGTGCCAGACAAGCAGAATAGTCCTATCATGTTGTTTTGCAGTATATTACATCAGATAACAAGCATTAGCCACTATTAAACATAGTAACATTTTTGTCTCTTTGCAAACACAAGTTACAATATTGTCACCATTTCCCTCCTGGTCATACCCGGCATTATACCAGCATTTCATTAAATAGCCACCCCGCCGGTCTCTCCGGTGCGAATGCGAATGCACTCTTCCAGGGGTGTAATAAAAATCTTGCCGTTACCTATCTTTTGTCCGGCATTCTTGTTAACGGTCTCGATAATCGTATCACAGGTAATCTTGACAAATTCATTATTCACCGCGATTTCCAGCCGCATTTTCGGCATCAGACTGGGCATCACTTTTTGCCCGCGATGAATATCTTCCTCCATCTGTCGTCCATGCCCCGCAACCCTACTGACCGTCATCCGCGTTATTTCCGCGGCGATCAGAGCTTCGCGCACCAGGTCGAGATGTTCTGTCGGGATAATTGCTGTTATCAATTTCATAACTGTACCTTCCTCGCTAATTTGCATTCAGAAAACCATAACCGTGCTCTCCATGGAAGGTAAAGTCCACACCGGACATCTCTTCCGCTGGCCGGGCTCGCAGACCGACGGTTTTAGATACCACCACCACAATAACCAAGGTTAATAGCGCAGCGTAAACAATAGCAATTCCCACCGCCGCCGCCTGAACAGCCAATTGCTGCCACATGCTCCAGGAACCGCCCGCGCTAACCGCCGCATCGGCCATCCAACTGTCACGGATAAAAAATGTCAGCAATAATGCTCCGGCAATACCGCCGACACCATGAACACCGAAAGCGTCCAGGCTGTCATCATAACCCAGACGGTTTTTCAACTGGATTGCCAGGTAGCATAATATCGCCGCCGCTGTACCCAAAATCAACGCACCGGCGGGTTGAACCACTCCTGCTGCCGGAGTAACCGCTACCAATCCCGCTAAAACACCACTGGCAAAACCCAGAGCCGTCGCCTTCCCCTGGTGCCAACTTTCAATCAACATCCAGGTCAGTGCCCCCGCCGCCGCCGCTGCCTGGGTAGCTGTAAGGGCTTGTGCCGTACTTAAGCTGCTGGCCACGCTGCTGCCCGCGTTAAAACCGAACCAACCCACCCACAACAACCCGGCTCCGATTACGGTCATAACCAAATTAGAAGGCGGCATAGCGGTAATAGGATAACCCCGCCGTGCTTTCAGGTATATCGCCGCTATCAAACCGCTCACTCCTGCTGAAATATGCACTACGGTTCCACCGGCAAAATCAATCGCACCGGCAGCTCCCAAATTAAACAGAAAGCCATCCCCCGCCCAGACCCAGTGACAGAGCGGGTTATATACCAGCAACCCCCACAAGGCGATGAATATGCAATAACCGCGAAAATTCACCCGTTCGGCAAATGCCCCGGCAATCAACGCCGGCGTGATAATGGCAAATTTCCCCTGGAACATGGCAAAAACATATTCCGGCACCCCGGAATCCATTATGGATTCATCAATCCCGTGTAAAAATAAATAACTGCTGTCCCAGCCGATCCAGCCGCCCAGAATATTTTTACCGAAACACATGCTGTAGCCGCATACCACCCACAGCACCGACATGATTCCCATGGCCGCAAAACTGTGCATCATCGTACCCAGCACGTTCTTGGTTCGCACCAACCCGCCGTAAAACATCGCCAAACCGGGGATCATCAACAATACCAACGCCGTCGAAGTCAGCATCCACGCCGTCGCACCCGAATCAACCGAATTACCTTCATCTGCCCAAGCCGTTCCCGTTATCGATAAAATAACCAGCCCCGGTATAATTTTTATTAACACGTTTTTCTTTGCCATATTTAACACCTCAAAATTGTGTACCCATCTGTCAATCGGAGCTTCTCGTTCAAATGCAAGCTCCTGCAATTATTTCTATACAACAGTTAAATTTTTCTGAGCAATCATCGTGCCGAAAAAATAATTTTTATAAGTGCTTTATGTGTAAGCCATTAAGTGATTACATAAAAAAATCGCATATTACATACTTGTCGCAACCAATCAATTATATTACAATTTTGTAACTTATATTAATCATAATTTCAATACATGGAGACGACTTTGGCTAAAAAGACCATTAAAAAGAAGACCCCCGTACCAAAAAATCAACAGCACCACGAACGGCATGTTCGCGAACTCGAAGCACTCTACAAAATCAGCCGCGTTCTTGCCGAAGGCAGCACCCAACGGCAGGTTTTTTCTGAAGTGCTCGACACCATGCACGAAGACCTCTGGATGTCGCGTGGAACCATTGTCCTGCTATCGCCCGACAGCAGCGAACTCTCTATCGAAGTCGCTCGCAATATTTCCGAAAAAAAACAACGTGCCACCCGCATCCGTATGGGCGAAGGCGTCACCGGCCGCGTCGTTCAGTCCGGAAAACCCGTGGTGGTGCCCAAAGTCTCGCAGGAACCGCTCTTTCTGGATCGGCTCGGACGCACAAAAAAAATCGGCAAAGATGAAATCTCCTTTATTTGCGTTCCCATCAAAATCGGCAAAAATGTTGTCGGCGCCTTGTCCGCCGACCGTCTGTTCGATGAAAACACCCCCCTCGATGAAGGCGTCCGGGTGTTGACTATCGTTGCCAGCCTTATCGCCCACGATGTGAAATTCCGCCGCGCCGAACAGGCCAAACGACAGGCCCTGCTCGACGAAAATCTCCGCCTGCGCAGCGAACTTGAAGACAAATTCCGCCCGGAAAATATCATTGGCAATTCCAACGCCATGCGCGAAGTCTATGGGGCCATTCACCAGGTAGCTCCATCGGATACAACGGTGCTGATCCGGGGTGAATCCGGAACCGGTAAGGAACTGGTCGCCCACGCCATTCACTATACCAGTCCGCGAGCCCAAGGACCATTTGTAAAGGTTAACTGTGCCGCCCTGAGCGAAACCCTGTTGGAAAGCGAATTGTTCGGCCACGAAAAAGGCGCCTTCACCGGAGCTATCGCCACCCGCACCGGCCGAATCGAACAAGCAGCCGGCGGCACTCTGTTTCTGGATGAAATTGGAGATTTCTCGCCGGCCGTTCAGGTAAAGCTGCTACGCTTTCTGCAGGAGCGTGAGTTTGAACGGGTTGGTTCCAGCAAAACCATCAAAGCCAACACCCGGATTATCTGCGCTACCAGCCGGGACCTGGAAAAAGCGGTTCAGCATGATAATTTTCGCCAGGACCTCTATTATCGCATTAACGTTTTCCCGGTGTTTTTGCCGCCGCTGCGGGAGCGTAAGGATGACATCCTGCTGCTGGCGGACCATTTTGTGGAACGTTACGCCAAAAAAATGAACAAGGATATTCGGCGGATCAGCACACCAGCGATTAATATGATGGTGGCTTATCACTGGCCGGGTAATGTCCGAGAGCTGGAAAATAGCATCGAGCGGGCGGTTTTGTTGGCTACAGAAGGCGTAGTGCAGGGCCACCATCTGCCACCCACTCTGCAGACCTCGGACGCTTCAGATACAACCGGCATCGGTTCGCTAAACGAGCGGGTGGAATTGTTCGAGCGCGACATTATCATCGACGCACTCAAACGACAAAACGGCAACCTGGCAGCTGCCGCGCGGGACCTGGGCACCACCGCCCGGGTGGTACGCTATAAAGTTGGGCAACTGGGAATCGACTACCAACGTTTTCGCGTTAAACGGTAATTTCTCCTGCCCGTAAACAGTCAAAGTTAAGCTAACTGATGAATTTAAAGGAAAGCGGGTAATTAGTGGGTTGCCCGTTGTTAGCTTTTATGTGACAAGGTTCAGGACATCGATAACCCGAAAAAGGGTCAGGACATCGATAACCCTTGTGTTTTGTTAGGTCAATTTATGCTGCAAC
>JAFGSR010000085.1 GCA_016934515.1 Sedimentisphaerales bacterium
GGTTATCGATGTCCTGACCCTTTTTCGGGTTATCGATGTCCTGAACCTTGTCAGTTAGGTGCTAGATTTTAGGTAAAGTCAAGATTTCCAGTTGCAAAACATAAAATATATTAATTGGCATGCAAATTTGCCTATTACAGAAATCAATATAAGTTATTGAAACAAGACCGGTTGTAGTAAAGCAAAAAAACATGCATAAAAAGCCAGAGGTTGAAGGATAGTATGGTAAAGGCCTCGACACGGATTGGTGATAATTGATGATCAGGAAATTCGAAACCAAAACTAATAACGAAGTGGCACATTCCCGCGTTATGGGAAACGGTCAGGGTTCGTCCCGAGCAGTTTATCTGGATAACGCGGCGACCACTGCGGTTGATCCGACGGTGCTGGAAGCGATGCTGCCTTATTTTTGTGAGCAATTTGGCAACGCGGCCAGCATCGGCCATGATTTCGGCTGTCAAGCTCAGCAGGCGGTTCAAAACGCCCGCGGTCAGGTTGCGGCGTTGCTTAATGTTGATCCCCGCGAAATTATTTTCACCAGCGGAGCTACCGAATCCAACAATCTCGCAATCAAGGGCAGCGTCGAGAAGCTTCGGGAAAAGGGCAACCACATTATCACCGGCGTGATCGAACACAAAGCTGTGCTGGACAGTTGTAAATACCTCGAAACCCGCGGATTTGAGGTTACCTATCTGCCGGTCGATTCGCTGGGTATGCTGGATTTGGCCCAGTTGGAAGAGTCGATTACGGAAAAGACGCTGCTGATTTCCATCATGGCGGCCAACAATGAAATCGGCACGATCAATCCGATAGCGGAGATTGGTGCGATAGCTAATCGGCACAAGGTTTTGTTCCATTGCGACGCTACTCAGGCGGTGGGTAAAATTCCTATTGACGTTCAGGAGTGCGGTATTGATCTGCTGAGTCTGTCGGGGCACAAAATATACGGGCCCAAAGGAATCGGAGCGTTATTCATTCGTCGGGGGCGACCGGGCAATCGGCCCGTTCCGCAGATGCACGGCGGCGGGCACGAAAATGGTTACCGCAGCGGTACGCTGAATGTGCCGGCGATTGTCGGGCTGGGCAGGGCGTGTGAACTTTGCGGCGAGAAAATGACGGGGGAAAGCGAGCGTATCGGCAAGCTCAGTCAAAAATTGCTGCGACTGTTAAGGGAAAACATCGATCATATTAAAATCAACGGCCACCCGGAAAACCGGCTGGGCAGTTTGTTGAATATTACTTTTGAATTTGTCGAGGGCGAGGGAGTGATGCTGGCGATGCCCGACGTAGCGGTTTCGAGCGGTTCGGCGTGCACCAGTGCGACGCTGGAGCCGAGTTATGTGCTGCGGGCTATGGGTATTCCGGACGAGTTGGCGCACGGTTCGTTGCGTTTCAGCCTGGGCAGGTTCAATACCGAAGAGGAAATTGATCGGGCGGCGCAATCGGTGGTCCGGGCGGTGAAGAAGATGCGTGATTTGAGTCCGCTTTATGAAGAAGCTGTTAAATCAGGATAATGACGAATGACGAAGTCCGACCCGGCTTCGCGATTGCTACGCCGCGGCAAGATGACGAACCCTGCTACGCCAGAGCGCTTCGCAGCGGCGAGTCAATGACGAAGTCCGAATGACGAATATTTCAGAAATCCTAAATCCAAAGCACTAAATCCAAAATAAATTCGACACGTAGCGAAGCGGAGAGCCCGGCACGGAATTACCGAAATTATAATTTCCAAAACAAATCTGGATGCCCGATCAAGTCGGGCATGACAGGTCGCTTGGGTGGTTGATATGATATCGGCCACCCCCAAGAGTACTTGGCGGTGCCACCCTATACTACTAATTATGGATTAATAATATACAAGGAACGATACGGATGCAATACAGCGATGAAGTGATGGATCATTTTACCAATCCGCGGAACGTGGGCAGTCTGGACGAGAAGGCTGCGGACGTGGGTACGGGTACTTTTGGTTCGCCGGCTTGCGGTGATGTGCTGAAGCTGCAGATCCGCGTTAATAGCCAAGGTGTGATTGCTGAAGCGCGATTCAAGACTTTCGGTTGCGGCAGCGCCATCGCATCGAGTTCATTGTTAACGGAAAAAATCACGGGTAAAACGCTGGCTGAGGCAATGGAGCTGTCGAACACGGAAATCGCCCGCGAGTTGCAACTGCCGCCGATTAAAGTTCACTGTTCGGTGATGGCGGAGGAGGCATTGAAGTCGGCCATTGCTGATTATCAGGCCAAGAATGCATAGCCATCATCAGATGGTGATTTTTGAATTGTTGTTATTGAGATTATTAAAACCGTTTTCGGCTCTCATGCTGTGGGGCGGATTACGGTAGGGCTTTTCCTGTTTGAGCATGATGCGATAGAGCTGATTGACAACGACGCTACTGGAGTAGAAGTCGAGCACTTTTTTCTGGTTGGCGCGGATGCGGTTGCGGGACAGGCTGTGTCGTCTTTCGGGTCGGAACATTTTCAGGGTGGCTCGCAGGGGAGCGCTGTTTTTTTGCAGAAGCATGCGCAAATAATTGGGGTCTTCGAGTTTTTTGATTTCTTCCAGTCGGCGATTCAGTCCGCCGTCGGGGTCTTGGCTGCCCAGATCGGCGTAGTCATTGCCATTGATCAGGAGCACGGTGTAAAGATGGTCCAGCGCGAGACCGGCCTTGGTGAAATCGAGGGTAACCGAGGGGATGTTCCGGCCGATGACGCACTTGGCCATGGCCCAGGGTTCGATAAAGACAAAACCGAAGCCTTCGAGCACGGAGGTGGTTATGACCATTTCCGCAACGGAATACATATCCGCCACGCCGTATTTCAAGATGTGTTGAGGATCTTCGGGATCGTATTGGCGATGGAGCCCCACAAGATCACTGATTCCAATGGTGACGGGCAGATGGTTTTCCATTACGAATTCATTGAGGTGATCGGAATATTCTTTTTCTGATCCGTTGCTGCCAGCCATGGAAACGACCAGGTGAAATTTATGTCGGAGGTTGTATTTTTGCCGGAATTCTTCGTCCGAGGCCAGGTTATTGAGCATTTGGGTAAAGAAGATTGCTTCTTCCACATTTTTTCGCGGTATGGCCCGAACGGGATAGAACAACAGTCTGACGTCATCATCCAGTCCTTTTTTTTCTCTGAGTAGTTCCAGCAAGTCATCGCAATATTTTTGTTCGCACTTTACCAATGAATTATCGATGCTGTTGGGCACGTACCAGATACGTTCGGCTTCGATGCCATGATCGAGCAGGCGATAATAATCGCTGGTGTTGATGGCGATATATTCGACATTGGGGACGGAGGGATACAAAATCTGATGCCAGTCGGGCATGTCGGTGGGCAGAAAGCGTTGGAATTTTTTGATATTGGCGAAATTAGCGGGCCGCTGCTGGGCGAAATCGTGCACCCGGACGAGAAACCGTTTTTTGCTGTTGGCCTGATATTCCTGGAGCGTCCAGAGATAAAAGGCGTAGGTGACAGCGGGGTTGATGCCGACGGAAAGATTTTCGGTCAGGACGACGTCGGCATCGGTGAACTGCTGTTGAAGCTTTTCGGCAATGTTGGTACCGTGCCAGATGTAATCGTGGACGCGTTGAATCTGTACACTTTTTCCTTCGAGTCCGGGGATGTGGTAATCCGGGGACATTTGCTCAATATCGCAGTATTTCAACTGATCGTTGTGCCAGGGGAGAAATTTGTCGATGGCGGGGTCAGCTTTGCCGAACAGGGTGATTTTCAGGGAAGGGTCCAATTGCAATAATTCGGAGACGGTTCTCCAGATAACGGTATTGACGCCATCTGAAGATCCGATATTGTAGTGTCCGATAGCTAAATGCATTGCTCTGACCCGTTTGCAGCCAATTTTGGCCTGAAAAAATTACTTTTCCGCCTTATTGCTTCACTTCTTTTTTTCATCGGTTTAATTAGCAGGGATACTTTTGAGCTTTTCACGGTTTATGTTCAATAATTACGTTTTTTAGGGTATTTGATTTATCAGAACGGTATGAGTTATGCCAAGGAAATTTTGTTTAGGATTAGATAATTTTGAAATAATTATGAGCGGCGGTGTCGGCGGGCGGTGTTTCAGGTGTATCGTCTTGTTTGACAACGACTTGCGAACACTCTAGCTATTGGATTGATGGTTGCGAAGATGTAGTAAAGCTGATTTGATGGTTTCGGTTGTGTTGTGGACGGCAGAACAATATAATGGCCTGACTTTGAAGAAGCGACTGATAATAACTATTGACGGACCTGCGGGATCAGGAAAGAGCACGGTTGCGGCACAACTGGCCCGGCGGCTGGGAGTTACTTATCTGGACACCGGGGCAATGTATCGGGCGTTAACCTGGGCGGCGTTGGACAGGAATATCTGTCTGGATGACGCTGCTGCGCTGAAAAAGTTGGCTCAGGAAAGTCGCATTGAGCCGGTGGGATTGTCGGGCTCGGTGGGAACAGCGGGGTCGGCGGGATCGGCGGATTCTGATAATCCTAGCCGGATAAGTCTCGACGGGCGTGATGTTACGAAGGAAATCCGCAGCCCGGAGGTAACCGATAATTCTCACAAGATTGCCGATCAGCCTGAAATCAGGTCGATACTGGTCGATCAGCAGCGGCGTATCGGGCAGGCGGCAGGCTCGCTGGTAACGGAAGGGCGGGATCAGGGAACGGTGGTTTTTCCGGATGCGGACTTCAAATTTTACCTGGATGCTTCGGAGAGTTGTCGGGCCCAGCGACGGGTTGAACAACTCAAAACCAACGACACGGAAGTCGGTTTCGATGAGATTCTATCTACCCAGCAGCAGCGTGATCAGCGGGATTCGGCCCGGGCGGTGGGGCCGCTGAAAATTCCTCCGGGCGGACACGTTATCGACACAACCGAGATGAACATCGATCAGGTAGTTGAGACCTTGTACGATTTTATAATGGCAGAAGAAAGGGAGGGCTGATGCGCGCCTGGTACTGTTTTTGGCAATTTTCGGCACAAGTGGTTTTTTCGACTTTTTTTGACATACGAGCCTACGGCCGCGAGAATGTTCCGCAGACCGGCCCGGTGCTGCTGGCCTGTAATCACCAGAGCTTCATCGATCCCATCCTCTGCGGATTTGGAATTTATCGCGAATGCGATTTTGTGGCCCGTGAATCTTTGTTCAGGAATCCGACTTTCGGTCGGTACATCAGCAGCCTGAACGCATTTCCGATTCATCGTGATCAGGCGGACCTGGCGGGTATCCGAAGCATCATTAAGCGTCTTCAGAACGGTTCGGCCATTGTGCTGTTTCCCGAAGCGACCCGCACCACGGACGGTCGAATTCGTCCGATTAAGAGCGGTTTCGAGCTGATTGCGCGAAGATCTCAGGCCACCACGGTTCCGGTTGTCATTGATGGTGCTTTCGAGACATGGCCCAGACACCAGCGTTTGCCTCGGCCGGGTAAGATTTCGATTATGTATGGTTCGGCAATTACCGCCGAACAGACAAAAAAACTAAAGCGGCAGGGGCTGGTTCGAGAGGTGGACCGGCAATTACGCCAAATGCAACATGAGCTTCGGTTGAAAAACGGCAGAAAACCCTTCGATTATTCGGATAATCCAATCGAATCCTAACAAATCAACGGAAAAATCCCCGGGGAGTTGCTGATTTTTAGTGTTATTACGCAAAAGTAACCAATTATAAATGGTAAAGCAGTAAAAAAATGAAAGTTATCGTAGCGCAAAAATGCGGATTTTGCTTCGGAGTTGAACACGCTATCAATTTGGCCCGGAAGATGCTATCCGAGGGCAAAAATGTGTATTGTCTCGGTTCGCTGATCCACAACAAGCAGGTGGTGGACCGTCTGATGGACGCGGGTCTGCATGTGGTTGACAACCTTGACCAGGTGCCAATGGATCAGAGTCAGGAATCCTCGGCCCAAGCCCCAGACAGTTCATCTGAGGCCCAAGACACTTCGTCTGAGGCCCAGGCCGGAACACCTGAGGAGCATTTTCCCACGGTGCTGATCAGGTCTCACGGCTGCGACCCTGAACTGATCGAAGCAATCAAGGCCCGCGAATTTGAATTGGCTGACGCTACCTGTGTGCTGGTCAAGCGGGTTCAGAAGCTGGTTCGCCAGCTCCACCAGAAGGGTTATCATGTTGCGGTGGTGGGTGATCCGGAACATCCCGAGGTACAGGGGGTGCTGGGATATGCACCGGAAATTTTTGTTTTGGCATCGGAGAAGGACCTGGAAAGGCTGCCCTCATCCGGGCGGTTAGCAATCGTTTCGCAAACTACGCACTCTATTAAGGATTTTGAGAGAATAGTGGCGTTAGCCCAGAAATGCAATTTTCAGGAGGTTAAGGTTCACAACACAATCTGCCATGAGACAACCCGCAGGCAGGCGTCGGCTATTGAATTGTGTTCACAGGTTCAGGTGATGTTCGTTTTGGGCTCTCACAACAGCGCCAACACCAGTGAACTGGCCCAGATCTGTCGACAGCAAAACGTTGAGACCTACCACTTACAGAACTTTAGCGAATTCAATACACAGTATGTTGTAGGTAAGGAAATTGCCGGGGTAACGGCTGGGGCATCCACCCCGGACTGGATTATTCAAGAATTTGTTGAAGAATTAAAAAAAATCTGATTTTCCCAACCTGAAATCTTTTGACAAAATTGTTGACGAATATGCTTTAATTGGTTTTAATAAATGATTGGCACTATATTAGTTGAAGGTTCCCCATTAAGTTTTGGGGATTAATCGCTCTGGCAATGATTTTGGTCGAAATATCGGCGGAGAAGCGATTTTGGTGTTTTTTTGCCGGAGTTTTTTTGGTCCCGGACCCTTTGGGCCGGTCCGGATTAACCGTTACTACTGGCTCTTGGTTATTTTAGAAGGTTTTTATGGTAAACAAAAGTATCGCTAACGAATTTCAGATTGACGAACAGGAACTCGACCAACATATCATGGACGCATTTGGCTCAACAGACACGTCCGAAATGCTTGATATGATTGATAAAACCGTCCAGAATTTTGAACCGGGTGCAATTCTTTCGGGCAAAATAGTTAATCACATCGGCGACGACGTCATTGTTGAAGTTGGTTTAAAAAGTGAAGGCACCATCAGTTCCAGTGAATTTGACGATCCGGATGAGATTCGTATCGGGAAAAACATCGAAGTTCTCCTGGAAGCGGTTGAATCAGACAGCGGGTTGGTTATTCTCAGCAAGAGAAAGGCCGACCGCATTCGCGGCTGGGAAAGAATTATTGAAAACTATAATGAAGGCGACACCATCAAGGGTAAAGTTACCCGCAGAATCAAGGGCGGCCTGCTGGTCGATGTCGGAGTGCCGGTTTTCCTGCCTGCGTCGCAGGTTGACATCAGAAGACCGGGTGACATTTCTCAGTTCATCGGCAATGATCTCGAAGCTAAAATTCTCAAAATTGACCAGGAACGGCGCAATATTGTCATTTCGCGTCGAAAACTTCTGGAGGAAACCCGGGCTTCGGCCAAGAGTGATTTGCTTGGCGAAATTGAGTTGGGCCAGATTCGTAAAGGTATGGTTAAGAACATTGCTGATTTTGGTGCTTTCATTGATCTGGGTGGGCTTGATGGGCTGCTGCACATTACGGACATGAGTTGGGGCCGGGTCAATCATCCCTCAGAATTGCTTCAGTTGGACCAGGAAATCGAAGTCAAAATCCTTTCTATCGACCGTGAACGCGAAAAAATTGCCCTGGGGCTCAAGCAAAAGACTGAAAGTCCCTGGGTCAGTGCCGAACAGCGTTATCAACTGGGCAGCATCGTCAAGGGTACCGTGGTTAACATAACGAACTACGGGGCGTTTATCAAACTCGAAGAAGGCATCGAAGGGCTGGTCCATATCAGCGAGATGAGTTGGACCAAACGGATCACCCATCCTTCGGAACTGCTCACGGTCAACCAGGAAATCGAGGTAGTTGTCCTGCAGGTCAACCCGGCCAAACAGGAAATCTCTCTGGGCATCAAGCAGCTTTCCGAAAATCCCTGGACCCAGGTGTCGCGTAAGTACCCGCCGGGCAGCATCGTGGAAGGGCATGTTAGAAACCTGGCGAATTATGGGGCTTTTATCGAAATCGAAGAGGGTATCGACGGTCTGCTGCATGTTTCGGACATGAGTTGGACCAAGAAGATCGGTCATCCGGGAGAAATGATCAAGAAAAACGAAGCTATCAAATGTGTTGTGCTCTCGGTTGATGAGGACAAGCAACGGGTTTCTCTGGGCCTCAAGCAGATGACCGAAGATCCCTGGCTCCGGGCTATCCCAGACAAATATATCCCGGGGCAAATTGTCAAGGGGCAAGTTACCAAGATTACCAATTTTGGCGTTTTCGTCGAGTTGGAATCGGACCTGGAAGGGCTGCTGCACGTTTCTGAGCTTTCCGACCAAAAAGTTGAGGCCCCACAGGATATTGTCAAGGTTGGCGAGGAACTGGAAGTCAAAATCCTCCGCGTGGACACCGATGACCGAAAAATCGGCCTGTCGCTCAAACGAGCTCAGTGGGCGGCGGAAGATGAAGCTGACACCGATAAACCTCAACGCGGTGGTTTGGATGGTGCTCATCTGGGCACGGACATCCTTGACCATTCCATGCTCAACCGGAATGTCCAGCAAGTTTCGGTTAGCGAAACTTCTGATAAATCCGCGGCAGTTGATGTTCCGGCAGTTAATGTTCCGGAAGCTGATGTTCCGGAAGCTGATGTTCCGGAGGCTGATGTTCCGGAGACAGAGACCGCTCAGGTCGAGTCCGATCTGATCAGCAAAGTTGCTGAAACCGACTCTTCCGGGACGGAAGAGGCCGAGGCCACCGAAGTTGACACCAAGGAAGCGGATTCCGCGGAAGCTCCTTCGGAGGAAGTAACTGCTGACGAGGCAATTATCGCCCCAGCCGATGAGGCCCAGCCTGGCACCGAGGAAGAGCCCGAGCAGGAAGAAAAAAAATAATTCGAATGACTTGACCTAACAAAAGCCGATTATTAGCGGTTAATTCCGCCAGTAGCGGATTTTGTCAGCTTGATAATTGATTTATTCACTCTAACAAAATGAGTGTCCGGATTGACAAAAGGCCCATTATCACTATTTTTGACGTATTTTGTTAGGGTCTCTTAGCACCAGCGAAAAACCGCCCCAAACATCCGGATTAAGTTTGTGCCCCGGTCCTGCCGATATATTACATAGCAAAACGGTTGTTAACAACCTGGCGGCCTGGAGGAGATAATGGAATCATCGATAAGGTTGCTGCGCCAAATGTAAATCTTATGGAAAATACCCGCCATGGTGGAATCGACTCTACAATTATACCTAACAGAAATTAATTCTTCGCCACTGTTGACCGCTGAGGAAGAAAAGGCTCTTTCGCGACGGATAATTCACGACAATGATCCTGCAGCGCGTGACCGGATGATCCGCAGTAACCTGCGTTTGGTGGTCAATATCGCCAAAAAATACAGCAAACGGGGAATGCCGCTTTCCGACCTGATCGAAGAAGGCAACCTGGGTTTGATGCGTGCCGTGGAAAGTTTCGATCCCGAACACGGTTCGCGGTTCAGCACTTATGCTTCGTGGTGGATAAAACAAGGCATCAAGCGTGCCCTGATCAACAGCGTCCAGCCCATCCATATTCCCGCTTACATGGTGGAAATGATTGCCCGCTGGAAACAGGCATCGATCAAGATGGAAGATGAACTTGGCCGATCACCTACTCTGGAGGAAATGAGTAAGGCGTTGGAAGTTCCCCCCCGCAAGATTAAAATCATCCGTCGCGCGGTCAAAGCCTTTAGTTCTCCCAGTCAGATGGCTGATTCCGATGAGGCCCTTTCGTTGAATGAAATGCTCGAAGACGAAAAAACCCTGCGTCCCGAGGAGATTGTCTTCAATGCCGACGAACTGGCGACCATAAAAATTCTGCTCGACAAAATCGACGAACGCGAAGCAGCGGTGCTGAGATTGCGCTTTGGGCTGAATGATGAAGAACCTCTGACCCTCAAAGAGATTGGTAAACGTGTCGGTCTGACCCGCGAGCGTGTCCGACAAATCGAAAAAGAAGCACTCGACAAGCTCAACCACATCCTCACCGAACAGTACTAGCGGCCCGGCTGGTGAAAAAATTCTATTGGGGTCAGCCCTTTGCCCTGACATCCTCTTTCCCTTTGTACCACAATCCGCTATAATCCCAGCCTGGAAAATATATTCGGATTCTATTTGTGTCTAAACCCGGCTTGGGGCATTCTCGGAGGATCAATTGTGACCGCCAAACTGAAACAACTTATTCGTGACGTACCGGATTTCCCTAAACCAGGAATTGTTTTTCGCGACATTACCCCGCTGCTGGCCGATGCGGACGGTCTAGCAGAATCGTGTTCGGCTATGGCGGATCCTTTCCGGCAGGCAAACATTGATCTGGTCGTCGGGGTTGAATCGCGTGGATTTATTTTTGGTACCGTGGTCGCCAGAGAACTGAATGTTGGTTTTGTTCCCATTCGTAAACCCGGAAAATTGCCCTATAAAACCGTCAGCGAGGAATATCAACTCGAATACGGTACCGACAAAATCGAAATTCACGCCGACGCGATAAAAGCCGGTCAGCGGATTCTCATGGTGGATGACCTTCTGGCTACCGGCGGGACCATGAAAGCGGCCTGTCAACTCGTCGAACATCTGGGCGGCGAAATTGTCGGGATTTCCTTTATCATTGAATTGGCTTTTTTGAACGGACGCAGTCTGATCGAAAATTACAATATCCACTCGCTGATAACCTACGATTCCGAATAACTCCGCACCGCGGTGGTAACTTCGGATTTTGCTAATCATAAAAAAAGCCCCGCTAATTGAGCGAGGCTTTTTTTCGTATTAAGTATTAAGGGTATCTCTAAAAATTAACGATATTTCGTGCAAAATGCTTTCGAGTCGTTAAAATAGGTGCCGTTGGGTATTTTATCATGA
>JAFGSR010000086.1 GCA_016934515.1 Sedimentisphaerales bacterium
CGGTGGCAATAAGGCGATAAACTTTAGCCGGGCAATAAACCATTTTTTCCTCTCAATCAACCAACTTTTTCCGAGTTGATCCATAAAATTATAATCAGCTTCTTACGCAGATAAACTTATCCCGGCTTCGCCGGGGACTGTACCGCCGCCATCCCGGCGGCAATTGTCCAACTAGCCGGCGAGACGCCGGCGATACAAATACAAATTCCTATACCATAAATTTATATTGCGATTACCGATGTGCTGAGGTTTGGTTTTTGATTGGCCAGGTAGCAATTATTGCTGATTGGCGACTTCTTCGGGGTAGGGGATGCGAAGTTTCCAGCCTTCCTTGATTACATCGGGGTTGGAGATGACGTTCGGGTTGGCATCGAGGATAATTTTCCAGAAGCGGCCTTCGCCGAAATACAGCTCGGAAATCCGGTAGAGGTTATCACCACTTTTGACGGTGTAATAACGAGCGGGGGGAATTTCCGGTTCGGAAGGGGTAACTACCGGCTCGGGTTCGACTACCGGGGCGACGGGTTTTTCGTTAACTGCCGGAATAACCGTCTCTTGCGGAACGGTAGGCTCAACGGCGGCGTCCACTTCGACCGCGGGTAAACCTGGTTGAACGGCCTGGTCAGCAGAAACAACCGGTTTGTTTGGAGCAACCGGAGGCTCAACTGTAACAGCAGTAGCTGTGGCAGGTTCGGTTTCATCGGGAAATTCCGATTCCTCCTGCGGCAGAGTAATATCGGGAGCAGAATCGGTAACGGCACGGTCCTGGTTAACCAGATAAATAATCAATCCCGTCGCCAGCAGCACACCCACAATCAGACCAATTTTCAATTCGCTCCTCATAACACACCTCCATCGGCCAGAATGACAGCAACCGAACCTATAAATGAATCACCGACCCAATTATAAAACAGTTCTTTGTCTAGCGAAACCTTATTTTTTTAAGCCGTTATTTTTATCTTTCTGGGTTGAGGCAGCGGTATCGGCACGAGCCCCATAAAGCAGCGGAGCGGCGATGCCAATGGACGAATAAGTACCGACTACCACACCAATTATCAACACATAATTGAAGCCGCGGAGTCCCGGACCGCCCCAGATATACATCACGATCAACACAAGCAAGGTGGTAAACGAGGTCAAAATGGTACGTGAAATTGTCTGGTTAATACTGTTGTTTACGACGTTGGCGGAAAGCAGGGCCATTTTGCCGCGATTTTCGCGAATGCGGTCGAAGACCACAATGGTATCGTTAAGGGAATAGCCGATAACGGTCAGAAAACCGGCGATCATGGGCAGGTCGATTTTGAAATCGCTGATGAGCAGAGCTTTTCCGATGGCGGTTTGGCTGAGCCAGTAGGAAGCGGCAACCATGCCCATGGCGATGCTGACATCGTGGACCAAAGCGACGACGGCGGCCAGGCCGAAGCGAACATTGCCGAAACGAACCCAGATGTAGATGATGATGGCCAGGAGCGAAAAGACAATGGCGACCAGAGCTTCATTTCTACTTTTGCCGCCGACGGAGGGATCGATCTGGGTTACGCGGGTGAAGGAGCTTTGCAGTTTGAGGGTGTCGGTGAAGCGCGAGGTTTCGTTGTTGACGAAGTCGGCCCATTCCTGCTCGGAAGCCCCGCCATAAATAAGTTCCTGGGAGACAATTGCCAGTTCGATGCCGGATAGTTTATCGGTTTGAGCATTATCAGGAGCGAAAAGAGCAGGTTCATCGCCAAAGGGAGCCGGTCCATATTTTTCAAAGGCATTTCGGAAACGAGACTGCCTGAAGCGTTCTTTCAGTTGAGTGAGGTTTTGGGTTTTTCCGGCGGCGAAATGGGCTTTGAGGAGCAGGCCGCCTTCGTAATCCTGGAGGTAAGGTTTTTTTGCTAAGAGTTCGGCGGTAATCGGAGTGGCGGTGACGTTTTCGGGGAGCAGGTCATCGACGATATTGAGTTTGCCTTTGAGAGCTTCACGAACGGCATCACTGACGATGTCTTTGGTCTGCATTTGTCCGATCTGGACGGGGGAGAGCGAAACCAGGACCTTATCCAGGACACGTTTGAGGTCTTTCTGGTTATCCTGCTCAGTAGTCAGCAACAAAGAGCCATCATCGGCCGGGGTAACGGTGGTCTGGTCCATATTACCGACGCGGAGTTCCTGAGCGGTGGATTTAACGATATTGACAAATTCTTCGGGATCGATTTTGGTGCCGGCACCGGTCAGGGTAACCGCAAGACCGTTATCAGTTTTTTTGAAATTGCTGTACTTAATATTAGTCAGGCCCCCCAGAGCGATATTTAAGGCGTCGTTGACACGGTTTCGATTGGTCTGCCGGGTTTCCATGAGGAATTGGCCGGCGGTCTGGGCAGGAGTGACCAGGGTAGTTTCATCAGCCAGGCGCTGGTCGCCGAGATTTTTGGCGGCCTGGCGAATGGCAGTGCCGAGTTGTTCAGCGGTAATTCCAGAGTTTTCCGGCGAGACAAGGATTACCTCCAGGCGGTTGGTTTCGGTGGTAACAATTTCAAACTGGCTGCCGGTGGTGCTGTCGGGAGTGACCTGGCCGATCTGTTGAACGCGGGCTTTTTGGGTGAGGAGTTGGTTGACGGCGTCCTCGATATCCTGACGATCGTTGTTTTGGGAAGCTTCGTTGTTGAGGGTGACGTAGATGCTGGTGCCGCCGGTGAACTCGATGGAGTATTTACTGTTTTTGTTTTCGTCACGTCCGGTAAATATTACCCAACCGCTGATGACAAGCAGGATGGAAATGAGCCAGAACACCGGACGGGCTTTCATCCAGTTTACCTGAGCGTTTTTAACGATCTGCAACATGCGCAAATTACCCTTGAGCAATCGACGGTCGGTGCAGAAGTCGAAAATTGTCCTGGTTACGAACAAGGCGGTGAACATGCTGGAGACGATACCGATCATGAGAGTCAGGGCGAAGCCTTTGACTTCTTCGGAGGCCAGGAGCCAGAGAATCAGGGCGGTAACAAAGGTGGTGATGTTTGCGTCCATGATGGTGCGGAGGGCGCGGCCGTAACCGTTTTTGATGGCCATGCGCAGCGAGGAGCCTCGTTGCTGTTCTTCCCGGATGCGCTCGAAGACCAGAACGTTGGCATCGACCGCCATACCGATGGTCAGGATGAGACCGGCGATTCCCGGCATGGTGAAAGTTGCGCGGGTAAGAGCCATGACACCGGTAATCAACAGGAGGTTCATGAACAACGCCACGTCAGCGAGTGAGCCGGCGAACCAGTAGTAAATCAGCATGAAGGCTGCCACGGCGACAAGGCCGTAAACGGCGGCCCGCATTCCGGCGACCAGGTTGTCGTGACCCATGGTGGGTCCGACGGTGTTGACGCTGATGGGCTGATCGCCCAGACGGGCTGGCAGTGACCCGGCGTTGAGTTTGTCCACGAGGTCCTGGGCGGTTTCAGAGGTGTATGTGCCGGTGATTTGACCGCGGTCGTGAATGGCGGTTTCGATGTTAGGAGCCGAGATAGCTTCGTCGTCGAGAAGTACACAGAGCAAACGGTTAATGTTGTTTTTGGTGAGGTCAAGGAAGCGTCCGGCACCAATTCCGTTAAAGGAAAAGGCGACTGCCCAGCGACCGAAGCGGTCGGTATCCTTATGAGCGTTTTTCAGTCGCCACTGGGAAATTCCTTTTTTATGGAGGAGGGTTTCTTCGGGGGTGTTGGAGGCTAAGACATAGCGGATCCCGGCGAATTCGGCGACAACAACACTTTGGGCGGGAAAATCTTCGGGATTTTTGATTTTTTTCCAGACGTATTTTTCGTCACCGGAGCGAATGGGTCCGAACTCTTTGAGGCGATCACGATAGATTTTTGCCTCGGGTTCGGGAATTTCGCTGATGCGTGGAACGATTCGGAACTCCAGGACACCGGAGCCGCGGAGCATGCGTTTTAGGTCTTCGGGATCGTCGAGGCGGCCGGAGATTTTGTCGTATTCATTAAACATGATAACGGCGTCATCAATATCAGAAGCCAAGTCGGGGTGGTCTTTTTTGAGTTCGGCCAATTCGGTCTGTCGATTGGCTCCCTGAAGTACGATTTCGAAGACCGCCAGGTCGAAATTAACTTTTTCGAGATCATTCCAGGCCTGGGTTTCCTTAACCTGTAAACCGTCCTGGTCATTCCAAAGAGCTTCACGCGCCAGGGTAAGTTCTTTTCGGGATTCGATGTAGGTTCGGACAGCGGTCTGGTTTTCGGCTTCTGCCCCGGCCAATTGCACAATGCTGACTGCCCGGTTGGGATCATCGAGATTATCCCAGTCATTATAGAGGGCTTCAACCCGGGCTTTATCGATATTGGCTTTTTGTAACTGAGAGTTCGCCTGGTTATTGAGCTGGTAAGCATTATTGAGTCGATCTTCACCGGCCTGGACGGCGTCGTGGGCGGCAGCGAGAGTGTTGAGCAGTTCCCGGCGTTGTTCGGAATCACCGGCGAGGGTCTGGAATCTGCTATCGCGGTTTTGGCGATATTCATCGTCGCTGATACCGGCGGGGTGAATCAGAGCGAGACGAACGGCGCGGAGATCAACGTTGTTCTTGGTCAAGGCCTGGAGCTTATCGGAGTAAGCTTTGTATTTATCCCGGGTTTCCTGGGTGGCCAGGGGCATTTGAATTTCGATACGGTCGCTGCCATGGGATCGCCAGACGAGGTTTCGTTTGCTGCCGGGGTCGATACGCTGTCTTAAAATGCGGATCATGTCCTGGGAAATGGTACGTTTTTCGTAATCGGTCAAGCCGGTGGTGTCGATCTGATAGAGCAGGCTGGTGCCGCCGGCCAGATCGATGCCGGGTTTGAGTTTTTCAGCCGGGGGTGTGATTTCATAAATGCACAGACCGATTATAGCCAGGATGATTACAAATTTGAATTTCTGATTCATCTACTTTTCGCCTTTTTTACCTAAACTTTTTTACTTATTCGACAATTGTTTTGCCTTGCGAAAACCTTTTCCGCAAGTTCAATTTTTTAATGAGTGTTACTTAGCTGGTTTTTGTTCATCCTCGGTAAGTACTTTACCGACGGCGCCTCGGGTGATGCGCATTTTGGTGTTGGAAGCTTCGTCGATTTTTATGACTACTTCGTCGTCACGGACATCGACGACGGTACCTATGATGCCGCCGATGGTGCGGATGCGGGTGTTTTTCTGCAAACTGGTCTGCATTTCCTGTTGTTGCTTCTGGCGTTTTTTCTGGGGACGTATCATGAAAAAATACATTACCACGAACATACCGCCGATAAGGAGCAGGAAATCAGGCCCGGCGGCCGGTTTTTTCTTGGGCACCTGATCCGGAGTTATGGTGCCGGGATCTTGCTCGGTGGTGGAGGTTTCGGTGGCAGCAGCGCCGGGAGCAGGTGCGCCTTCGATCTGAGCAATCATATTCAGCCACAAATTTTCCATTATTAATAATCCTTCCTAATTTTCAGCTTATTCAATTATTCAGCTGTAACTTTTTCTGTTCGAGCCCTTTTTCATGATTGAATCAATCACGATTGGTATTGTAATGATCCCATTTTTGGGCCCATGTGTTGTAATTATCCTGTTTTATGGCGTTTTGGGCCTGGCTGATGAGTTCTTGATAAAAAGCCAGGTTATGCAGCGACAGCAGGATCGGTCCAGCCATTTCGTTGACCATGAACAGGTGCCTTAGATACCCGCGGGAGAAATTCCGGCAGGTATAACAGTTGCAATGCTCATCCAGTGGTCCGGTGTCGAACTTATGTTTTTCGTTTTTCAGTTTTATGGTGCCGTCGGTTACGAAGGCACAGGCGTTTCGGCCGTTGCGGGTGGGCATGACGCAATCAAACATATCGACGCCCAGGGCAATGGCCTTTACCAGGTCCCGCGGCGTACCGACGCCCATGAGGTACCGCGGTTTGTCTTCCGGCAGCAGGGCGGTGGTGAAACCGGTAGTGGCGATGAGGTCATCGTGACCCTCACCGACGCTGAGACCGCCGATAGCGTAGCCGGGAAAATTCAGTTTTATCAATTCTGCGCAGCAAAAACTGCGTAGTTCTTCATCCGTGCCGCCCTGGACGATGCCGAACATCAACTGGTCGGGTCGCCGGTGGGCTGCGAGCGACTGCTCGGCCCAGCGGATGGTTCGGTCCACGGCATCGCGGAGCTGCTGTTTTTCGCAGGGCAGCGCGACGCATTCGTCAAAAGCCATGATGACGTCGGCACCGAGACGGTTCTGAGCCTCGGTGGCGGATTTCGGACCCAGGCGGATTTTTGCTCCATCAATGTGGGAGGCGAATTCCACTTCGTCATCGCCCACGCGGTTGAGGCTGCTCAACGAAAACACCTGGTAACCACCGCTGTCGGTCAGGATTGGTCCGGGCCAACCCATGAAGCGGTGCAGGCCACCCAAGGCCTCGACGACATCGGGCCCGGGACGCAGCAGCAAGTGATAGGTATTGGCGAGTATCATCTGGGCCGATACCTGTTGCAACTGTTGGGGCAAAATGCCTTTAACGCTGCCGCGAGTTCCCACGGGCATGAAAACCGGAGTTTCCACCCGGCCATGTGCGGTGTGCAAAATTCCACACCGTGCCCGGGTATTGCTGCTGTTATTGGTTACGGTAAAAATATCCATCATTGCACCGTAACCTTAATACGCTCTAACGAGTATGGCCTGGGGGTAGTAATGCTGTAAAATAGTACGGCAATTACTGCCCTGTCGGGCCATCTGTTCGCAGCCATACTGGCACAAGCCGACGCCGTGTCCGAAACCCCGGCCGTCCTGAAATATCCAGGTGTTCCGGGTGCCCTTTAGCCGATACCAACTGCTGCGCAGCGGTTTTTCGGCGGAAGTAACTGCCAGGCGAAAGGGTTCAGCGGCAATTGTACGTTTTAGGCCCTGACTGCCGGTCAGGGTGAGTTTTTCCACGCGACCATATTCACTTTTCTGTACAACTTCAATATTCACAATCGCTTTCAAATCTTTCAGCGATGAATAACGGTTCATTAGCTTTTGGCTGACCAGATCTTTGGAAAGTTCCAGCTCGGGCCAGCGATAATAATCTTTCGGGGCCGACTTTTTGCAATAAGGGCAACGTCGGCCCTTTAGCGGTTCGATGTCCTGTTTGAAAACGAACTTAGCATTTTCAGTGTGTCCGCCGCAGATAGCGCTGAAATAGGCGGGGAAGATTTTTTCCTTTCCCGCCGGTCCATAGGCCAGCACCATCGAGCGTGTCTGGCGGACGGCTTGAGCAATCCGCGGATTTTCACCGGTGAGTCCGCGATATACCTGACTGCTCTGGGTGCTGCGGAGGTCCCAGTGGCCACGTCCCTGGCGGCGATGAATCTGGTACAAAGCGTAAGTTCTGCTGGCGATGCTCTGGCAGCGCAAGGCCTCGGTCTGCCAGTGGGACCACATTTCGGCACCAACTACACCGGCCAGGTAGGACTCGATCGGCAAAACATTAATTACCGCTATCCGGTTGTCGGTTTGCAGGAGACAACGAATCCTGCCCCGATAAGTCAGGGTTTTATCTGTTCCGACAGCGATTAAGCTGTTTGGTTCCGGTCTGATTTCCAGAATATTTCCGGCAAGGGCCTGGACCGAGAACAAGGCCAAGCCCTGTTTGTCGGTCAATTGCCAGGAACCGTTGGCAAAAGTCAGCGTCGTTTCACTTTGGCCCGATACGCGAACCAACAGTTTATCGCTGTTCCAGATGGCGTAACCAGCGTCGGAGCCGGTTAATTTTACCCGGTCGGCCTGAAACAACAACACCCGGATGTCAACCTCCGGGCCTAAGGGATCGGCTTTTTCCGGCGAAACAATAGAGGTCTGTTTCCATTGCTGGTCAACATTGAGCCCGTGGCGATCGCAACCTGCTAGCGTAACCAACACAAAAGCCAGTAACAAACGGGACCATACGGTCCCATGAATAATAACCGGAAACACAAATTTCATTTTCAATAGCCGAGCGAAAAAGTTACGGTTACCGGCAAGAGAACTTTCGGGTTCTATAGCCGGGTAAAAGTCCTTGACGAATTTCGCCGGATTACTCTTCCAGTTGTCGCAACGCGAGGTTTTTGTCCTTTAGTCGCAGCTTGATTTCCTGGAGACTGGTCATGCCAAAGTTCTTACAACCCAACAGCTCGGCCTCGGTGCAGCGGGTCAGTTCGCCAATGGTATTCAAATTCAGTCTTTGCAGTGCCTTGCGGGCCCGAACCGATAATTGCAGTTCTGAAACGGACAGCGAGGACATGTTATCCTCTGCAGGTTCAGGCTGTTCGTCGGAAGCGGCTTTGACAGGTAAAGACATGTTGTTGCGGTCCTCGAGCATCTGTCCCAGACGGAGGCCTTTTTGATTCAAAATTGCTTTGATTTCGAGCAGACTGGTTTCGCCGAAATTTTTATAGGCGAGCAGTTCGGCTTCGGTGACTTTCAGGAGGTCGCCGAGGTTGCGAATGTTCATTTTGCGTAAGCAGTTTCGGGACCGCACGGACAACTCGAAGTCAGAAATAGGAATCTGGAGGACCTGGTTTCGGCGGTCAACGCGGCGTTCCTGGTCTTCATCGTAATACATGGTAACGCTGGATTCGATATCCTTGAGGAAGAGTCGAGCCCGCTGATGGTTGGGGTAAGCATTGAGAACGCGTCTGGCGCAATTGAAGGCTTCGGTGTACTTTTCGGCTTCTTCGTAGAGCACGGCCAGGTTGAGCAAAGCAGAGATATGAGCGGTGCGTCCGGTGACGCAGCGTTGGTAATATTCGATGGCCTGCTTTTCGTCGCCATACAAATCACAAGCGAAGGCCAGGGCGAACAGGGCGCGTTTGTGGTTGGGATCCAGCGCGATGGCTCTTTCGTATTCGGCCATGGCTTCTTCGCGGTTGGCCTGGGCGTTGAGCAGTTTGCCTAACTGGAAGTGATATTCGGCGCGGATGTCGCCGATGCGGGAGACGCGTTTGAGTCGTGCTTCGGCTTCTTCGAGATCGCCTTTGCGGGTGAGGCAGTCAATAACCGCCATGGCGACGTCAAAACTTTCGCAGCCTTTCTGCTCGGCCTGTTCAAAAGCTTCGACGGCCTGATCGTACTGAGCCAATTCGCGCAAGCAGCAGCCTTTGAGGTAAAACTGAACTTTACCCGAGGCGGCTTTGTCAAGCCAGTCAGCAGCCTGACGATAATCGCCCAGCGCGTAATAAGCTTGAGCAGTCTTCATGGCTTTGACCGGATTGTTTTGCAGTTGAGAACCATGCTGATCGATTTGTTCGGTGAGTTCCCGGCTAAAATCCATCCGGTCACGTTCACTGGAGCGAACTGAATTGATTAACTGGTCAAATTGATCATCAGTTAGAGCATCATCGCCGGTTAAATCAATCTTTATCTCCTGGGTTGGAGCATCCATAACAGTTTTGCCTTCCTGTAATATTTTTATTTATTAGGTTCTGCCCGACAGTGCGGGCGTCGTCTTTGGCTGTACCTGGAAACCGCTACTAATGCGATTTATATAAACAGCACATTATAAGCCAGAAATCAAAACTTGCAAGTGCAAATCGCTGGTGATTGCATCGGAACAAATAACCGTGTGGAAAATATTACTGCCGAAATCAATTATCCTCAGATTGCGTGGCTAAATTGTCTCAAGTCGTTAATTTTCAATTAGTTATAGGACTATGTGTTTGTCAAATGCGATTGTGGTGATGCCGCCGATATATCATTATGGGAATTCCGGTTTGGGGCAGGTGAGCTTAGGCGTGGCTGATTCATTTGTTGGAAGGGGTAATGGTGGCCGGCATAAAAGGGCGAAATTAACGCCCGGCAGGGGGTGAGATAAAATGTAAAGGTTTGTCAGATTTATATTTATAAAAAGAGTGACATATTATTCACCTTTGTAGTCGGTATAATTTAGTGTTATATATATAAGGGTATCAGGACGATATAATTTGAAGTAATGTTTCGTAAATCATTTTTAAACAGGTAATTACGAAAAAAATAATGATTGATCAGTATCAGTTCATTGTTAATCCCAAATCCGGCTCGAGCGGAGAGTTTTCGGTAATTCTTCGCTTGCGTGATTATTTGCGTGAGCAGGGCCACCGGGTAAGAGTTGACCTGACCCAATCGTTGGAACATGCAGGAGAACTGGCGTTAAAAGCGGCAGAAAATCATTGCGACACAATTGTGGTGGCAGGTGGCGACGGGACCGTCAGGTCGGTGGTGGAAGCTATTCCGGGGAAGAATATTCCAATGGTTATCCTGCCCTGTGGAACGGAAAACCTGTTGGCGCAGGAGTTTGGGATCGACGGCGGGCTGGAAACGACCATTGCGACGCTGCAGAACGGGGTGTTGCGGAGTCTGGACCTGGGGAAGATTAATCAGCGATATTTTATGGCTATTGTCGGTGTGGGCTTTGACGCAGAGGTGGTTCGCCGGATCAATCAATTTCGTCGGGGTCATATTACCCATGGGGATTATATCTGGCCGATCTGCCGAACGTTCTGGGAATATCGACCGCCCCATTTAAAGGTAATTGCTGACGGGGCAATGGTTTGTGACGAACCGGCGTTGGTTTTTGTCGGCAATATATCACGTTATGCGGTTGGGCTGGATATCCTGGGTGATGCGGACTGTTCGGATGGGCGGCTGGACTTGACAGTTTATAAGTACCGTCGGCGCAGGCAGTTACTGGCACATGCGGGACGAACGATTATTAAAAGATCGCATCTTAGCCCGATGGTTATCCGAAAAAAGTGTGTTTCGGTGACAATTGACAACCATCACAGCGGTATCCCGGTGCAAATTGATGGAGATCCCGGGCCGAATCTGCCGCTGGAGATTAATATTATTCCGTCGGCGGCCAAGATTTTGACACCGCCAGCACCGGCGGGGGAACAATTTTGCCCGCCAATGAAGAATTATCATTTTCGAAAATGGTTTCTGAGCTGATAAACGCCTCTTGTTTATTAGTGCGGCTGAGCGGCAACGATATGAAACCGCCGATTAACGCCGATCCGACTCCGCTTAAGCTTCGCCGCGACAAGTTGAACGCGGATTTGTTAGGTGTTAGGTGTTAGGGGCTTGGGATTAGGGGCTTGGGATTAAGGGCTTGGGGTAAGGAGTTAGGGAGAAATCAAGATTCAGCCTCAAAAAACACAAAAAATGCAAAGAAGCATACGGGAGGGAGTTTGAGGAAGTTATTTTGCTTGAAAGTGGTGAATAATTCCTCAAAATGGACGCCTGCGTCAAAAGTCGTTCGCCACAAAAACCATTATAATATATTGTAAATTAAGGTATTTATGGCAATTTTAGGGTTGACAG
>JAFGSR010000087.1 GCA_016934515.1 Sedimentisphaerales bacterium
CGGGGACTGTACCGCCGCCGTCCCGGCGGCAATTGTCCAACCAGCCGGCGAGACGCCGGCGATACAAATACAAATTCCTATACCTTTCAAGTTTGAATATCGCTCCAGCCGCCAAAACAAACCAGAGGCTCTCTTTAACATTTGACTGCCAGCGTTTCCAAACAGGATTGTCTCCAAATTGCCCACCGATCCAACAATCCTAATTTACACAGATAATCATCTGCAATTGGTAGATCTTTATCCTGACCGGGTTCACAGGAATCAATTTCATGTTCCAACATGTTGGCGGCGTAAACCGCCGTTAGTGGAGAAAATCTTTCTGTGCCCGCATCGACCGGATTGTGATGAAATCCCGCTGCCTCTGCTACATCATGAGAAAAACCCCATAAACTCAGCAGATAAGCTCCCACTTCGGCATGGCTTACACCTAACACTTTGCTCTCTGCTATGAAAAAGGGTAGATTTTCTTGGGTGCTCAAAGCTAAAACCCGCTCATATTCTTCTGGCAGTTGACTGACCAGGACAAGTTTGCCTACATCATGCAACATGCCGGACAACATAAACTCATTGATAAACTGTTGACCAACTTTTTCGGCCTTGGCTATCAGTCGCGCCCATCCCGTAACCGTCATGCTATGATCCCAAATCGCTTTCAGGGAAACACCCGCCTCTTCCGTCTGCTGAAATTGCGAAAATATTTTGGCCGAAATAATCAATGTCTTTATCGTATCCAAACCAAGAAAATTTATCGCTTGCGAAATACTCGAAACCGATTGCTTGACTCCAAAATAGGAGGAATTTACTAATTGCAGAATCTTAACGCTCATCCCCATATCCTGCGAAATAATTTGACTGATCTTTTTTGTCGAAGGCTCCTCTGTTTTAAGTTCCTCCAGCAATTCCGTACACAGCATCGGTAAACTGGGTAGCGATTCCAGACTCGAAGTCAATTCCATCAGGTTTTCGTTGCTGTGTAATCCGCCAAGCGAACATGCCCGGGCAATCGTATTTTTTAACGTCTCTGCCGTGCAGGGCTTCGACAAAAACTGATGGATTGGCCCAACCGAACCAAGAAAGGCTTCCTTGGAAGTTTGGCCCGATAGTGCAATCCGTACTACCTGGGGATATTTTGCTCTCACGCTGCTCAACAACTGGTGCCCGTCCATCTGGGGCATCTTCATATCAGAAACAATAACATCGAATGCAGACTTGGCAAGCAAATCCAAAGCCTCCCGGCCGCTGTTGACAAATACCATTTCCCATTCTGCACGCATCGTATGCAGCATGCGACGCAATCCATCTATTACTCGGGGCTCATCATCCACAAAAAGTATTTTTATCTTTTTATCCATCAACTGTAGCCTCTTCGTTCCCTTTTGCTGATATCCAGGTAACCCTCGTAAACAGCATTGAACTCGTCAGCACAGTAGGCACTCAATAACTATAAGGAAGTTCGGCTCCTCATCAACAATTACAATATGCTTCTTCATCCTGGACATCGCCCGAGGACACATCCTGCTCAATGGGCAGACGGACAATAAAGGTCGTACCCTTGCCCACTTCAGTTTCAAAAGTCAATGTCCCACCGTGCTTGTCCACCACCACAGCATAGGAAATCGCCAATCCCTGACCGCTTCCTTTGCCGACTTCTTTCGTGGTAAAAAAAGGATCTAATATGCGTGCATGTATCTTCTCAGGAATTCCACTACCCGTATCAGCCACACGAATTTCCACCCAATCACCATCCCGACGGGTGCTGATGGTAATTGTCCCTTTAACCTCGGGAACCTCGCCATTCTTTTCCTTTATGGCATCAATGGCATTAACAATCAGGTTAGGGATCACCTGGTTAAACTCGTCAATCCGGCAGATCACCAGCGGTAATTCAGGATCAAAGTCCGTTTCCATCTCGGCAACGTATTTCCATCGACCGCGCGTCACGGTGATTGTACTCTCAATCGTTTGATTAATGTCTGCGGCGGTCTTTTCCTGCTTACCATGATGGGCAAACTCCTTCATGGCCTGTACAATCCGCGCCACTACATTCACCCCCTTGAGCGAATCCTTAAGCGCCCGGGGAACCTCCTCGGACAAATACTCTATGTCAACTTCCTTCATAGTATCCTGTATCTTGCTGAGCAACTCAGCGCCCACCGTTCCCTTCTCCGCCTGTTCTCGCACTTGCTCGTATGCGCCCAGAAGCCTGTATATATCCTGGAAACTTTCCTGAAGGAAGTTGATGTTATCGCCAATGTACTGAATGGGGGTGTTTATCTCGTGGGCAATACCGGATGCCAACTGTCCAATGGATTCCAGCTTTTGCAGTTGGGTCAATTGCTGCTGTAACTTAATAATACGCTCGCCCGATCTCAGCCGGGCAAGCAATTCTTCTTTTTCAAACGGCTTCGATATATAATCATTCGCACCAGCCTCCAAGGCCTCGATAAGGTTTTTTGTACCTTCCTTGGCCGTCAGAAGAATCACATAAATAAGTTCGGACTTGTGCTCCTCCTGGAGCTTCCGGCAAAGCTCTATGCCGTCCATACCGGGCATCATCCAGTCAACAACCGCCAAACGTATGTCAGATCTGCTTTTGAGTATGTCCCATGCGGTTATTCCATCTTCGGCAGCAACAACCTCATATCCGTTCTTCTCCAACGTCACACAAAGCAGTTTGCGCGTCGACTGGTTATCGTCAGCCACGAGTATTTTAGTCATAGCTGCTCCTTATACGACATCAGCATACGACATCAGCCCAATCATAATCGTTTAATATTTCTTCCAGCTTGTGCAGATTCTGTTCCAGATTATTAAACAACTCCTCAATTTCACCCTCCCCGGCTTTGACGGACTTCTCCATCTCATATGCACTCCCCCGAACAACTTCTGCCCCGACATTGGCCGCCGCACCTTTAATACTGTGCGCTCTCGCTACGATCGCCTCAGTGTCCTTCGAAGCCATAGCCTTCTGCATCTCCTGCATATCTGAATGGGAAGTATTTATGAATATCTCTACAATTTGTTTCATTACGTCAACATCACCATCCAAACAGCGCAGTGCCTGACTCGGATCAAATACCGGAATCGATGCCCCTTGACCGCCTGTTATATTTTGTCTGTTATGCATACGTTTTATCCTTATTTCCCCATAGAATATCGACCGGCTTCTGTTGCTTTCCCTGACACTCTTTTTTTGCCATGTTCTTGCTTGTGGACCATTTCAATATGAACATGCTCTCATCCATTAACCTATCGACTTTAATTACCAACGAAAATAGCCTCATTATATGGAAATACTGTGAATTTACCTCAAATACCGACTGCTGACATAAGTGCTTGTATGAAAATGGATTACCCTTACCCGTTTTTCTTTTTCCTCTTATCGCACCTTAAAACCTAACCAGATCCTTCTAACTTATAGGACCAACTAATCTCCCCCCGCTAGGGCCTATAGAAGCAATCTAAAATGACCCTGTCCCTTCATCTTCCCTTGGCTATTCACGCCTTCCGGAACGGCGAGATAAAGCGCAATTAACCTCCCCTGCTACAAGGCCCCATCAGGTAATTAAGTTAACCCGTTGCCGCCGGTTGTGGTCACGAATTATCCGGCAATGGAATAGTTCGCAACACCTCGTCCAGAGTTGTAATTCCATCCCGAACTTTTTGAATAGCATCATCAAACATGGGACGAAAGTTGGTGATCTCCTTCAGGTCGAGCGCGTGTCCCTGCCACACCTCACGACGCAGGTAATCATCGAATACCAGCAGTTCGAATACGCCTATCTGCCCCTTATAACCAATCCCATGACATGTGCTGCAACCCTTTCCGTGAACAGTTGAGATGCCAGAAGACCTTAACGATAGTTTCTGCAATATCACCGGATCAGGGTCAACCGATTCCTGACAATCGACACATATACGTCGAACAAGACGTTGTGAGAGAATCCCCATAAGGCTCGATGCGATCAACGACCGGTCATTGCATAACACATGCAGCCGGTCAAGCGATGACCGGACATCCCGAGAATGCAGGGTGGTAAAAACCAGATGGCCCATCTGGGCGGCTCGCATTGCAATGTTAGCTGTTTCTTCATCCCGTACTTCGCCAATCATCAGAATATCCGGATTCTGTCGCATAAAAGCACGCGAATAATCAGCAAACGACATATAGCTGTTGACCTGCTTCTGATTGACTTTTGGGATTTCATATTCGATCGGATCTTCTACGGTAAGTATTTTATTGTTGTCGTTATTAAGTTGACGGATGGCGGAATAAAGGGTTGTGGTTTTCCCGCTGGCGGTTGGGCCGGCAACTATAATCAATCCGCCTGGACTGGTAATGATCTCGTTAAACTGCGTGAATGCCGTATTGTTCAGCCCCAGCTTGTCTAGACTGATATTAATCCGGTTTTCATCGAGCAAACGTAAAACCATATCACTGCCATGCAGGCCCGGCACCACGGAAAGACGCATATCGATCTGGCGAACGTTGCCGGATTCATCTTCATATACGCTGCAAATTCTACCCTCCTGGGCGCGACGCTTCTCGGTGATGTCCAACTCAGCCAGGATTTTTATATGTGAGCATACTTTTTTAATATTCGCTTTGCTAAACGGCGTGGCAACTTGATGAAGCACGCCGTCGATCCGAAAACGCACATCGACATCATCGGCGTAAACCTCGATATGAATATCGCTGGCATGGCGTTTCACCGCCTCGGAAAAAGTGTCAATAACCATCTTGGCAACCGGCTGATCACGAGTAAATTCTATCGTATTGGCGGAGTTGAGATAATGACGACCTCTGCCGATATCCAGAATCATAGTTGATCCGCTGACATCGATACCATCGCCAAAACCAAACGCTAACGCATTATCCAATTCGAAAGCATTGAGTTGAATCCTTCGAATTTGCCGGCTGACTTTTCGCTCAACACAGGAAGCCGACCGGTCGTCCGACGGATCAAGCATCCCCAACGGAACAGGGTCATGTCCTGTCGGTGACATGTCGCCCAGAAGGACAAGCTGGTTTTCCCGACAAAAATCTTCATCAAGCTGCCGGATGATCTCCTTGCTCAATGTATAATGAGTCAAATCGCTAAAAGGATACTGTGATTCTGATTCTGTCATGAGTGCACCTCAATAAGTATCATCCTCAATACCGTCCAAAACTGAATCTTCCCAATGAAACCAAAAACGCCTAAATATATATTGCGAAAATATTATACCAGCTTGATCACTTTTTAGCTATACTTACCTTAAATCTAACTTTCGCAGCTTTATGTTACATCAATTGCCCACCAGCCTGCCGCGACGGGCGCTGGCACGGCGGTCAGGGCCTTTAGGACGATTTTTAATTAAATACTCCTCTGCAAATATCACCGATCCTGCTTAAAATAGCCGTCCGTTCGGCCAAAAAAGGCCCTGCCGAACCGCAACCGGATAATTCAGCTTAAGAAAAAGTGCCCAAACGCACCTTAAAGATATTTTTCAGAAATTAAACACCTGTGTTTAGCCCTATTTTTTGAGGTTATGTTTATGACTGCCCCCTTTTGCCCATTTTGTAAACAATATCACGATCCTGACGTACCTTGCAACAATCCCACCGAACAAATATTCCATGAAGCCGGCATCAAACGCCCCCGCAAAAAAATGTCCCGCCGAAAATTAAAACAGCTCTCCGACCAGGCTGACATCGCCCTGAAAATCTATCTCCTCATCTTTGCCGCCATCACCGCCTTGATCCTGATACTCTTCTTCACCTTTTCCACCTGACAACTAGGCGTACTGTATATTTATTTTTCTATTTTTTTGGATCAACTCGGAAAAAGTTGGTTGATTGAGAGGAAAAAATGGTTTATTGCCCGGCTAAAGTTTATCGCCTTATTGCCACCG
>JAFGSR010000088.1 GCA_016934515.1 Sedimentisphaerales bacterium
AGTTTCTTTAATTTTGTCAGGGGTGGTGGTCGTGCCGTAATAGGCTCCGCTGGAGGCGAAGATCAGCCCCTTGACAAACCCGCTGGTTCTGGCCGCTTCCAAAATCGAATAAGTACCCAGGGCGTTTACGCTGAGGGTTTCAAATGGGTGTTGGTTACTGATCGGCACGATCGGCTGGGCCGCCAGATGAAAAACTGTTTCAATTTCAAATCTGTCCAGTGTGAGTTTGACAAGGTCCAGGTCACGAATGTCACCTTGGATAAACTGAATCCGATCGCGGTTTCCGCTAAGCACCAGGTAAGAGTTATTCAGCAAAAAACGGTCAAGAACATAAACCCGCCCGCCGCGATCCAGAAGCTGTTCGCACAGATGTGATCCGCCAAAACCGGCCCCACCAGTCACCAGACAATTTCGACCATTCCAGTTATATTCAGGCATTTTCTGACTCCCTCTAAAAGATACTGCATATAATATCGTAAAAAGAGGCGGGTATGTTTAGCCAATCGGGTAATTTAGCAATGCTCTTAGCAACAAAAGCAGAAATTTGACGATAATCAGGGTTTCGAGCTGTTCAGCCAGTTAATTCTGCGAATTCGTTTTGCTGATTTCCTCCAATTTTCCGATATGTGGCAGGGTGTCCGGTAATATACTGATTGAGGTGGTGAATTTTTGGTTCAGGGTTTTGCCCGGATGGGAAGGATCTGCGATGCCGCTGTCGTAGAGCAGCTCCACAAAAAACGCTTTCCATCCTTGTTGGGGTATTTCCGGGTTGGCCACGTAATAGCCGTCCGGCTGGGCGGTTAGTTTTGACGCCGTCCAGGTTTTGCCAATGGTGGTCAGGCGAAAATCCCGCGCGTCGGCGTTGGACGCCTGCCATACATTTACTCCTACTGGTTCGTCGATAGGTTTTACCCGGATAGAACCGTTCGGCTGGATGGACCACTCAAAGCGGGGCAGTTTTTTATCTGCCAGGATGAAGGAATAATACGCTGCCAGGGATTCAATAAAATCTGATCCGCCCAGCGAATGGTTGGTATTGGGAACATAACGCAGATGTTTTTTCTCGGGTAATTCATCGAAATAGAATTGCGAAGAATCCCCCAGGAAAAAATCATCTCCTGCCGAATTCAGGATAAATTTCGGCATTTTGAAGCGTTTTCGATAAGTGTAAGGATCGACAATCGACAAAAGGCTGTTCATTCGCGGTTTACCGAACCATTTGAAAATTCCCATTTCTTCGTAATCGTGCACCGCCGGTGCCCAAAAACCATAAGCCGCAAAGTGGTGGCGGAAGGATTTTTCAGTGTTAAGCATGTCGATAACGATTGGCATAATCGCTCGGACCCGTTTGTCAACCGCCGCAGTTAGCCAGGTTGTCCAGCCGCGTTTGGAGGCGCCGGCTACCACGAATTGCTTAACCGCGGGAACATTTTCCTGGGTTTCACAAAATTCCTGAACCGCATCCATGGCGCGAACGGCACTTTTGGTCATGGGCAGTTGCAGTATCCATGATTCATCCCCGCCGTGCAAGTACTTGTCCCAGGAGTAAGCGATGATTGCGTCTTCGGAGCGTTGCCGGGTTTCTCCGGTAAAGGTCAGCGGCTCGTTAGGTATCATCTCCACCACCGCCACTATCGATTTTGATACCATGGCGACCATTGCCATGGCGATCATAGCCGGGTTTTTGTCCATTTTTTCGGGCGGGTCGTTGCCGTTGCTGCCTCCGGAAATCACCAGCAAGGCGGTGTCGGTTTTTATCTGCATCGGCACTGCTATTCTGATCCAGTGCTGCCATTGGGTGCGATTCACTTCCTCGTCGCTACGCCAGGTCTGAGAAATCATGTTCAGGGTATAATAAGTAAAGCCCGGTCCCGGTGATGAGCTAACAACATTCCATTTATAAGATGGATCCGACCGGGCGACATAATCGTCCAGAGCATTCGAATAAGCCCAACTCGACCCAAAAACCAGGACGACAAACAAACAGATAAACAACCCAAAAGTAAAACGAGCATTACGAGACATAATTCACTCCTCCAGGTTAACTGCATTTATTTAGCAATCCGAAATCACACATAACGCGCTTATAAAGCCATGTCAGGATCGGTTAACTTTTCCATTTTATATTGCAGCCCATGCTGGGTTTCTGTTCGGTAGCGACGGTTTGTCCCTGCAGGACGGCATCCATAGCTGCGCATAGGTCAGCTCCGGTAACCGGTATTTCACTGCCCGGCCGCGAGTCATCCATTTGGCCGCGGTAAATCAGTTTGCATTCGGCATCGAACAGAAAAAAATCCGGTGTACAGGCAGCCAGATAGGCTCGAGCTACTTGTTGGGTTTCGTCGAAAAGATAATCAAAGGTGTAACCGAATTTTTCCGCATCTTGCTTCATTTTTTCCGGGCTGTCATCGGGATAGTTCTCTACGTCATTGGAATTGATAGCCACCACAGCGACGCCGCGACTTTGATATTCTTTTGCCAGTTCTACCAGCTTTTCACGCACGTGGATTACATAAGGACAGTGATTGCACATGAAAATCACCAGCACCGCCGGTGCCCCGGCAAAATCCGCCAGCCCAACCATCCGCCCGTTAATATCCGGAAGTTGAAATTCCGGTGCCCGCGTACCCAGGGCCAACATGTTTGATCTGGTTTCGACCATGTCATCACCTCTTTTAGATTTATTCGTCTGTAAAATTAGCTCGAAATTTTTTCACAGGGGCCCAGCCCCAGGATGGTAACCGCTTCCAGGGGGTATTGTTTTAGCAGTTTTCTGATATCGTCGCGGGTAACTGCTTTGATGCGTTCGAGTTCCTCAGCCAGACGGCGATATTCCCGCCGATAAACCCAGTTGAAGCCCAACGGTACCAGTCGGCCCATGGGTAGTTCGCCGTTCAGGGTGACGGTAGAAGCGATTTTATTTTTGCTGGCGGTCAGTTCATTTTCGGTTACCCCTTCCCGGTCAACCTTGGCCAGACACTTCCGGGCCGTTTCCAGCACTTCGTCGGTTTGTTGCGGATCGCAGGAGATGTAAGTGTAGTAAGCCCCGGTGCCGTCCATAACTTCGCATTCCATGTCCGCCGAATCCGCCTTGGCGGTGTCAACCAGATCCCAGTACAGTCGCGAGTTAGAGTCGTCTCCAACAATATTGGCCAGGATTCCCGCGGCATAGCGCAGCTCGCTCTGGGCCGAGGGTGCCGGGCTCATCAGGCAGAGGTGTTCGCGCATGATCTGAGTTTTTTGGACAGCCTCAGCTTTGCCGGAGCCGCGAAAATCACTCAGTTCTCGTTCGGTCCTGGCACCGTTCCATCCCCCGCAAAGCTCTTTAGCCTGGTCCACGAGTTTGTCCCAGTCAAATTTACCCGAGCAGACCAGCAAGATATTGTCGGCGGCGTACCGTTTCTGAAAATAATTTCGCATCTGATTGGCTTTAAGGGCCTGGATGGATTCGACCGTGCCCAGGACGCTGTTGCCGCAAACGTGATCGCCGAAGTGCAGTTTTCGACAGCGGTCCAGCACGTCAAAATTGGGCTGATCCTTGTACATGGCGATTTCTTCGCAGATAACACCCTTTTCGGTGTTGAAGTCCTCTTCACGCAGAGCCGGACGCATCAAATCAGACCAGAGTTCCAGAATATTTTGCTGATATTCGGGCAGAACCGCTGCGTAATAAACGGTGTTTTCTTCGGAGGTAAAGGCGTTGTATTTGGCCCCCATGTCGTCAAATTCCAGGTTCACTTCCAGGGCCGAGCGTTTGTCGGTGCCCTTGAACATCATGTGTTCGAGAAAATGACTCACTCCGGCAACTTCCGGCCATTCGTCACGCGAGCCGGTTCTCACAAAGAAGCCCATTGCCAGGGATCGAGCCGTTTCCGTGACTTCCCCGATTATCACCAGTCCATTGTCCAGTTGTGTTTGTTTGAATTCCACTGAGATTCCTTAGTATGTTAGCCTGATTATGTTTCAATCAATAACTAACATGATAATCGCAAAGGCCCGGATGAGCAAGTGGGCTGTTTTGTGGGATTATAACCGGTCAGGTCGATTTTCCTGTGCAGCCGTTTCGCCTTTTTTCACAGCTAATCTCTGACCGATGCGTTTTTTCAAGCTGAACCGGGGAATTTAGCCTTTCGGCACTGGTATTGGTCCTTTCAATTGAATTTTCTGGACAGGGCATTATCTTATCGTCGATAAAATACTCATGAGACGCATTAAAAATCTAACTGGTTGGCTGGTGCTGGTGGTTTACTGGCCGATACTTTTTGTTGCTACCCATTTACCACGCCTGCCCGAAATGAAGGTCTTCGGCCGAGATGTTACCCTGCACATCGCTGCTTATTTTGTCTTGATGTTGATTTTTTGGCTGGCTCGGTATGGCTGGGAAAAACCCGATTTTCGCAAACGCCAACTCTACCTGGCGCTGCTGGTGGTAGCTGTTTATGCTGCCGTCGATGAACTGTCCCAGAAACTGGTCAATCGACATTGCGATATCGTTGATTGGATAAGTGACATGACCGGGGCCTTGGCGATTTTAGTGCTGATGATGATCCTGCGGCGGGCATGGCACTGGTTGATTGCTTATGGGTTGGGAATGTTCGTGGTTACGCACTGGCCGGGCGAATCCGCATTTGTCCGGCTGCCGGACAATCTCCAGCAGTTTCAGTTCGCTTTTGTGATGGTCGGCTATCTGATTCTGACCTTTCTCTGGTGGCGCAGCATCGGTAGACAGCCGCGGTTTGTTTTCAACTTCAATCTGTTGCTGGCAACGTTATTTATCCTGTCGGGTTACGCGCTGCTGGATGAACTGGTCAGCATGTTCATGCAGCGGGGCTTTGCACTGGTGGATTTAATGGGGGCCTTTTTGGGAATTGTTATCGGGGCCGGCTGTTGCTGGTCTTTGGCCCGGCACAATCAAACCCTTCAGCGGGACAAAAAAGTTACTTCTTGAAAATCGTTGTTCTGGGCTTATTCGTTGGGACTGTTCTGCGGATTTGGCCTTTGGCCGTTTCGGTTGGCCGCCACATTCAGCGCCTGGATAAGCTGTTGGTGAACCTGCATAGGGTGTCTCAAATGCCGCCAGATAGCTTCGATCCCCCCGGTACCGGCGGTGGTAAATTCGATGTTACCCAATCCCAGGAAACGCTGCGGCAGGTTTAGCGTCATGAAGGTGTTTTGCACCTTGTTCAGGGCGCACTGAAAAATATCAATCGTGAACACCCCTCTGATGCGAATTACCCGTCTGTTGGTCAAAACGTAACTGCGACTGACCCACTGCATAACCGCATATCCCAAACGGACCAGGGCAATCGCCCCACAAATCTCGATAATGTTTTTGCTCAAATCCCGCAGAATTGGACTCAGTAGCATCGCCGCCAGCGAAATCCCCAGCGCGATCACCACTGTCCGAAAACTCGAAAACACAATCAGCCACAGCGAGGGCTTGATCGCGAAAATCACCGTTTCATCCTCACTGATCAGATCGCTGGGCAGCATGTCGTCGATGTTCGGATTTGAAGGCTGTTTCTTAGTCGTTTCTGCCATACCCCCATTATACCCCATCGGCTGGGTTGTCGTCAATTATTGGGTACCTCCATCCTGGTTAAGAAAAATGTACGAAAGCACACTGGAATTATCAGCCTTTATTTGTCAAAATAGAGCCATGAGAACAATTGTTACCGGAACCGTAGGCTTGGACAAGAGTGTTTATCTGGAAAAAGTCGCCGCTTTTGCTCACCGCGACGGTCATAATACTAGGCTTTGTCACATTGGCGATCGAATGTACGCCGAGGCTCCCGATATCGCCCCGGGCAGAATCCTCGATCTGCCCCTTTCCCGGCTGCACCTGCTCCGCCGCAGCGTCATCAAGGACGTGCTCCGCGAAAGCCGACAGCAGGACCATTGCCTGGTAAATACTCACGCCACTTTTCGCTGGCGACACGGATTGTTTCCCGCCTTTGATTTCGATCAGTTAGCCCAATTCGACGCCGATATTTATCTCTGCCTGATGGATACCGTCGATAAAGTCCACGCTCGGCTACTCGCTGAGCACCAGGTGGACCACTCCCTCAAGGACCTGCTCGTCTGGCGCGAAGAGGAAACCCTGGCCACCGAAATGATGATGATGGGTTCTTCCCTGGCTCGCGATGGTGCACCAGCCAGATTTTATATCATGGCTGTCGGGACCGAAAATTCCACCGCCGAAATGTGCTATCGCCTCCTCTTTCAGCCGCAACGCCCCAAGGCTTATATTGGTTTCCCCATGACCCACGTCGCGGACCTGCCGGAAATTCAGCAGGAAATTATCGATTTCCGCCGGCTAATTCAACAGCACTTCACCGTCTTCAACCCGGCGGACATGGAAGAGTACGAACTTTACCAGTCCGCCCTCGAAGCTTCCCAACGGGGCCACAAAGTTGTCGAAACCGAAGTGCTCAACAGGACTTTGCGATTCGATGTTGCCGAAGTGCTCCAGGTAGCCGGAGATATCAATGCCCAGATTTACGCCCGCGATTTCATGCTCATCGACCAGGCCGACATGATAATCAGCTACATCCCCGAACTGCCCAGCGGCAAACCCGGTTTGTCCAGCGGCGTCGAACGCGAACTCCAGCACGCGTACGAAGCCACCCGCGAGGTTTACGTCATCTGGCAACCCGACGCAAAACCTTCCCCTTTTATCACCGAAACCGCCACCCAGGTTTTCAAAACCACCGACCAGGCAATTGAATATTTTAAGCAAAAAGGACACATTGAAACTTAATATAAATGGGGGGGGGGGGGG
>JAFGSR010000089.1 GCA_016934515.1 Sedimentisphaerales bacterium
ACCCAATTGTAACACATAAAACATCAACCACAAACACTCTCTTTACTTCATAAGCCATCAAATACAAATTCCTATACGATCAAGTTAAATGGAATTATTATACATCTTGACGAAGTCCTGACGATGTCGGCTCGCATGGCAGCAGCAACCGGTGAATTAAAGTGGGAGGACCGTTACAGGAGATTCGCACCTCAACTGGATGATGTCATCAATGAAATCAAAAGATTGGCTCCCGGGGATTTTTTAGCCCAGGCAGTAACTCAAACTGATACCACCAATATCAAACTTGTCGCGATGGAAAATCAGTCCTTCGATTTAGTGCGTCAGGGAAATCTACAGACAGCTACACAGTTGCTATACAGCCAGGAGTATGAAAAGCAAAAACGCTTTTATGCCGAAGGTATGGGACAATATATCACTGCTTTGCAAAATCATATAGAAGATAATTACAGCAACAGTCGCGACATATTTTTGGTGGCGGTTATATTTGTTGCTTTTATAGTTTCACTGCTATTTTTTAGCTGGATCGCAATATTGCAAATGCGAAGGCGTTTCTTTGAAAGCAAGCGAAGGCAAAGAAATTTGAAATCTGTCAATTCGCAATTACGGGCTTTCGAACAACAACTTGGAGCCTCTAATCAGCAGCTTAATGTAAGTAATCAGCAACTCCGGGCAAAAGAGCAACAGATGATCCATTTGAATCAAAATCTGAACGAGCGCATTAAAGAATTAGATTGTCTATATAGTATTTCGAAAATTGTCGAGAGTGGTGCTTATTCCTTAGAAAATATTTTACGAGGTGTGGTTGAAATTATTCCTCCAAGCTGGCAATATCCGGAAATTACATGTGCCAAAATCTCTTTTAGAGGTCAGGAATATAAGACAAAGAATTTCAGAGAAACAGATTGGAAGCAAAGCTGCGGTATCTTTGTCAACGGCCAGCAAGTTGGGGCTATAAATGTTTGTTGTCTTGAACAAAAGCCACACATCGATGAAGGCCAGTTCCTGGCCGAAGAACGAAAATTATTAAACTCTGTTGGAGAGCAGCTTGGCCACAGCATAGAACGAATAGAGATGCACAATAAGCTGCAGGCAACAAATCAGCAGCTTCGTGAGTTGGTAATGATTGTTGAACAAACAGAAGAAGGAGTCGCTCTGGCTGATCTTGAGGGGAACCTTCGATTTGTTAATACAGCATGGGCTAAGATGCACGGTTACAGGTCTGGCGATGAACTCGTTGGGAAAAATCTGAGCATATTCCACACCAAAGAACAACTGGAAATCGATGTGATTCCCATCAACAGCAAGGTCAAGTGTAACGGTAGCTACAGAGCTGAAGTTGGGCATATGCGAAAAGATGGAAGTGTATTTCCCACGGAAATGCTGTCGACTTTATTCAAAGATGAAACTGGCAAGCCTGTCGGACTTATAGGTCTTGTATCAGATATCTCACTGCGGAAAAAAGCCGAAGAAAAAATAAAATACCTGGCAAAATTTCCCAGTGAAAACCCAAATCCCGTTTTGCGTATAGCCAAAGCCGGCGAAATCTTATACAGCAACAAAGCGGGTGAGCAATTACTTTCCAAGTGGAAAACAGGTATAGGAAAAACTGTCCCTGGGAAATGGCGCAACTTAATTGCTAAAGCCTATAACTCCCAAAAATATCAAGAAGAAGAAGAAGAAGAAGTTAACAAAAAAACCTTTTTGCTTAGCATCACACCGGTAGTAGATGCTAATTATGTCAATATCTATGGCAGAAATATTACTGAATATAAGCAAGCCATAGAAAATTTGGAGTATGCCAAAACGCTGGCTGAAACTGCAAATAAGGTCAAGGGACAATTCCTGGCCAATATGAGCCATGAAATCCGCACGCCCATGAATTCTATCATCGGATTTAGCGAAATTCTCGCTGCTGAAGAATTAAACGGTGAACAAAAAGATTACCTCAACAGAATCTGCATTGCCTCTGAAAGTCTGTTGACCATCATCAACGACATTCTGGATTTCTCCAAAATCGAAGCCGGCAAGATGACTCTCGAAAAAATTAAATGTCCGTTTTCAGACATCATCAGCTATGTCGATTCCCTTATGAGACCGGCCGCAACCGCCAAAAATATTAACCTCGAGTTCAGTTTTCATCCCGATTTGCCTGCTAATATAGTCACCGATCCGGTACGTTTACGTCAATGCCTGATAAATCTGATCAGTAATGCTATAAAATTTACCAAAGAAGGACAAGTCAGGATAGAAACCTCGATAGAATTTATCGACAAAAAACCTTTCCTGCGCTTTGCGATCAAAGACACCGGAGTCGGCATTCCGCTGGAAAAGCAGAGATTGATTTTCGACGCCTTTTCTCAGGCCGACAACAGCACTACACGTGAATTCGGCGGCACCGGTTTGGGATTGGCCATCACCAGAAGGATTGTTGGTTTGCTAGGCGGCGAAATAACTCTTAACAGTGAACCGAATGTCGGCTCGGTTTTTGCTTTCACCGTCCCGGCTAATATCAATATAAAAAATCAGCCTAAATTCACCAAAGGCAAAACCTACACCCAAAAATCAAGTTTTGCCAAACAAAACAAGCACCACGAATTTAGCGGCAATGTACTGGTCGCCGAAGATAATCAGGCCAACCAGATCCTGGTAAAAACGCTTCTGGCAAAAGTGGGAATACAAGTTACTCTGGCCAATGATGGTCTGGAAGCTGTTGAAAAGGCTACTACTGGAGATTTCGACTTGATCTTCATGGATATGCAAATGCCCAACATGAACGGCTATGAAGCCACCAGGGTGCTGCGCAAGAAAAAGATCAAAACTCCAATTGTAGCTTTTACTGCCCATGCCATGTGCGGCGATCAACAAAAATGCCAACAGGCCGGTTGCGACAATTATCTGCCCAAACCAGTGGACTATAACAAATTAATAGAAATTCTGACATTATATCTCCAGCCGAAAAAGGGAACCGAAACCACCCATAATGATTTTGAAAGTGAACCTCAAGCTATGCAAAACAAAACGCCTGACAATTTACCCCTCGAGGATTCCGACTTGGTTACAATCGGCCAAATTTTTATTGACAAAATCCCGGAAACCGTTAAGTTCATTAACTCGGCACTGCATGATTCCGATATGGAGAACCTGGCTCTTATTCTTCACGATCTCAAAGGCGCAAGTGGCTCGGTTGGCCTACTTAACGTTATGGAAAAAGCTGCACAAGTCGAAGATTTCGTCAAAACTGAACAACTCGATACTTTGCGCGAAAATATCAAAGAACTGATTGATTTATGTCAACAGGTTACCCTAAAAGACATTAAAATCGAACTGTAATACTGTTGAACTACCAAAACATATCCAGCCACATTTACTACCTCAGGTCAGGCCCTTTTTCAATGTCCGGGCGCAAATCCCCCTAAATTGGAAATATTTTTGTTCCAATCCTGCAATTTTTTCTATAATATAGCCGACAATTATAAAATAACGCTGTAAATGTCTGTCATATTGTGCTTTACGTGTGATGTTTTCGGGAGTAACCGCTTAATTTCGTCTCCCGCCTGATTTTAACGCAGGATTTGTTATCTCTTTTGCCGACAAGTATATATGATTATGAAATTTCCAAAAAACAACCTAACGATAGCTTTTCTGGTTATCTTGCAGGTTTCTTTGTTATCGGCCCAGCAGCAGGATTACTCCAATGAATCGAAATTCCTCTGCTGCCTGGCGCGAAATTACTGGTCACCGGTCGAATTGCAATACCTGGGCTATCTGCCGCCCAGTGCAGATTCCGAGGCGGATATGCATAATATCCGGAAGGCAACTTTGCTGCTCCAGGCCGCCGTCGAACTCGACCCTGCCAACGAAATGGCCTGGCGCGACCTCAACATCCTGCTGACCTCCGATGTCGTTAACGATCCCGGCCGGGCCGCTGAAGCCCTTTTTCAGTACAGCCAATTGGTTAACGATGATCTTCAGCCGGTATTGAACTGGGTCAGTTACCGTCTTAACAACCTGCAAGACCGCGAAAGCAGAGAATATTTTCTCCAGCAAACCATTCCATCCCTAAATGCATATCCTTTCGCCCTTAGCCAGGCCCTGACACAATTGGCTATCATGCAGTACGAAAAAGGCGATACCGATAATGCCCATGCTCTTTTGTTGCGCGCCTATAACGTCTCCCGTTTCAATGTCGATGCTCTCGCCAGAAAATTTACCTTACCGGAACCTGATTTCACTAAGAACACCGAAAATCTCTCCTCTGAAAAAATCGATCAGATAATTCAAAATTATTATTATGATACCCACATCTCCCTGGTGCTCCGTTGGCGACAGCGTATCCAGAACCAGCCTTACGATCTGGACGCCACTCTTGAGTTGATCGAAGTCCTCAAAGAGATGGGGCTGCATGAACTGGCTCAAAAATATTACCCTCATGCTTACAATCTAATCGGTCTGGCCGGCTCCGGTCAGAGTGATTTGAAAAACCAGTTGCGTTTCCGACAAATCGTCAGTGCTTATTCCGCTAACTTGTACGCCGATTCGATCACCCTGGCTCAACAATTACTCCGGGATAATCCTGATGATTTACTAGCCGCCGGATTGATGGGCCTGGCTATGAAAAAGCTGGACCTGAACACCGATGCCCAAAACACCCTGAAGACCGCCGGCGACCGGGCGGTTCAAAAATTACAACAAACCGGCAATCCCGATCCCACTGCGCTCAATGAACTTGCCTGGTTTTTCTGCTTTATCGATCCCGACCCGGTCCGGGCCCTGCAATTTGCCCAGCGGGCCTACGATGCTTTTGAGTCCTCTCAGGATAAACGCCTGGCCGCTCCTAATCTCGCCTATGCCTGGATTATGAACGATAAACCTGATGATGCTGAAAACTACCTGAAAAATTTCGATCCCAACGATCCGGTCGTTTCTCTGACTCAGTCAAAAATCCTGATTGCCCGCCAAGACCCCGATGCCGCTGTTGCTCTGCTGCAAAAAATCGATCTGGCCGCCGCCGGAATTCTTGCCGAAAACATCAGTGACACTCTCAATAAACTCCGTGAACCGTCGATACCCCAGACCGCTGCCGACCCCGACGATTCCACCCCGAGCAGTGCAGAACAACCGGACCTCCTCAAAACATTAATAACTAACAATCTTGCAGGCCGCTATAATGACAATGACTTGTTGATCGTTTCCGCTCCCGAAAAATTCATCAGTTGCTCAATGAGATTGCCCTCGGACATCGTTCGGCCGGGCGACCCCATGATCGCCAAACTCTACCTTTCCAACATCAGCGACTTAAACAAAACCAAAACTCCCGTAGCTCTCGGCCCGGAAAATCTTATCGATCCTCACGTCCTCATCACCGCCGAGATTACCCCCAAACCGCAATCCTTAATCCAGCCCATCATTCTTGTCCATCGCTACATGCTCCAAAGTGCCGCTTTGGCCCCGGGAAAGTCCAGCGCCTCTTCCGAAATCCTGAACGTGGGCCAACTACGTCAGGTTCTGGAAAACCATCCTCAGCGTGATTACCAGATTACTTTCCAAATATACCTCGATCCCGTTGCGGACAGCCAAGGTAGCTTCGCCTGCAAAATCCCCGCTCTGCAACCCGCTCCGGTAACTGTCAGCCGAAAAGCCTTCGTTCCCACGCCCGACCGCATGAATTCCTACCTGCGCGACGCGAAAATGGGATCGGCTAACAAAAGAATCAACGCCTTGAAACTTTTCGCCTCCCTGCTGATGGAGGATCGCCTGGCCCGTCGAGGCCAATTAAACTATCAACCCTACCCTGTCGATACAGTTGCAATTCGTAGTGCCCTGGCGAGCAACCTGTCGAATCCCGAACCCCGCGTGCGAGCCGTCGCCGCCTGGAGTTTCCAGACTTTCCAGTACAAACTAACCACCCGTGAAATCAGACAACTTGCTGAAATGATAAACGACGATCATTGGTTCTGCAGGTTCATGGTCCTTGACACTCTTGAGCCCATTACCGATCTGAACGAATATTTCGACTGGGCCGAAACCTTTGAAGAAAATCCCCTCATCAAACGACAAATAAAACTCCTGCAGAATCAACCTTGGCAAGTAATCGATTTACCCCTGGATGTCCCTCAGGAAGCCCCACAAGATTCCCTGGATTCTCAAGCTCCCCAGGATACCCAGGATTCCCCCATTGAACCAACTGCGCCTCTTCCCTGATAATGCTGTCTTTCTCCCTTGATATAGCTGTGTTTCTTCCCTGATAAAGCTGCTCCATCCCATTCAGTTTCAGCCTCACGTTGTCCGCTTCATCGTCATCCCGCCCCCCATCAATCATAAACCTGCTTAACCAATCAGATGTTCCACCTTGTGCGCCGCTGCCAACGCCTGAGCCAAAGGTTTCATCAGGGGCACTAATTGCTCACCATCTTTACTGCTCAGCCCCTGCTTCACGCTCCGGTAAACCACCGTCACCCCCAATATCTCATTGCCGTTTTTCACCGGCATCGCCAAAATCGACAACCCGCTCAACAGCTTCCGTTGCTTTGCCGTAATCTGATCCCACATTTGCGCATCGCTTACCAGAACACTCTGACCTTTTTCCAAAGCCTCCGGCACCACCGTCTGCTCCAGTGAATCTTCAATTTCCGCAATGTCCTCGCTCTGTTCATACCAGGCCCCCGCTACATGCGCTTCGAACTTGCCGCTCCGACACAAATACATCGCCGCACTGGAATCCGTCAATTCCGCTTTGATTTCACGCAACGCCTTATACAACAGATAGCGAGGATCAAATTCCCCCGTCAGATTGCTTTGAAAATCATAAATTCGCTGCAGCGTCCGCAACGTATCGGTGAATCGCATGTTCGAGTTAATCATGTCCTTGCAGAGCAGGTCCACCTTATCCCGCAGGTTCCGCCGCTTGCGGTTCACGTCCTGGCAGAACCGCCGCACCTTACCATACCTTTGCTGCAATTGCTCACGCTGTTCACAACGCCGCACCGCACTTATCAGCCGTTTTCGGACCACCTGCTCATCCAGCGGAACCGACAAAATTCCATCAAATTCCATCTGGGCCAGCAACTCCACCTCCTGAACCGTCCCTCCGGCATGCACCGCCACCACTGCTGCCGAAACTTTACGCCAACCCGGCTCAGTCGTGAAGTCCTCGCCATCCTTTTCAGCTTGATAGTGCCGGAACTGCTCCAGATCCGCCCGAGAAATCCCCAACAACACAACATCATAACCGGACAAATCCAGTCCCGACCAGAAGCCATCTTCCAGTCGGCCCACTGCCCCGCCCTGAGCACGCTTGATTGAGCTGTCGTAGTCCAGATCGTCTGCCGACGCGGCAAACGCTCGAAATGTATCTTTCAGATCACCATCCAGCAAAGACAGTATCCTTATTTTCGTTTTCTCCTGGGATAACAATTCCCTCTCCTCCGAAAAACTAACCTTTTTCTTCTCTCAAATAGATTTCATCAGAATAAATTTTGCTAACTTACCGTTTGCTTCTCCAATATTCGTGACACCGGCAGCACAATCTTTGTCGTGCTGCCCTTGCCCAGCTCGCTGTGCATTTGCAACCTGCCGCCATTTTCTTCCACATAGCGACTGCTTCTGCTCAGCCCCAGACCACGATTGCGACCCGCCTGTTTCAGCGAGAAAAACGGGCTCAGAGCCTTTTGCACCGTTTCCTCCGTCATCCCGCAACCTTCGTCAATAACTTCCAGAATCACTTCCCCACTCAGTTCCGCATACCGGCCGATTAAACGAACCACGCCGCCTTGGCCCTGATAAGAATCAATGCTGTTGACCAACACTTCATTGATTGCTTGAACCACCTGACTCTGGTCAACAAAAACATCGGGAAGATTTTCTTCCAACTCAATTTCAATTTTCACATTTTCTTTCGCCGTTCGTGTCGCCTGCATCTGCGCTGCCTTTTGCAACAGCATCCTTAAATCAACCGGTTCCGGCCTTGGCAGTGCTGGTTTGGCGAATTCCAGCAAATCGCTGATAATCTGAGAAAGCTCCTGGCCGCACGTTGCGATGCGTTCCAAAATATCTTTTCGTTGATCGTCTTCTTCCGTCGAGGCCAATAACTCCGACCGCCCCACTATCACCGCCAGCGGATTATTCATCTCATGCGCCGCACCACAGGCCATCTCACCCACCGCCGCCATGGTACGCTTTTGCAATAATTCCCGCTGCAATTCCTGTAGCGACTGATTAGATTGCGCCAACTGCTCACTTAATTGCTGCTGAGATTCCTGCTTCTGCGCCTGTCGAATCGCCAGACCCGCTCCCGACGCCACCGCCTTAATCTCCTGCAATTCCTTTTCATAATCACGCTGCTGCTCGGATTCTTCCCACAAAATCCCTCCCACCAGATCCTCACCGTTCCACAACGGAATCACCATGGTTCGGTCCATCGCGAACATCGGTGCCACCTGCTCGAAAAACCACCCATAGTCCTGACCCACCCGCGAAACAGCAAATCCTATTGACCTGCCCTGCCCTGCTTGTCGGGACAAATCCGCCTCCGGATCATCGGTTCTATCCACCAGAAACACCGAAGCGTCAATCTCGTTCTGCAGCTTAATCGCCCCTTCGATCATCATGTCATCCTGCGAACTGGCATACACCGCACAGTTGCTACTCAGCAAATGACGCTGCCACAACTCCGCAATCAGGCCGCAAACGTCCACCACCGATTGCCGCACTCTCAGCGAACCGTTCATCTCACTCAATAAATTGAAATAAACACTTCGCCTTTGCAGATTCTCGTTTTGCTGCTGCAATCGCATATTCAAATGACCCAGCTCGCGATTCGCCTGCCCCATCGCCTCATAATAAAGCTCTTCCGAACTAACATCATTCAGCCCCAACAGATCGGCACGATCGGTTATCTCTTTACGCAACTCCCGGGCCGTCTCGTCTATCACACCCTCACAATTCAGCTTCTCCGCCAGTTCCTCCGCCGTCTCAAAAAGGCCGTAATTACCCGAATACCCGATCCGCTGTTCTCGCGCCAGCACATCCGCCAGATGAACCGCCTTCACTATGCTCCGGTTCTTAACCGCTTCCGGCAACATATCCATCGGCTGCTGGTGCAGCCACACCGTCTCCGATATCGATTCCGGTAAATTCCACTTCTCCGCCAGACGCTTGCCCACCACCGTGTGATCGATCCCCAGTATCCGTTGCTCAAACTCCGCAATGTTGCCCAGCGACGATTCCGTTAACTCCACCACCCGCGCATAACTCTTCGGCAAACACGAATCCAACGCCACCTTACCCATGTCATGCAGCAAACCGCACAAAAACGCTTCTTCCGGATCAACCTTCGGATCAATCTTCTTAATCAACATCTTGGCCGCACACGCCACCGCCAGGCTGTGTTTCCAGAATCCCTCCCGATCAAATCCGCCTGCCTCCCGACCTTTACCCTCTCCCAGTGTTTCGAACACTTTGATGCTCAGCACCGCGTTACGCACCGTCTCAAAGCCCAGCAGCACCACCGCCTTACTCACCGACACCGACTGCCGATTTACCCGGCTGATGCGCGAGGACAGCGTTATTATCTTGCTCGCCAGCGAAGGATCCGACTCAATCAGTTGCACCACCTCTTTCGCCTGCGTATCGCTGCGTACCGTAATCTGCAACAGCCGCGCCGCCACCGACGGCAATGTCGGCAAACTGTTCAACTGCTGAATTACCAGTTCAATCTTCTTACTCTTGGACCGGGTAAATTCCTGAGCATCACTCATAACATCACCTGCTGTACACTCAAACCTTTAGAAGTTCTGCCATCTTATTAACCAGCGCATCAATACTGAAGGGCTTCTTCATGAATGCGTCCGCACCTACCTTGAGCAGATTATCGATCTCTCGTTGATCGATTACTCCGCTGACAATAATAATCTTCATGTTGCTGAACGCCGGGTTCTGCCGGATCGTCTTGCATACCACGTTGCCGTTCACATCCGGAAGCATGTAATCCAGAATCATCAAATCCGGGCGAAACTCCTGCGTCACCACTCCCGAATCGTAGCCGCTGCTCGCCGTACGCACCTCAAACCGCCCGTCACGCTCCAGCACATCCACCATCAGCTCCACAATCTCTGGATCGTCATCCACCACCAACACTTTCTGCCGATTAACATCTTCCAGCAGCCCCAACGGAATCTCATTTTCCCGCATGAACTTAACCAGACTCTCCAGCGGAATCCGCCGGAACCGCGAACCCGGTACCCGAAATCCCTCCAACTTGCCCGAATCAAAGCACCGAATAATCGTCTGCTGGCTTATTTTGCAGATCGCCGCTGCTTCGCCTGTGGAAAACACTTTTTTGGTGGTATCCTGCTCATCTTCATAACCGGTTTTGCCACTCATTTTAAAATTCCCTTCTTGCTAAACAGGAATCCAGCAATATTCACTCTTTTCGCCAAATTGCCTATCTTCCCTGATTTAAATATCGGCTTGCCAACTTGTACACTTAATCACCAATACCAAACATAAAGCTATATAAATAAACACCTTATCGAAACTTGGCCCCATAACTCTCCAGGACTGATAAAAACCATCTCATCAGCCTATTTTACCTATATTATCATCGGGAACCACTAACTTAACCCTCCAGTTTTTCACTTTCCCCCCCATTTTTAAAGATTTCACCCTTATTTTCCGTAAATTTACATTTGATTGACGCCTGCGTCAAAAGTCGTTCGCCACAAAAACCATTATAATATATTGGGTTCTCATCGGAAAAAGTTGGTAAATAATTCATCGTTTTGACTGTAACACCTTTGAGTTTAACGCTTTAGGCCTCCGGCATGTTAT
>JAFGSR010000090.1 GCA_016934515.1 Sedimentisphaerales bacterium
ACGCAAAGTCGCTAAGGAATTTTGACAGGATGCTCAGGATTTTAATTTAACCATGAAGCTCCTGAAGTTCATGAAGAGGTCAAAAATCCATAAGACGTTAATTATTAACATATTATGATGATGTAAAATAAAAATCGTGCATCAAAAGCAAGAAGTTGAAGAATAGTATTACGAATGAATGAAAAGTCGGAAACAAACAGGTTCAGTTCGACGTTAAGGGGGATCGCGGAGAAAATTCGGCAGGGTAGCAGGCTGGATTTTGAGGACGGGATGGCGATGGAAAAGAGTGCTGAGCTGATGCAAATCGGTCAGTTAGCAGAGCAAGTTACGCGGGAGCGTTGCGGCGGTGAGGTTTTTTATTGTGTTAACCGGCACATCCATTACACCAATATTTGTTCGATGCGTTGCAGTTTTTGTGGATTTTCGCGGGAGGTGTCTCAGGCCGACAGTTATGTTTTGACGGCGGAGGAGGTGGCAGAGCAGGCCAGAGAGGCGGTTGAGCGGGGTGCGACTGAAGTGCACATTGTCGGGGGTGTTAATCCTGATTTGCCTTTTGATTATTATCTCAATCTGTTGGGGGAAATTCGCCGGGCGTGTCCGGAACTGCACATCAAGGCTTTCACGGCGGTGGAAATTCTTGACCTGGCGGGCAAAGCCGGCCTTTCCATTAAAGCTACTCTGGAAAAGCTGTTGCAGGCGGGGCTGGGGTCGCTGCCGGGTGGTGGTGCGGAGATCCTCGACGAGCAATATTTTAAAAGGAACTGTCCGAGGAAGTTTTCTCCGGAGCAATGGCTGGAGGTTCATGGTACGGCTCATCGGCTGGGAGTGATGACCAATGCGACCATGCTGTTCGGTTTTAATGAAACGGCAGTGCAGCGGATTAGGCACCTGTTGCGGTTGCGTGAGTTGCAAGATGAATCGGTGCGGGGAAAAGTTGGTCGGTTTCAGTGTTTTGTTCCGCTGGTTTATGTCCCGGTAAAGCCGAATTCAAAATCCAATGGCAAGCGGAACTCGACGGACGAACAAAAACTCGACTCGAAATTTTATAGCGAACGATTTAACGTGGTGAGTGAGTTGAAAACGGTGGCAATCAGTCGATTGATGTTGGATAATTTTGAGCATGTCAAGGCGTTCTGGCCGATGCTGGGGGTGAATCTCGCCCAGATCGCGTTGTGTTTTGGTGCGGATGACCTGGACGGGACCGTTCAGCAGTATCAGATTGTGGAGAAAAAGGATGGCCGGGAAACTGATAATCTTGATGCAGAGACAATTTGTAGATTGGTTATGGAAACCGGCAGGGTTGCGGTGCAGCGGGACCCACTTTACCGGCCGGTGTTAAGTTAACCATGAAGACCATGCAATTAATGACGAATAACGAAGCCCGAATTCCGAATCAATGACGAAGTACGAATGACGATCGGGATTTTCAGTAATAGTAGATTTTTTATATTGCGAGAGTCACCCCCAAGAGTACTTGGCGGTGCCACCCGACGGTGGTGGTTTGACTGATGGATTAGGAGGGTGGGTTTTTTAGGATTTTGGGTTTTTGAGAAGGTTGGAGATTTCGTTGACGGTTTTTTCGGTGGCGCCCTGGTTGGCAATGATGACATGTTGGGCGTTTTTTCCGAGTTGGGCGGCGGCATTTTTATCCTGCAGGAGATTTTGGGTAATCCGGGCTAACTGGTTGCCGTCGGCGACCACTTCCAGGGCGGCGGCGTTGACGAGCATTTTGACGGATTCGGTGAAATTTTCGGTAAAGGGGCCCACTACGACGGGTTTGGCTAGCGCTGCTGCTTCGATCATGTCCGAGCCTCCGACGGGGACGAGGGAGCGGCCGACGAAGATGACTTCAGCGAGGCTGTAAAACTTACGTAAGTCGCCCATGGTGTCGCCCAAAATTACGGCGTCGGCATCATCGGAGGTTGGTTGGTATTGGCCGGTTTTGACTTTGCTGTAGCGCAGCAGTTTAAAGTTGTGGTTCTCGATCAGGCGGGCAACTTCATCAAAGCGTTCGGGTTTGCGGGGGACGAGCACCAGGCGTAATTTTTTCAGGGATTTTCCCCGGCGGAGTTTGCTGAAGGATTCGAGGATGATTTCCTCCTCAGGCGAAGTGGTGCTGCCAGCGACCCAGACGGGCTGGGGGGGGGAAAGTTTTAACTGTTCGATTAACTGGTCGGTGCCGGGGACTTTGTCGACGATTTCGGCGGTGTCGTATTTCAGGGAACCAACCACGCGAATGCGTTGCGGATCGACACCAAGGAACTGGAAGCGTTGGGTATAACTGTTATCCTGGGTCAAAACCAGAGAGAGTCGTCGAAACATGGGTCGAACCAAGCCGGCAATTCGGCGATAACGCGGGAAGCCTTTGCCGGAGCTGATGCGGCCGTTGGCTACCATAACGGGGATGGAGCGGTGGTGGGCAATGGTGGTGAAATTGTGCCAGACTTCCAGCTCCATCAAAACGCACAAGCTGGGGCGCAAGCGAGAAAAGGCTTTTTTAACCGCCCAGGAAAAATCCCAAGGATAGAAAAAGACCAGGTGCTTATCGCCATAAAGTTTTCGAGCCCGATCCATGCCGGTGTCGGTGGTGGAACTGATAACAATCTCGTGATCGGGGAGTCGGTGCTGCAAGCTTTGCACCAGAGTAGCGATGGCGTTAATTTCACCCATGCTCACGGCGTGAATCCAGATGCATGGGTCAGAGGATTTTCGCAGGGGGACAAAACCAAAGCGTTCTTTCCAGCCGGTGCGATAGCGACTCTGGAAAAACATACGATAAAGCACCCAAGGCGACAAGAGCACGAGGATGATGGCGTAAAAGATATCGAGCAAAATGCAAATCATAAAACCCAGCCAACGTTTAATGTTAAGATTGATTAAAATGTTAATGATGAATAACGAAACCAGAATGACGAATTAATGACGAATAACGAAGTCCGAAAAACGATTAGCAAGATTAAAAATTAAATATCAAGTTACCAGCTTTCGCTGGACCAGATCGCCGCGATCCACGGGAAGTTTCGACGCTCCCGTTGGTCGCTGCGGTTTTCGGAAACCGCGAAATACAAATTCCTATACATTCAAGTTGAGGTCATTCTAATTGTTGTCGAAGTTTGGAGCAAGAAAAATGTGCGCATAAAAATGGCCCCCTGACTCCAGTCGAGTACAGTGGGGCCTAATACTGTCGGTCGCCAAAGGGCAGTGATGATTTTCGAGAGTGACTTAATAAACTGAAGCAGACATAATTTGCCTGGATCAAATAAGCCAGACTCGAAAAAATGACGCCAACAAATTACTGGTGTGCATTCTATGATCCCTCGAAAATGCGCGGCCAAGGTGGTCCGGGCCGATTTTGGAGCAGATCGTGAACGAACGAACACATTCCAAAAGTTTTTAGCTCTAACAAAATGATGTTTCGACCATGAGAAAGGCCTATATTCATTAACATTGACGCATCTTGTTAGGGCTTACGAGAACCGATCGAGCAAAAATTATTCATACATCGAGCCAGTCGCAGGCAACGCTGTCTCGACGGTAGTGAACGCCGGGTACGACCGCGGCGGCGAAACGATACTCAGTCGAACACCGCAGCCGACCCCTGCCAGCCATGGTGCTCTGACAGATATGAAAGCAAAAAACCACCAAAACCAGCGGTGTTCAACTTACCATAATCATTCCTGTCAGAGCCAATTTTCTTATTACCTGGTATTCGCCGGATAATATCGCAACGATATTGTCAGACAGTGGCTGGTACCCAACCAAAGCCTGGTATCCGGCTCCTGATCATCCCTAATCCTATCACAAACAAGGTGCCGGTCGCTGGGATTAAAGGACCGGGCGGTGAATAATCTGCGAAAATCGAAGTCTATATATGAGTTTTTTGGGCTCAGAAGCGAGACCTAAATCAATTACATAGGTTTCCGGGGGAGATGTTTTAAGGCGTGATCCCAATCGCCCAAAACACATCCTCCAGAGGTTCGCTCCTGAAAGCCCCGTGGGAATTCATTGCGACCTCGATAAATCCGCTAAATTCAAGATAAAATATAATGTGTCGATAAGCAAATTGTGGAGATGGATTATTTTGGGGAAATTTAGTGATTTTGGGAAAAACGGCGTTAAAGGCACCGGGAAAGAGGCAGGTAAACGGACGGTTGGAAAGTTATCAGCAGTGATTGCCGAACTTTTGCTGGACGGCGGCGGCTAACAGGATGTGGCGTAATTTATCCAGGGACTGAGTTTTGAGATAGTCTGTGCTGAAATCGAGTTTGAATCTTCCGTCAAAACGATTAATTTCGCGTTCGATTTGCCGGCGGGACATGGTGGCAATGTCACAAATGAAATTATCCAAGTTACTTTTGGTGGTGTCCATTTATTTTTACTCTGGAAAAAACTACTTTGTGAGAATTACATCCTGTGACGTTGTTATTATCGGCCATGGAAAAGCCGGGCCTTAGCGGAAAAATATATTCGCTTTAACAAAATAAGTTTCGGTCAGGATTAAAGTCCAATAATCATTATCGTCGGTGCAGGTTATCAGGGATTATTGGTTTTGTATTTATGATGCTATTTTTTTCAGTATCGTTAAAAACAATTTTCGGTGATTGAAATAATTGTTCTTGCTCTGTTGTGAAGGTCTGATAATCTTTGCGGGATGAATACTAGTGAACTGGATTATGAACTGCCTGAGTCGTTGATTGCTCAGCAGGGGTTGGTTGATCGGGCGGCTTCGAGGCTGATGGTGCTGGATCGGGCGAGCGGGGAAATCCAACACCGGCACTTTGGCGATCTTTGCGGGTTGCTGGAGGCGGGTGATTGTCTGGTGGTCAACGACAGCAAGGTGATACCGGCACGGTTTTTTGCGCGGCGGAAAAGCGGGGGGAAAATTGAAGGGCTGTTTTTGCAGATCGACGAAAAGGGTTTGTGGCAGGTGATGCTAAAAAACGCTTCGCGGTTGAGCGAGGGCGAGACAATTTACCTGTTCAGTCCTCTGGCGGAGGACAAGAATCATTCGGCACCGACAAGAACCAAGGACTCACCAGTGCTGGCGATTGTGGCCCGGGCAAAGCTGGGCGGAGGGATTTGGCTGATCGAGCCGGACAGTGGGGAAGATTACCTGGATATTCTCAATCGATACGGTTGTACTCCGCTGCCGCCTTATATTCGCCGAAGTCCGAGCGACAGAACCGAGAACTTCGACCGGCCTCGATATCAGACGGTTTACGCGCAGGCTCCGGGTTCGGTGGCGGCTCCGACGGCGGGGCTGCACTTTGATAACGAGTTGCTGGAAAGGCTGCAGGAGGGCGGGATTGATATTGCTCATCTTACGCTGCATGTGGGGCTGGGTACGTTCAAGCCGGTTAACACGGAGAAACTTGAAGAGCACCCCATGCACAGCGAACAATATAAACTCGATAAGGAAAATGCTGAGATTATCAACGGAACTTTGCAGAGAAATCGGCGGGTGGTGGCGGTGGGAACGACATCGGTTCGAACTTTGGAAACGCTGGCGGGGAGTCGGGAGGTCGAAGCGGGGGCGGGCTGGACCAAGCTGCTTATTACGCCGGGCTATCAGTTCCGAGTAACGGGCGCTATGTTGACAAATTTTCACCTGCCCCGAACGACGCTGCTGGCGTTGGTGTGTGCTTTTGCCGGGGTGGAAACCGTTTTGGGTGCTTATCGAGTGGCTATTGAAAAAAAATATCGCTTCTACAGTTACGGCGACGCTATGTTGATTTTGTAACAAAATACCATTGGCTGATATTAACACACAGGCTTTCCCCGCCACCTCATTCACCGCCTTGATCACTCCAAATCTTAGCCTGAAATTCCACTAAATCCTCTATTTTTTCCCTCAAATACCCTTGACCCACCCTTCCAGATCAATTATAATACAAGCTGTTCATTTTTTCCTTATTCATGGAGATTAGAAACAATGGTTTTCGGCTGGGTTTTGCTCTGAGCTGCATTTTATCGGTTCAGACACCCATAGGGCGGTCTAGCCGCAACCAAAACAAGAAATTTAACCATGAAGCTCATGAAGTTCATGAAGAGGTCAAAAATTCATAAGACGTTAATAATTGTTAACATGTTATGACGAAGTAAAATAAAAATCGTGCATATAAAACAAGAAGTTGAAGAATAGTATTATAAAAACGGGAGGGCATGATGCCTAGAACAATTCAGAACCAACACTTACCGTTCAGATTCCTTTTCTGGGCTTCAAAATTAATCCTATTCACCCTGTTCCTTACTAACCTACTCCCCTCCCTCGCCCGCGCCAGCGGTACTTATTCCGGCGGCAACGGCGAGCCGAACACTCCTTTCCAGATCGCCGACGCCGATGACCTGATCGAAATGTCCCAACACGACGAAGACTGGGACAAAAACTTCATCCTCACCGGCGACCCCAACCTCATCGGCCACTCCTTCACCACCGCCCTCATCGCTCCAGATACGGATAGAAGCACTATTTACTTCCAGGGCACTCCCTTCACAGGCTCCTTCGATGGCCAAAACCACACCATCGGCAACCTCACCATCGACACCGCCGGTGCCGACAACGATTTCCTCGGTCTGTTCGGCTACTTGGAGTCTGATGCAACAATATACAACCTTGGCTTGGAAAACATCCAAATCACCGGTGGAACTGATTCTGATTATCTTGGCGGATTAGTTGCATTAAATGGTTTTTGGTCTTTTTCTGTCGGAGGCACCATCACCAACTGCTACGCCACCGGAATTGTTACCGGTGGAGAAAGCTCCCAATGTCTCGGCTGTTTGGTAGGATCAAACGACTACGGAACTATCAGCAACTGTTACGCCACCGGCTCCGTTACCGGCGGGAATGATTCAAGTTATCTCGGCGGCCTGGCGGGATTCAACAGCAGCCATATCACCAACTCCTACGCCACCGGCTCGGTTACCGGTGGAGATTATTCAGATTATCTCGGTGGTCTGACAGGGCAAAGCGGCAGGGATAGCATTGTCAGCAACTGCTACGCTACCGGATCGGTTACCGGCGGGAACAGTTCTAGGTATCTTGGCGGTCTGGCAGGGAGCGGGTATAGCACTATCAGCAACTGTTACGCTACCGGAACCGTTACAGGTGATTCTTATCTCGGCGGCCTGGTCGGATACAACTACAAATATTCTCTAATCATCAGCAACTGTTACGCCACCGGCTCTGTAAATGGAAATGATTATCTCGGCGGCTTGGTGGGATACGCCGGTATGAGCGCTATCAACAACAACTGTTATTTCCTTGACACTGCCGGGCCGGACAATGGTTATGGCGAACCGTTGGATGATCCGAATATGCAAGTTCAGAGCAGTTTTGTCGGTTGGGATTTTGTTGATAGCGGACCGGAGGAAATTTGGCGGATGGGATTTATGGCGCCGGGGTATCCTATTCTTTATTATCAGCATGACATTCCCGGAGACTTCACCGGTTCCTATGGCGTCGATCTGCTCGATTATGCGTACTTGTCCAACTTTTGGGCGGACACCAACTGCACACCAACCAACAACAAATGCTCCGGTGCTGACCTTGATCTTTCCGGCGATGTTACGCTGCCTGATCTTATGATAATGCTGGGGCACTGGCTTGATGGGAAATAATTTACATCTCAAACTGAACCCTGGTCAGTATGAGAATGACGAATGACGAAATTCAAATGATCAGTCACGGTAAGGCCGTGCCTCGACGGGCGAATCAATGACGAAGTTCGAATGACGAATGCAAGAGGAAATTCACCACAAAGACACAAAGGCACTAAGGTTTCAAAAATTGGGATAATCGACCCGCTGTGCTTGCGCCCGTCGCGGCAGGTCGCGACAAGAGCACTAAATCCTAAACAAATTCAAATTGCCGAAAATTTAAATTTTCAAAACAGGACAACCGCGTGGGTAACAAGTTACCCACCCTAGAAGACTTAATACAAGGAGCCCCCGGCACAGGTCCGGGGGCTAAACAGGAGCAATGTGTTAATCGGGTGCCCACCGGGTTTACTGCAATTCTGCGGGTGGTTATTTTTGTTGGTGTTTATTTGGCAGGTGGGTTTCTTTTCGTAAGGCGGGCCAATAATAGCGGGTGTAAATCAAGATTGAAATGAGGTTGATGACCATGCAGACGACTTCCAGGCAATAAATCAGGGTTGCGGGGAGTTGGAGCGGCCAGTGGGTGGGGACCTGGAGGAAATAGTAAATGGCACAGATAACCGGGAAAGCAATGGCGGTGCGAGCTTTTCCGGACCAGTTGGCCCGAGCATCCATTTGGTGCAGGGCGCCGATGGAGCGTAAAAACGAGATCCAGAGGTCGCGCATTAGAAAAACGATGGTAAGCACGAGCAGAAATCGAGCGTGGGCCAATTGGTTCATCAGGGCAGCGAGGTAAACGAGGGTGGGGAACGCAACCAGATAAAAAACCTTGTCGGTCAGCGGATCGGCATAGGCACCCAGGCGGGTAACGACGCCGAATTTGCGGGCCAGATAGCCATCGAACAGGTCGGTTAGGGCGGAAATCATCATGGTGCCAAAAGCGAGCGAAAACCACCAACTGTTCAGGGGATGCTTAGCCAGGATGGTAACGGTGGGCAAGACCAGGATAAGCGGGATCCGGCCCAGGGTAAGCGACTGAACCAGATAAAATTTCCATCGGGTGACATTGTTCATTCAGTAATTTTCCGTACTGCCAGAGTGTAAATTTGGCGGCCTTGTTTAATATATTTGCGTTCGAAATTTGTTCCGACCCATTCACCTTCCAGAGCGGCGGGGCCGGGGAAGAACTGCTGCTGTTCAAAAAGATTGGCGGTTTCGGGCTGGTGCAAGAGCAGGTGCTGGATGATTTCAAAATATTCCGCGTAGTCGGTCGCGGTGCGGAGTTGTCCACCGGTTACCAGGCAGCGGGCGACTTCGCGAAGATTTTCGGGGGTGAAAAATCGGCGTTTTTGGTGCCGTTTTTTGGGCCAGGGGTCGGGGAAATAGACATGAAAGGCAGCTACGGAGGCATCGGAGAGATAATTTTTGATAAAGAGTCGGGCATCGGTGCGTAATATTCGGACGTTGGGCAGTTGCCAGCGTCTAATTCTGTCGATGCTGTAGCGATAATATTTGTTGGCCCATTCGATTCCGAGGTAATTGAGGTGGGGGTGCAGTTGGGCCTGGTTGAGAAGGAAGGTGCCCTTGCCGGAGCCGACCTCGAGATGGACGGGATTTTCGTTGCCAAAAAGTTCGCATAAGTCCATTTGAGAGCTACAGTTAGATAGATCAACGGCGATTTGGTCGTTGGTTATGGTCAATTTTATCGTAACTCCTTCAGCTTTTGCCTGCCAAGGTCCCTATCATATTAATATAAGAGACTAACCGCAAGTGTTCGGGCAAATTAACATTACTAATAAAGCCGTTAAAGCGGTACTGAATCAAAGTCGATGGCTATTAACAGTGTTCCGTATTATTGCTCGTCTGTGCGAAACGTGGAAAATGAGGTTGGTCCAGATGGCACGTTTAATGAGACGAAAAATTCGAAGGGTATTGCTAGATATTGATACCCAATATGACTTAGTCTATCACCCCAGTCATGATGTCTCTGCGATTTTGGCCAATTCCCGCCGCCTGATTGCCTGGTCGCGAGCAAGGAAGATTCCGGTAATTTCGACGGCGTTATCGCGTCAACGACCGGAAAATAACGTTTTTCCGCCGGGTGCACCGACGGAGTGCATTGATGGAACGCCGGGTCAGCAAAAAATCAGATTTACCCTGCTGCCCTGCTATAAGGTGTTTCCGGCAGTGAATCGTCTGGATCTGCCTGCGGATTTGTTGAGCGAATTTCAACAGGTTATTTTCGAGAAGCGTAGCGAAGATCCGTTCAATGAGCCCCGCATTGATCGCTTGATAACCGAATTAAGAACGGATGCCTTTGTGGTTTTTGGAATGGGTATAGAAACTTCGGTCAAAGCCACGGTGCTGGGGCTGCTTAGTCGCAAGAAAAAGGTGCTGCTGGTCCGCGACGCGGTTAATGGCTGCCCCACCCGGCAAGCAGATTTGGCGTTGCGGCAGATGGAGGCCAAGGGAGCTAAGCTGGTTAATACCGTTGGTATTACGGGAAAAAGGGGCCGTGCTGCTTTAAAACTGCCACCAAAGATCAACATAATTTCAACAGTTACGCCCAAGACTTCCACGGGCTAAAATTCATTAATTACCCACCAAAATACCGAAATCAAATAAATGAGCATGATTAAAACCAAAATTATAGCGACGTTGGGGCCGGCATCGGCTAATGAACAGACCATTACTTCGCTGATCGACAACGGCAGTGATCTTTTTCGGTTGAATTTTTCTCACGGCACATTCGAGAACCATAAGCAGATGCTCGATCTGATTAATCAGGTACGTGACCGGCACCCCCATACGGTTGCGGTGATTGGCGATCTTTGCGGTCCGAAGATTCGGACGTCTAACATTGAGCCGGACGGTTGTGAAATTCATGCTGATCAGGAAATCACTATTCTAAACAATAATGAAACCGGGACGGCTGAGAAATTCGGCACTAATTACGAAAATTTTGTTCGTGATGTTAAGGTTGGTCAGCGGATTCTTATCGACGACGGCCAACTGGCGTTGCAGGTTATCAAGCAACAGGGCGAGCAGATTGTCTGTCGAGTGATTGTCGGCGGTCTGCTGCACAGTCACAAGGGAATCAACCTGCCGGATACGGCGCTGAATATTCCTTCCATTACCGAGCATGATTGGCGATGTGTTGACTGGGCTATTGAAAATCAGCTTGATTATCTGGCGTTGAGTTTTGTCCGCACGGCTGACGAAATTCAGAAACTTAAGGATTACGTCCGCAAGGCTGATTCTGATATTCAGGTGATTGCGAAAATCGAAAAGCCCGAGGCGGTAAACAATCTGGACGACATTGCCCGTGTCAGTGACGCCCTGCTGGTTGCTCGTGGTGACCTGGGAGTTGAAATGGACCTGGCCCAGGTGCCGTTGATTCAGAAACAGATTACGGCATTGGGGCGTAAGCTGGGCAAACCGGTGATTGTTGCCACCCAAATGCTCCAGTCGATGATCGAGAGCGCGACGCCGACGCGGGCGGAGGTTAACGACGTTGCCAATGCTATTATGGACTTCGCGGACACGCTGATGCTGTCGGGCGAAACCGCTGTGGGGAAATATCCCATCCAGGCGGTCAAGACGATCCGGCAGATTGCCCAGGTAACGGAAGCTTATCTGGATAAGTCGGACGTACCGAGACCGAAAATTCACACTGCCCAGGAACTGGCCTTGACCGCGGCTATGGCGCGGAGCGTTGCCCAGATCACCGACGACACGGATGCCAAGTTGGTGGCGGTCTGGAGTCAGACGGGCTCATCGGCTCGACTGCTGAGCAAGGCCAGGATCGACGTACCTATTCTGGCGCTTAGTTCTGACCTGCGGACCTGTCGGCAAATGGCTCTGCATTACGGAGTAATTTCCCGGTGCGTGGCAATCCCCGAAGGCATCACTGAGTTGGCGGATTTGGTTGACCAGATGGCCATGCAACGAAAATGGGTGGATTCTGGGGACCAGATTGTTATCGTAGCCGGTCGGCCGTTAGGTGCCGCCGGAACGACTAACGCCATTATGGTGCATACCGTTACGCAGTAACCAACAAGAATTATTAGCGGTAAACGCCCGTTGTTTCATTTCGATTTAAGCATTCAGGTCAGCTAAGGGGGTTACAAATTGTCCACGACACGACTGTCAAAAAGTCAAAGATCACTTTTTTGCTTTGCAGATTACCAGTCCGCCACTAAAATGGCTGAGTAGCCGCGATTTATCCGTAGCTAATCTTCAAACGGGCACCAAAACAGTCGAGGTTGATAGTTCAGGGTGCTTTAGAATCGAAAAAACTACACGATCAGTTCGAGTCGGAAGCAAATGAGTGTTCAATTTATACTGGGACGAAGCGGCAGCGGCAAAAGTTATCACTGTCTGGAAGCGGTGCGCGGGGAGTTGAGCCGAAGCGCCCAGGGAGAGCCGTTGATTTTGCTGGTGCCGGAGCAGGCGACGTTTCAGATGGAACAGGCGTTGCTGACAGATGGTTCGCTCGTTGGTTACAACCGGGCAACGGTGGTTAGTTTTGGCAGGTTGGCTCAACTCATTTTACAGCAAACCCGTCCGCTGAGTCTGACTCCGCTAAGTGAACAGGGTAAGGAAATGATCCTGCGTCGGCTGGTCCAGGAGCATCAGTCGCATCTGAAGATTTTTGGCCAGGGCGAAAACCGCAGCGGTTTCATTTTGCGTCTGAGTGAGATTATCAGCGAATTGCGTCAATATCAGAAGACGCCCGGCGAGTTACTTGAGCAGCGGGAGCGGTTATTGAGCGGTGGTGATCCGGTTCTGGTGCCGTTGGCGGAGAAGCTAGCGGATCTAGCGGTGATTTATCAGGCTTATCTGGATTATATTGATCAGCGGTTTGTTGATCCTGACGACTATCTGGATTTGATGAGCCCGCGTTGCGGGGAAGCGAGGATTCTTCGGGGAGCCAGAATGTGGGTGGATGGTTTTGCCGGTTTTACTCCTCAGCAATTTCATGCTTTGCTAAGCGTGATTCAACATGCCCAGCAAACGCAAATCACGCTTTGTTTGGATCCGGGTAGCGAGCAGTTTCAGCTAGCCGGGATGTCGGCCAATAATTCACCTGAACTGGATGATACGGATTTGTTCCATCCCATTCTGCAAACTTACCGTCGGTTAATGCAGCGTTTGGAACAAGCGCACTATGCGATTGAACCGGCGATTATTCTGTCGGTTGTCGGAGGGGATTCGCCTCGGCCGGGCAGATTTATGTATTCGGGACAATTAGCACAACTGGAGGCCAATTTTTTTAGCCGAGTTGACGGTGCCGACCGTTCCGCAACAACACAACAAGCTCCAAAGCAGCGAGAAAATGTGCAAGCGACATCAGCAGAATCCAATGATGATAACGAAAATAGATGTCCAGGCAGTGACATTATTATCGCTAAAGCAGCGAACCGCAGAATCGAAGTTCAGGCGGTTGCTCGTGAAATTCAGAGGTTGTGCCGTGAGAAAAATTATCGTTTTCGTGATATCGCGGTTATCCTGCGTGATTTCAATGATTATCAGGAGTTGGTTGAATCCTGTTTTGAAGACCACGGCATCGCTTACTTTATTGATCAGCGGCGTTCGGTGCGTCATCATCCGCTGATTGAACTGTTGCGTAGTGCTTTGCAGATTATCAATAGTGATTTTCAAAGTGAAAATGTTCTGACTTATCTTAAAACCGATCTTCCCGGCATTCCCCGTTCGGCGGTGGATATTCTGGAAAATTACGCTCTGGCTCACGGGATTAACTCTCATCGCTGGCACGGGGAAAAAGCCTGGTGTTTTAATTTGCCGCAAGTTAGTCAGAATAGCCAAGATCAGGCCGAGCAAAACGAACCGGGTGAAAGAAATGGTTATTTCAGCGACGACCAATTGAACCATTACCGGCAGAAAGTTTTGGGGCCGCTGGTTCAGTTGAGAGATAATTTTCGAAGCCAAGCGGACCAGACCGACCAAACTGTCAGCGTCCGCCAGATTAGCACCGAGTTGCTGAACCTGATGGAAACTATCGACGTGGGGCAAACGCTGTCCCAATGGTTTGAGCAGGCCCAAGAGGAATATGACCTGGAACGGGCATCAATTCACCAGCAGGTTTACACCGAGATAATCAAGTTGTTCGATGAACTGGTTGAAGCCCTGGGTGACGTTGAGTTAACCGTGGCACAGTACACGGAAATTTTTACTTCGGCGTTGGGTAGAATGAATCTGGCTTTGGTGCCGCCGGCGTTGGATCAGGTGCTGGTGGGTACTATTGAACGCTCCCGCCATCCCAAGATTCGGGCGGCTTTTGTTCTGGGCGTTAACGAGGGTAAATTCCCCCGAGCGGCGTCGCCGGAAGTTTTTTTCACCGACGAACAGCGTGAACTACTGGGTGAGAATGATTTTGAACTGGCGCCCACCGCTACGGAAAAAATGTTGCACGAGCGATATCTGGCTTATATCGCGATGACCCGCCCGAGTGAATTTCTCTGGGTAAGCTATCCGGTGGCTGACGAGAAAGGAACGCTGCTGGCGGGTTCATCGCTGATCGACAACCTCCAGGCAGCAGTTGGTGACGTATCGGTTTTAACGCTGGCTGATGCGGGGCAGGCACAAGTGGAAAACATCTGCAACATTGATGAGTTGGCGCGGGAAATGGCTTTGGTCTGGTCTGAAAAAAATATCTCTGCAGCGGTCAAAGAAGATTATCAACAGCTTTATCAGTACTGTAGAAACATTCCCGAATGGTCCGAAACCATCCAAAGCGCCCTGAACGGTATGCATTACAACAACCATGCCAAGCTGGACGAAGGAACGGCGGGAAAACTGTTCCCGGCTGACCTGGACAGCAGTGTGTCGCGGCTGGAAAGTTTTGCGGCCTGTCCATTTCAGTACTTTGGACGTTACGTGCTGGCTCTGGAGCCTCGTGAAGAATTACGGATCGGGGCCCTGGATATTGGTAATTTTTATCATGACGGGCTGTGCTTTATTTTTCAGCAGTTGCAGAAGAAGAAAATCGACTGGCGCGACCTTGACGATGGTCACCTTAATGAGATAATGGAAAAAGTGCACCAGAAATTTTTTGAGCAGGAGAGTCAATTTTCCGAGCTGCATCAGTTATCCCAACGTAACCGTTTCATTATCGAGCTTGCTGGGCGACGACTGCGACAGTTTTGTCTTTCGCTGGGCAGTGCGGCGGCGGCAGGTGATTTTTATCAGAAATTTGCCGAACTGAAATTCGCAGGCGACGGTTATTTGCCAGCCCTGGTTATTCCACTGACTGATAAGCAGAAACTGTTGTTACGCGGACAGATCGACCGGGTGGATTTTTGTGAGCGCGGCGATGGGCGGATTGGTTTCATGGTTGTCGATTACAAATCTTCGGCGCAGGCTTTTCCTTATAATCGGTTTTTTCATGGGCTGGCGCTGCAGCTTATCAGTTATCTGCTGATCCTGCAGGAAAATTACCAGCATCCCAGCGGTCAAGTCTGTCAGGCGGTTGCGGCATTGTACCTGCCCATCAAACGGGTCGGCAAGGCCCAAAGCCAACCACCACCACCGGAGCTTCTTCAGGCGGAGAAACAAGACAGTCAGGATGTCGCCGATATCGCTCACAAAGCGAAGGGGATTATTGACGGGAGTTGGCATGAAAACCTGGACAGAACGGCGGCACCGAAGGACACTTCGCGGTTCTATGACTTTTATGTGAATAAGGAGGGGTCCGTTTTTAATTCCAGGAGTTCATCGGTGGTCAAACCGGAGGAAATGTCGGCGTTGCAAAGTCACTGTCAGGAAATTCTGGCAGAGCTGGGCCGAAAAATTGTTTCCGGAGACATCTCAGTTGCGCCTTATCGGTTGGGCGAAAAGGAGACTCCTTGTGGGCACTGCGACTTCAAATCCTTCTGCCGATTCGATCCGCGGCAGGATCATTACCATCAGCTTGGTAGCTACAAAAAAGAACAGGTTCTGAAATTGCTCTGCCGAGACAATTCGGAGGTTGCTACCGATGAGTAATTTCAACTGGACAAGTGAACAGTTGTTGGCCATTCGCTGGGAAGGGGGTGATTTGCTGCTGACGGCTGCCGCCGGTGCCGGGAAAACCGCGGTTCTTTCTCAGCGGTGTATTCATCTGCTCACCGACGCCCGGCAGCGCTGCAATATCGATGAATTGCTGGTGCTGACCTACACCGAAGCGGCGGCGGCTGAAATGAAACGTCGGATTGGCAGTGCTTTGTATCGGCACAGCTATGCAGAGCAGGGGAATCATCATCTGCGCCGCCAACTGGCGTTGCTGGATAAAGCCAGGATTTCTACAATCCATTCATTTTGCCGTTCGGTCCTGCGTGAATTTTTCTATCGAATCGGCATCGATCCGGGCTTTGGCATCCTGGACGCCGATGAAGCGGGGCTTATCCGGATTCAGATAGCCAACGATTTGCTGGAAGACTGTTATGATCGTGACGGCACCATTGTCCGGCCGGAAGAGTTCATCAGTTTTGCTGAATCGCTCAGCTCCCACAACCAGGACCGCCAGCTTATCAATCTGCTCATCCGGATGAACACCTTCCTCGATACGCTACAGGATCGCGAGCAGTGGGTATCGTCTTGGCAGGGTCAGCAGCAGGCGATTCATGAACAACACCCGAAAAAGCTGGTGGTGGTTGACCAGCAGCAGAAGATTTTTAGTCGGCAAATTGAGTTGATAATCCGTCAACTTGAATTCGCCCGCGGAACCATTAGTCACTTTCCACAATTGGATTTTTATTCGGCTTATATAACCGATGAGTTAGTGGGAAAGCTGCAGACGATTCAGTCGCTGCTGAGCGAGGAAAGCTTTGATACCGCTCTGGAAAAAATCAGCGAAATCCAGAAATTCAAAAATGCTCCCAACCGTCCCAAAGGACTCAGTGACCAGGATATCGCTCCGGTTAAAAATCTGATCGACCAGGCTAAGGGGCAGTTCAAGTCCATCACTGAAAAGCTTAGTGTTCAGGTTTCCGAGGTGCTGAATCAGCTTTCAAGCACTTCGGGATCGGTTGACCTGCTGGTTAATCTTCATCAGGAATTTATTAAGCGTTATCAGAAATATAAATATCAGCAAAATATGCTGGATTTTTCTGACCTGGAACATCATTGTCTGAAGCTGCTGGATTCCGGCGAGGGCGACGTAGCCCGGCAGCTTAACCGGCGTTACAAAAACATTCTGGTCGATGAATACCAGGACATTTCCCCGCTTCAGGAAGCTATTATCCAGCGAATCGCTGGTGCCATTGCGGAAGGAGACTCCACGGAAAACAAGAAGCCTTCGGTTCCTGGAAATCGGCCCAATCTTTTTATGGTTGGTGATGTCAAGCAGAGCATTTACAGTTTTCGCCAAGCTGATCCGCGAATTTTCCTGGAAAAATACCACCGCTTTAGTCCGGTTGATTCAGCCGCGACGGAGACAGATCAATTACCCGGAAGAAGTCGCATTGACCTGAATAGAAATTTCCGTTCCCGCCGGGAAATAATCAACGCCACTAATTTCATTTTCTCGCGGTGCTTGACCAGTGATTTTGGCGAAATTGACTATCTCAATGAAGCTCAACTAGTTTATGGTGCTGATTATTACGATCAGGCAGACGGGGAAAATAATCAGGCCGATTCCGGAACAGAGCAACCGGCGGTTGAGATGCATTTGCTGGAGCGTAATCTTGCTGACAAACACAGCGATGAAAATCCGGTCAGCTATTCAAATTCTACCGAGGGTGACGACGGTGTGGACGATCAGCAGGACATTGACGCGACCCAACGAGAAGCAGTGCTGGTGGCTCGGAGAATCCGGCAAATGGTCGGCGTCGATCACCCGAAAGGTAAGGCGGAATTTGACATCATGGACAGCGAAACCAAGACATTCCGGCCGGTTCGATACAGTGATATTGTTATTTTGCTGCGTTCTATGAAGGTTAACGCGGAAATCTGGAATGAAATTTTTCACCAGATGCAGGTTCCCCTGCACGCGGAAATGACCACCGGTTTTTTCCAGGCGACGGAAATCCAGGACATGGTTAATCTGCTCCAACTAATCGATAATCCCCGGCAGGATATTCCGTTGGCAGCGGTGTTGCGCGGCCCGCTGGTGGGGCTGAGCGAATCGCAATTGGCTGCGATTCGATTGCTTTGCCCGGACGATTATTTTTATGGTGCGGTGGCGAAGTACGCCGACCGAGGTGTGGACGAGCAATTAAAACAAAAGCTTTGTTTATTTTTCGATGCTCTGGATCATTGGCGGAATCTGGCGCGGCGTGGTCCGTTAGCAAGGCTGATCTGGCAGATTTATCGTCAAAGCCATCTGCTCAGTTTTGTCAGCGGGCAAAATGACGGTCGGCAGCGTTACAATAATCTGCTTCACCTGCATGACCGGGCTCGACAGTTTGACACTTTTGCCAACCAGGGACTTAGTCGGTTCCTGCGTTTTCTGGGTAAACTGCGCGAAGAGGATGGCGACTTCGCGGCAGCACCGGTGCTGACGAAAGCTGATAATGTGGTCCGCATCATGAGCGTTCACAAAAGCAAGGGATTGGAATTTCCGGTGGTTATTATCGGGGGATTGGCCAAGAAATTCAACAAAGCTGATTTGAGACATCAGGTCCTTTTTACTCAACCGGAGAACGGTTGCGCCGGATTACGCGTGGTGGACAACGTTTCCAACGACCGTTGGCCGACGGTTTGTCACAATATCATCGCCGAAACCATCAACCAGAAACAGCTTACCGAAGAAATGCGGATTTTATATGTCGGGCTAACCCGGGCCCGCGAAAAACTGCTGTTGTTCGCCACGGTCGATCTGGAAAAACGGCGGCAGCAATGGCAAAGCTGGAGTTTTCATCGGGAAGCTACCTTACCGGAATTTCAGCTACGCTCGGCCCAGGCACCCATCGACTGGCTGGGCAGCGCCCTGGCGGCTCATCCTGACATGCGAAGTTTTCTGGAGGATTCGAGCAGCAACGGTGACGGCTCATCCAACACCGAAACAAATTCTGAGCAACAATCCATTAACTCGGAGTCACGTTTTGCGGTGGTGAGTTATTCGGGTTCAGAGTTATCTGAAATACTGAAAACCACTCTGCCCACTAAAAGAAGAAAGTCATCACCCGATTTTTCAACGGACAGCTTTGCCCAATACGAGAATTCCAAAATCACCCCTGAACTCCAAAAGGTCATCGACCGGATCAACTGGAACTATTCTCATGAAAACCTGACTCATCTGTCGGCCCGGACCAGTGTTTCCGAACTCAAACGCCGATTTGATTTTCAGCAGGATCCGGACTTCCAACAAGATCCGGGTGTTATACACATTTCCGCAAACAGTTGCCAAATTCAGAAGCCTTTCGACCTCAAGCCTCGCTTTCTAACCGATCAGGCAAAAACGCCCCCGGCGGCGGAAATCGGCACCCTGACCCACCTGCTGCTGCAGAAACTGGACCTTTCTGAACCGCTCAACTCGGCGGAAATTAACCGTCAATTATTGAATCTGCAAAAGGAAGGGTTTTTCACCGAACAGCAGGCCCGCTTTGTTAAAACGGATCGGATAGCTGAGTTTTTTGAATCCGCATTGGGCAGGGAAATGCTTGCCCAGCGCGGCAGTTTGCAACGTGAATGGCCTTTTACCTTAGCCCTGCCGACGGACTACCTTAACAGTCATCCACAAACTAACAAGTCTACCGGAAACGAATCTACCAATCAGGAACGTGTACTGGTTCGGGGAATAATCGACGCCTTTTACGAAAGCGAAGCGGGTATTACCATCATAGATTTTAAAACCGACCGGCTTAGCATCGAGCAGTGCTCCCAACGCGCCCAGCAATATCACCTCCAGATGGAGTTGTACAAGACGGCGGTGCAGAAAATCCTGAACAAAACTGTCAACCAGATGTTTATCTTTTTCCTGGAGCCTGCAGTAGCTAGTCTGGTCTCCCCAACGAATGAATAAGAAATAACAAATCTAAGTGGAAAAAGTCACTTGCGTTAAAATCACAGACCATCCATCCAGTATTGGGCAAAGATTGCGTAATCTTTGTTGTTGATTCGGTCGTCGGCATCGAAGAAGTTAGCACCGTCACAAGTATCAGGCCCGGCGCAACCGGTGTTGCCCCATTGCAGTGAAAAACGATACAGGTCGATTAGGTCAACATCATAATCGCCGTCGAAATCGCCGGGCAGTTGGGGAGGCGTTACCGATAACTGTTCGTTGGCCATGATTTCCGGCGGGCATTTATCGTTGTTGTTCCAGATATCATACATTTCCTGCCCTCTGGTATCGGTCTCATTATTGTCTCTCATAAATTCAATAAATTCTTTGCTGGTGCTCTGGTAGTAAAGTGTAACCTCAGCGGTAGTGGCGAAGGGCGGAACCTCATAATATGTATCGTCCCAGTATTGACCGTCTTCGTAGGTGTATCCAACGGGGCTGCCGCCGAAAGCAGCAAAGGCGGCGTTGGTAAAGCCTCGCGGTGGAATGCGGTTGTCAAAGAATACTTTGTTATTTAACACAAAATGAAGAGATGGCCCATTCGGTTCCCCGGCCAGAGCCGCAATTGATTCATCCATGCCGGGCTCGACTTCATAAATTTTATCGTCCGGACCATGAGCCAGCTCGCCGGTGGAAAAATTATAAGCTCCGGATTCCGAAACCAGCGACATAGAATCATCGTAAAATTTAACATTAATCCACATCCGCCGACCTTCGGGATAACCAGTGGGCAGTTTATGCCCGGTGTTATTGACAACATGAACTTTCAGGTAGCCGTTTTCCTGGTTCAGAGAAACTTCCGCGGCATTTGCTAACATGTACAGAGACCTGTTAACACTGTCCTGCAGAGCAGCAGGGTTGGTCTGGTTCGGATACAGTGTGTTCATCAGACCTCCCAACCAGGCGCTGCCGCCGGTCATATCATGCAACGGCAGATCGTCCCGAATCGGCGGATTCAAATTGCATCCTTGTCCGGTAACGTCGGGCATATGACAATCCTGACAGGTAGCGACATAATCCAGATTGCCGCCAAACTGAGGTGCATAAACTCCTGCCGGGGTATTGTAATCGCTGTGAAACCACTCGCTATATGTTCGCTCCACCGGCATCAGCGTATGCGACGAGAAATCGGTTGCAGCGGTATCCATTGCGTTGGGAACATAATTGCCATTACCGTCTTTTTCGAAAGCAGTATTATTCACATCATGACATGTGCCACACAAAGCCGCTTCTCGATGAAAAGGTGAAACCAGCACCGGGTGGCCACTGTCGGCGTTTACGAAGGGGCCTCGCCGCGTACCAACCGGATCCACCGTAGCCATGCCGTTGGCAAACACTGTTGCCGGATTACTCAAATCGATTAGAATCTGTTCATCTTCGGGCGGATTTGCAGCAGGATCGAATATCGGATCAACCAGCCGATGGCATAAGTCGCAGGAGACACCACGTTTATCGGCATCGAGCATTTGGCTGCCGTCGGTCGGAACCGATCGCCCCTGCAGCCAACCGCGCGGAAAGTGACACCGCAGACACAAATCCCCCGAATCCGGAGCATCCTGATTAGCAATAGACATGTTGGCCAAAAAAATCGGATCCAGAGACGCCTGAGCCATCATGCTGCCCTGCCAATTGTGATAGGGCTCAACAGCGGTGTCATAATTACCGTGACAAACCGCGCAGGCTTCGGGCGGGTTAAGAACACCCGATTCAAACGGCTGACTGCCCGGCTGATCGAAATCACGCAGGGTTGTCGGAACAATTCCTCCGGGGGGGGATGAAATAGTAAAAACAGCATCGCTTTGATCGGACCCAACATTGAAGGCGTTATCGATTGCCTCAACCCTGACAATGGCCTGCGTCGTGGGCCGATTTGCCGGGAACCAGTTATAAGTTCCTGTGTTTGGCAATCCTTTGGCAAATATTTTAAAAGTAAGGCCGTTGTCATCGGAAATATAAAGATTCACCGAAGCAATTCCGCTAGCATCGCCGGCTATCCATTGCACGGTGGTGACATTATTGGCGAGAAGGTTTTCGCCGCCGTCAGGCACAATCACGGATACGTCAGGCGGAATGGTATCGCTGCCGGTGCTGGGAACTAGGTGGCTCTGGATTTCCGCGGCATCAACACTAGTAACGTTCGACAGCAGCGCCGGCGTAAGGCCCGGAAATGTGGGCGTATTGACGTAAGTAGAAACGTCGGTAACTTCAACCAGAGTGCTAAAGCCGTCACCATCGGGATCAGCGTTTTCTATCGACGAAACGGCACTACGTCGGCCGTTCGGATTGCTGGGATAATTGGGCAAGACGGACTCCAGTAGTACACCATAAGGATTTCTGGGCCCGCCACCGGTAAATTCGTAATGACACACTCCGCAGTGATCGGGTTGACTGGGTACGGTCCCAATTGTAGTAACCTCAGCATCGGGATACACATCAAAAAATGCACTACGAATATTGCTACGTGCAAACGAAGCTTTAGCAAACAATCCCAGCAAAATAATCAGCATCAAGAAAAACAGTGACTTGCAACAATTCATCTCCGACTCCTTTTTTGATGAAATGATAGTAAATGTATCAGGTTTTCTGCCGCAATATCTAAATACGTTCATAACTTGGCTTGAAAACTCGAATGGTGCTGAACAACAATTTTATTCAATTTGCAATCGACTGCGTATTGACCAGAGACTCACAGAAAAGCCCAAAACGTGATATCAGTAAACTTGCGGCAAAATCAAGAGCTTTATCAGAACCTAATTTCTACTTAGGTTAATCTTACCACAAATAACTGCTTTTATAAAAGAGAAAAACACAGTAACTCAAAGAGAAAAGACGTCATTGTAAGACTATATCAATCCTATAAATAAATTACGCTCTTTTGTGCAGTTACCGGCGATAACAGTACTGAAAGATTATTTCTCTTTGCCCGTACGTTGGTATTTAACAGAGAACTGTAACATTTTTAACCCGGGAAATTGACGTTTTAATCAGGAAAACCCTGAGATTCCCGGCTGATCATTCAGATTTTTACTGCTAAATAACCGGATTTTAGGCATTTTACGCTTTGTGACGTTTGTGCGGATTAAGCACTTATATTTCAAGAGCTTATGGAACCAAAGATTATCGCAAACAAAAACTATTTCGCCCCGGATTTTCTGGCCAAGTTCTGCTGTTAAAAAAATAACACTCGGGCAAAAGAATAGCCGACTAAAGCGGTATAACTATTGGTTTCACCACCTACCGCCTATTGACTAACCAATAGTTTGTGTGTTATAATGATACGTAAGAAGATAAAGGTAGGAACGTCAAAAGGAGAAAAGGGAATTTGACAAGAACACGCTAGACGAATCCTCCATAGTTAGTTGAAACACTAAGCGAAGCTTTGATTACCCTAAAGTCAAAAACATTTTTTGAATTTAAGTCAAGACGTATGTAAACGGTCAATTAATGGCTTCCAATAGCGATGCCCGCGACCCGATAGATGGGATCTTATTCCTTATGATTTACACATAGGACAATTAAGAAAAAATCATCGCAATAAGTAAATAGGTCCTACCGAGCTAAGCTAATGATGAACACTCCAATAATACCGTACAGAAATAATTTCGATAATTTGCATATACGCTTGTATAAGGAGAACTATCTGTGCCATCACTAAAGAATACTATTATTTTATGTGTTTTGGTCTTTGCTGTTGGTTCACTTTTAGTACTGGTCGATGGAGCCTCTGCAGATATCACAGATGGCTTAGTAGGATATTGGCCTTATGACGGCAATACTGACGATGCTTCCGGGCTGGGTAATGACGGCATCGCGGTTAACAGCCCTTCATACGTATCCGGCAAGTTTGGTTCGGCCCTGGATTTTAACGGGTCCAATCAGTATGTCACCATGGACGCGGTGGCTAACGATTTTTCGGGTAACGACGTCACCATGTCTGGCTGGTTAAAAACCACTGAAACCGGCGAGGGCGACTGGTTTTCAAATAACGGTACCAACGGTCAATATCTGTTATGCAATTATGCCGGCGAACCCCGGATGTATGAAGGCGGCTGGAGAATATATGCCGGCGTAACGATTAATGACAATACCTGGCACCATGTTGTTGTTACCAGGGAAAGCATGGTTGTTAAGCTTTATGTGGACGGCGTTCAAAGGGGTGGAACCTATACCTCAACTGTTGGCCTTACCGCAAGTGATCGGTGGTCCATTGCCCAGGAGTGGGATGGGTCCACTGCCTCTGACTTTTATGATGGTATCGTTGATGAAGCAGCCCTTTGGGATCGGGTTTTATCTACCTCGGAAATAAGCTGGCTTTGGAACAGCGGCGATGGCAATCTGATTTTAGGAACTGGAAATGCTGTCATTGTCGAATCCGACGAAAATACAGAAGTAACCGAAGGCGGCGCAACTGATAATTACACGATTAAACTGGATTCCATTCCTACCGACCCGGTAATGATTACCGCCACTCCCTCTGATGCCCAGATTGATCTGGGCTCCGGTGCCGGCACAGCAGTTACTTTGACCTTTACCGCAGCTACATGGAACACCCTCCAGACCATCACTGTAACAGCTTATGATGATGATGTATATGAAGGTAAAGCTGCCCACATAACCGATATTACTCACTCGGCAGCTAGTGATGACAGCAATTACGAT
>JAFGSR010000091.1 GCA_016934515.1 Sedimentisphaerales bacterium
CATTATCCCAGAAAATACTGCTGCTGATATCCGGGGTGGCGCCGGCATAACACTTGGCTCCGGTATAGTTATTTACTACTGTAATATTACGAATGGTGGGCGAACTGGCAGCAAACAGTAAGGCGGTGTCGCTATTTTGGATGATGAAATTTTCCAGCACACTTTCCGGGCCTTCCTCATAAACATACAACACCGCATCATCATAAACTGTCGGGGCCTGGATAGTAGCAGGGTAATCGGCACTTTTAATGGTGATAGCTTTACCGGAGAAATCCACCTCTTCATCATACAGCCCCGGCCAGACCAGGATCGTATCGCCTTCTTTAGCTAATTCGATGCCTTTGGTAATAGTTGCCAATGCCTCAGTATGGCTAAGTCCGTTGTTGCTGTCACTGCCGTTGACCGTGTCCACATGATAAGTTGTTGGCTGCCAGGATAAAACTGTAACATAGGCCGAACCAGATAAAGGGCCGTAATCAGAATCGCTTCGCGCCCCGACAATAGTTAAATTCCCGTTTAATCCTACCGATAGGCCGAATTCATCACCGGCATAACCGTCGTACGATGTCAACTTATACTGCTCTATCCAGTTGCTGCCACTGCGTTGGAATATGTAAGCTGAACCAGAATCAGTACCGTTATCTTCATCGTAAGGAGCTCCCACAATAGCTTTATCACCGTCAATTGCTACCGAGGTACCAAACCAGTCATCAGAATCACCATCAGTTGGCGTCAGCTTGTCCTGCTCTATCCAGTCATCTCCGATACGCTGAAATATGTAGGCCGAACCGGAATCAACACCGTTGTCGTCATCACCATAAGCCCCTACAATAGCGAGATCTCCATTGATCGATACAGTACTACCGAAACTGTCATTAGAAGCTCCATCGGCAGGTAATAGTTTTTCCTGTTCTACCCAATCGTTGCCGTTGCGTTTGAATATATAAGCCGAACCGGAATTACTGCCGTTATCATCATCTTCATATGCTCCGATAATAACATAATCACCGCTGATTGATACGAAAGCTCCGAAATAATCATGATCTCCGCCATCGGAAGGTACCAGCTTGGCTTGCTCTACCCAGTTGCTGCCGCTACGTTGGAATATATAAGCCGAACCGGAACAACCGCCCTTGTCGTCATCTAAGTGTGCTCCGACGATTACATAATCACCGCTAATTGCAACACCAACACCAAAATTATCACCGTCAGCGTTGTCGGATGCCATCAGTTGCTGTACTTGTACCCAATCGCTGCCTACGCGCTGAAATATGTAAGCGGAACCGGAATCAATGCCATTGACGTCAGCACGCCAAGCTCCGACAACAGCAAAGTCACCTTCAATCGCAACTGAACGGCCAAAATTACCTCCTGAATATCCAACAGATGGTATCAACTTATCATGCTCTATCCAGTTGCTGTCGTTACGTTGGAATATATATGCCGAACCGGAATCGGTACCATTATCGTCATCCTTGGGTGCCCCTATAATGGCATAGTCACCATCTATCGACACCTCTCTCCCAAATTTATCGTCTGCACATCCGTCACCAGGCAATAACTTTGTTTGTTCAAGGCTAACGGGGGACGGCAGCCAGTACAATACTGAAATTCCCTGATCATAAGGATGGGTTAAATGTTCATAAAACAAGGTTTTTTCGTCCGGCGTAACAAAACAATGGTTCTTATATGGGGGGCATTCACCGGGCAGGTTCAACATTTGGATGTTTCCAAACAGATCATTACGAGTTGCCCGGGTAGCTTTGAAAAATTCATTTTTGGTAAGAGCAACTTCCTGCGAGGTGTAGTATAAAGTCAAACCATCAGGTAAAATACATGGCTTGACATCATTGTCAACCAGGTTAATTTCGTCCAGCGGGCGCAGATTGGTAAACGCATCGTTAGGATTAAGGCGCGAAGCGGTCCAAAGGTCCAAACCACCAGCCGAGCCTGGCCGGGATGAATGGAAAAAAATCACTAATTCATCAGCAGTCAATGAAGGTGCTGATCCGGGAGTGTCTCCTACATGCAGTTCGCTGAAAGTCTTTGTGGGTGTCCAGGGATTACCTTTAGCTGTCCTGGTTGCCATTTTAATTTCGCTAAAGGTTCCGTTATATTCTTTGTAATACAGTCTTAATTCATCTTGGGAAATCCAGGGATCTCCTAATAGGTAGCCCGTGGTTGATAGTTCACTGGCTACACGTTCCGAGGTAAAAGGGCCATCAGGAGTGTCGCGGTAGGCTTCAACAATACAAATATGTCCAAGGCCGGGAATGTAGCGAGTAAAATATATTGTCAGTTTGTCTGGCGATAAACACGGTTGAGCGGCATAATTGCTGCCGTCGTTTAGCTCAGTCAGAACCTGTGGACTGGACCATTGCCCCGCCCATATCGTTGTAGAGCTGATTAACACCAGCAGTGCAACCCCGATCAATCTTGTTACTTTAGTGGCCATGTCGCGTCCTCCCGAAAATTAGAGTAAATATTAAACCACACCACGCACTTTGCGCAGCATCTCCACTTATACTCTTCCATAAACGAATGACCTCAAAAAGAAGCTAAATATCATATTAGCAGAAATTCCGGTGGTTTGTCAATATTTTTTTGGGTGTTTTGCTACCTTGGACAACAGGCTGATTTGTGCTATAATTCAGTAGTTATCGGCTTTCAGAGCCCTTAAGACAGATAACTTATCGAAATATGTTACTGGAGATTATTATGAACCGAACAAAATTGTTGGTTTTTTTGCTGATTTTCCCACTTTTTATAATTTCTATGGCTGGTTGCGCTACCGATTCGGCCCATCTCCAGGATTTTTCCCGCAGTTCGCTGGCCCAGGTTCCTTACGATACTGCCTTTGATGCCTGTGAAAAGGTCATGCGTGGCGAATTCGGCAGGGTCTCGGCAGACAGGGAACTAGGCACTATCGAGTCAAAAACCACCTCCTGGCTCCAGGCCACCACCCCTACCGATATCAACAAATCTGACACCCGCCGACGGGCTCTCTTAAACCTTCAGCACCGCGGGGGAAAACTTTGGGTATATACCCAGGTCAACATCGAACGCAGCGATACCCAGACCTACCAGATGTTCCAGAATCAACGTTCCGGCCGCGATTACGGTTTGCCCTCGCCGATGGAAGCCGAAGCTGCCGCCCCGGCCAAGCGACGAGTCTGGACCAAAATCGAAAGAAAACGATCCCTGGAAAAGCAGCTTATCAGCCGAATTCGCCAGGAACTTGGCCTGGAAGTCCAGAATCCCCGGCCGGTGACATCGGCTCCAGATACGGATTCTGAGTGATTATCCGACACCACCAGCATCGGTTGGCCACCCAGATCACAAAATCAGGTGCCGTTCCGAAGAGGTTTTTGTTGCCAATGCAACGTAAAACTTTATATATAAAAGGTTTACGTATTTCTGCTTCGAAAATCAGGCCGATTGTGCACCGTGGATTCGCCTGGTTAGGCTGAACTGCATTAGTGGGGTCACAGTGGGTGCGGGGCAAATCAATTCTTTTTTCTCCCTTTCAAATCTACGTTAAAGAAACCCAGCTTATGTAGTCGATAAAAAATCTGTAAAGGTTTATGGGACTTAAAACTGTGGTGGAAAAAAAATTCCAACATTTTACTTACCTGGACCTTAAGAACGGCCGATAAAGCCTACATAGGACAGGCATTGCCAGGCGGAATTTGTATTTCAAACGGCAGCCAGATCTATTGGAGGATTCGGTCGATGCGACATAAAAAACTGTCGATTAGGATGTTGGGAATGGATTCCCAACCGGGCGACATCAAAACATCGCATTCCTCGCTTTTCGACTGGAAGTCAGGGCAAGCCGGGAAAAAATGTATCAACCACCATCAGTATTTAGTTCACGAGCTTATGCGGAATCTATCATTTGCAAAATGTGTTGCCTTGGTGCTGGCCTGTCTGATTTTCATGCCCGGCTGTTCCAGTTTCTTTGGCCCGTCTTACTCGGACCGGACGCAACAATCCCATCAGCTCCAAACTAATCTCTACGGAAATCTCAGTGGCTGGCAGCCCGTTGCTTTTTCCCAAAAGCCTTTCAGTTCCCTTATCCAGCACAGTTTCTGCGAAGAGGGCGGAGATTACGATCCAGACCTCAGTGCTGATGGTAAGTGGATTGTTTTCAGTAGTTTAAGGCATGCTCCCAATCCCGATCTTTACGTCAAACAAACCTCCGGATTTACCGCGACCAGGCTCACCAGCGATCCTGCCAGTGAGATTCAGCCTGCTTTTTCTCCTCTGGGCGATAAAGTAGCCTACGCCAGCAATCGTGCCGGCAACTGGAATATCTGGGTTGTGGGCGTTGACGGTACCAATCCTATCCGGCTGACCACCGGGACCAGCAACGACATTCATCCTTCCTGGTCTCCTGATAGTAAACAAATCGTCTATTGCTCGATGGGTTCCAGATCTCAGCAGTGGGAACTCTGGGTTGTCAGCGTGGAAAATCCCAGTGTGAAAAAATGGATTGGTTACGGCTTGTTTCCCAAGTGGTCTCCCAATCCACAAGTCCCCAAAATCGCGTTTCAGCAGTCCCGGTATCGCGGCAGCCAGTGGTTTAGCGTCTGGACCCTGGATTTTGTCGATGGCGAAGCCAAATTCCCCACTGAAATCGTAAGTTCCGTCGATTATGCCTGCATCTGCCCGACCTGGTCACCGGACGCGCAGCAACTGGCTTACAGCACCGTCAGCAGAAGCCTTTACGAAAATATCGATCCGGCGGTTCCCCTGACCACTGGCGAAGACATTTTGATTGTGAATCTGAACGGCACTAACAATCTGCGTTTGACTCATGCCGACGCATCCAATTTTTCACCCTGCTGGTCTCCTGATGGATCCATATTTTTCTGTTCGGATCGAAACGGCATGGAAAACATCTGGTCGGTCAAACCCCATCAGGTGAATTTTACCCGAACAAAACCGCTCGACCTGGGACAGCATCCCTTGAACAGCGTAAAAGCGAATTACTGATTCGCAGCCGATTGCGGCGTCTTATTGAGTGCTGAATTTGAATAACAAAGGTTACGAAACCTTGTTATAGATAAAATGGGTACCTGACCCGGGCACCCGCCAAAAAGTGAATAGCGAAAGACCGTTATGACCCCAAGTTCTCGCCGAACATTATTGTTGCTGGGTGTCCTGTTGCTTTCAGGCGTGCTTTGTCCCGGTTGCAACAAACCCAACAGAATCGCCAGGATCTATGAAGATCCTTATCCGGTTCCGCGTACACTGGCTGTGGCGCCGTTTTTAAATCAGTCCGGTTCTGATTATCTCGACGTCCTAGCTGTTACGGACGAGTTCTATACTGAACTGCAGCAGGTTAAAAATCTGGATGTAGTGGCGGTCAACAAGGTCTTGGCAACTATGAGCCGGATAGGCATCACCAAAATTTCGAATCCCGATGATGCTGTCAGGCTGGTTGATGCCTTGGGAATTGATGGTGTGATTGTCGGTTCGATCACCCAGTACGATCCCTATCGACCTCCGAAAATGGCTATGGCGGTTCAGTTGTACACCTCCGGTACAGACGACGACGGCGACGAGTTGCCGGCCCAGCACGTTAATCCCGGTAAGCTGGCACGGGCGGCAAAACCATTTGCTCTCCAAGCCGGTAAAACCATGTTGCCGAGAGTTGGTGTCGTCCGGATTTTTGACGCCGACCATAATGATGTCATTGATCGGCTAAAAAAGTACGCTGCCGACCGCGCCGGCAATGACAGACCCTCTGGTTGGGAGACTTATTTAACCTCCAGACGGTATTTACGGTTCGTTTCGCACGAGGTTATTGGAGAAATGCTTGCTTTGGAAAGAGACTGGCTCGATCAGAAACGGATCAGCTCAGTAGATGGAGAATAAATCATGCCGGAAAACCAAAAGGAACTTTCACTGGTCAAAGGCCAGGATCGATTTATCTTCCGTTATCAGCCCGGCTGCGAGGAAGACATCCTGGACGCTTTTGTTAACCTGGCCCATGACCGGAAAACCGACTTTGACTGGTTCGACGCGGCGGTGCTTAGCTTCCAATTGAGCAAACACCTGGTTGAAGAAGCAGACGCGCTGTTGGCACCGCAGACCTGGTCGCATGAAAGTTCAGCCGGTAATTCGAATTCCTTCTGGGAGTGTTCTTGACTGGCGAACACAAACCCAAAGGATACGCTTTATTGGTGTCGCCTTATGCCGGATTCGTGACCCGAAACCAGCACAAGGTTCTGTAGTAAACTCTGATTCAACTTCGAAGTTTGTTGGAAGAGTTGAATAAAAATTCTAACTATCGCCGAATTAATGGTAATGTCATGCAAGATTATCCTATTATTCAAGAATTCCTGGACTACTTGAATTACGAAAAGCACTTTTCCAGTCATACTACAAAGTGCTATTGTGCAGATCTAAAGCAATATGCCGATTTTCTGGGCACTCAATCCGAGCCGCATACCCAGACCGATCAAGGTTCGCCACCCGATTATCATCAGACGCAAAGCCCCGTTGCTACTGCTGTAGCTGTTGATGTTGCCACCCTGCTTGTCCAGGCCGACGTCACCACGATTCGGGCTTTTATGTCGGAACTCACTCAGAAAAACTATTCCAAATCCACCACCGCACGCAAATTGGCAACCTTGCGCAGCTTCTACAAATTCCTGGTTCGTCGCGGTCATATCGAAACTTCACCGGTTACCGCCATCCGCACACCAAAACAGGAAAAGAAACTGCCCCGCTGCCTGGATCTGAGCCAGATCACCACGCTGCTTAATTGCCCCGATACCAACAACATGCTTGGTGCACGGGATCGGGCTATACTCGAAACCCTGTACAGCAGTGGTTTGCGGGTCAGCGAATTGGTCTCTTTAAACCTTTCCGATGTGGATTTTCTGGGCGAAACCCTGCACATCCGCGGCAAAGGCAAAAAAGAACGGGTTTCCCCCATCGGCTCAACGGCATTGCAGGCGATTCAACGCTATCTGTCCTTCCGGGACGCTGATCCCCGCAAGGAAAACTTCAATCAGCAGGCCCTGTTTATCAACAAGCATGGCCAACGACTCAGCACCCGCTCGGTCCGCAGAAAGCTCGATAAATATCTGCTCCAGGTCGGACTCGATCCGCGGATCAGTCCCCACACCCTGAGGCACAGTTTTGCCACTCACATGCTGAATAATGGTGCCGATCTTCGGGTTGTTCAGGAACTGCTTGGCCACCAGTCGCTCAGCACCACTCAGGTTTACACTCATCTGACCACTAATAAGATGAAACAGGTTTACGATCAGGCTCATCCCAGGACGCAGGAATCTGAATCGTTACCTGAACCTCATCAGTTTTAGAGCTGATTTCAGAGCCGATCACGATACCACTGTGATTTAACTCCAGACGCCTTTGATTGGCCGGAACAATGCTCAATTGCAAGTCCCATGCTTGGGATACGGAGAGAGAAACAAAAAACCCGACCGCTAACCGCAGCCGGGTTTTTTCGTTTTTATGATCCAAAAGTAAAGTAAAATTACTAGCTGCCGGTTATGCACATTCCAAGCCAGTTCGAAGCCAGCCTGCCGTAATCATCCAGATCTACCTGCCCGTCCTGGTTAATGTCCGCGCCAAAACACCAGTCGCTCTCATCGCCGGCGGCGTCGTTACAACCAAATTCCAGCCAGTGCCCCAGGAAATACTCCAGATCAACCAGGTCCACGTCGAAATCCGAATCAAAATCACCTTCCAACGCACATTGCTGCGAATATTCTTCCGCGGACCATTGGCTTTCACATCCGTCTGCAGTCTTGGCCTTGACGCGATACCAATAAGTCTCACCGGAAGACAATCCGCAAAATTCATAGCTGGTATCGGTAATCCAGCCGCTATTACTGAACGGAATTGTAAAAGCCGCATCGAATGCGCACTCAACGTAATAGTCATTGGCGTCAGGCAATATATCCCAGAAAATAGTGTTGCATGTACCACTGGTTATTTCCGGCTCGGCCAGCAGCGTCGGCTCATCAAGAATGCAGTAGCAGCCCACCGCCGCACTGCCGCCCGATTCGTCATTGCCGTTTTTGCTCAGCAGATGCAGATACCATTTCCCGGCGTTACTTCCGGTGAAATCCTTAGTCCCGCTGGACCAATTAGGTTCGTTACCGATGAAGGTGTAATTCTCGTCCTGGCTCCAGTTATACAGATAGTTATCCACTCCGCCAGGCCCAAAACCCGCTTCGTTTGTAAACGTAAACAACGTACCTGTCGGCCAGGCCGGATTACCACTCTGACGATCACAGGACACATTCGGATCGGCTGCTAAGGTCCAAATGGTAGCAGCGCAACTATTCGGATCGCTTCGACCGGTGGCATTATAGGCTACCACCTGACGATGATAGGGAGTATTCGCTGCCAGGGGTGACTCTTCATGACTTGTTACATCCGCTAAGACGTTCCACTTCTCGGTCTCGTTTTCATCCAGTCCGCGGAAACCATCTTCATCAGCAGAATTATCCGTCCATGACCAGGTAATACTATTCAGTGTTTTCGCTATCGAAGTTAAATTCGACGGTGCATCGGGCACTTCGGACGCTGAACAAATGGTTAATTGCACATTCGGCACGTTCATGCTGCCATAGGCCGTCGGCAATGAAATCCCATCCCAGTCCAGCGGATCGCCATAACCACTGTCCGTATAGGCATAGATACTGCGATATCCGCCGGGCGTCGAACAGCGGCACGTGCCACTGCTGGTCCAGGAGTCATTGTTATGGCTGAAGTCGATCATGAGATTGTCTGTACCGTTGTATTCGAACGGTGTCGAAAAGACAAATGTTTGCCAGCCGGTACTGCTGATATCCTCGTCTGTCTGGTACAGGTATATCGGCGTCCAGCCGGTGGATTCGAACGAAAAAGTACTGTAGGAATTCAAACTGGTATGCTTCATGCGTATCGTCCAGTTATTCATGGTCTGACCGGGCAGGGTTGCAACATCCAATGCCAGTTCCGTAATGTTACCCGCCGCGCCAAGTTCACTTGCCAGATAAATCACCTGGGTTCGGCTGTCATGATAATAAGTATACATGGGAAATGACCAGGTTCCCGTTCCGGTGCCGATGGTAATAGTTTGGCAATCGGCAACTGTAAGATATATAGTTGCAATATTCGAATCGCCGCCGTCCGTGGGGGTACCCCCGTCATTAACCTTAAAGTTAAAGCTGTCCGGTCCGGTATAGTCTGCATCCGAGGTGTAAATTACCTGATTACCGTTTCCGGCTAACGTCGTATTGGGAACCGTGATTAAACCTGCACCAGGGTCCTCTAACGTGCCGTGATCCGGTAGCGTGGTAACAATATAACTCAACACTCCCGGCGGATTAGGTTTGCCGTCATCCATCGCCGAAAGCCCAATTACGGTTGGTGCTGCTGTTGATACATTGACATTATCGTCGAAAGCTACCGGGGGCAACTCGCCCGAACTCGTGATCCGCGACACGCCCGGATCGCCATATAAATTGAAATCCACCATATTCATCCAGGACGAATCGCCAAATCCGGTACCAAAATTGCTGCGACAGTGGTTTAACGCCGCCGCCGCCGTATCGCTGCTGCCCGCCATCCGATTAAATATGTTATAAGCGTATGATGCATTATCCCCATAGCTGCCCCCCAGACCGGTGGTCCAGGAACCGACTGCATACCACGTTACTCGTGTACCGGCAAACGTACCGATTGCACCATTTTTCAACAAACTATAAGCCAAATTGTTGGAAACCTCTGGGTAAGCGTTTAGACAGGATATCTGGGCAACAAACGACGGATGAGAATTATCCAACTGGGAACAGTTGCTGTTGTCGAACAAGGTGTACCAGGTGGTTTCGTCATGAGCGCCGGCATTACCGCAAATCCCGACATAAGTTGCATCGCTGGTCCAGCATAACCGTGCGGCGCTGGTTTGACTGCCGTGGCCCCACCAGGTAACAAAACCGTAGGTGTTTTGCCATTCCGAAATGATATTGCTGTTGGTCAGTACCGCATTGCAGGCCGTTGTCGGATATGCCGATCCGTCGCTATAAACTCCGGTCCGCTCGTATAGGGTATAGGGACTAAAACTGGCCGAACTCGCCGATGATTTTATCGCCTCGCCCCAGTCTGCACCAAAGGTTCGATAACTGGAATTCGGAAAATCCCCGCCGTCACTTGCATCCCCGTCACCGTTATTATCCTGCGGTCCAAAATTCGATACCGCTGCCGGAATGAGCACTTTCTCCCGCCAGGCTCTGCTACCTATTTCCCCGCAATAATTAATCGTCTTTTGTAAAATAGAATCCAAATCGGTATAAGAACCGTAAAAAGGAATCCGTCCCACTTTCAGTTCGCAGTATTTGTCCGCACCCCCGGAGCCGTAATCCCCGTTATACTCACCGTAATATCCATCGCTGTCCAAATCCCAATTGCCGCTTAACTCCGCAAAGAACATATCCGAGGGGGCATCCTCATAGCTGCCCGAACCCCGGCGGGGCCAACACATCTTCATCGGGACGGACGTCGTTGAAGAAAAACTACTGGGATCAGGACCCCCAATCAAGAGCACATACTCAATCCCGTCGCTTACCCGATGAGATTGCAGCCACGCCCGAATATTATTGGCCCGTTGGTCCGCCGTCGAACCCGATACATAATGCGTATCGTCCGCACTGGCCCCTTCCGTTACCACTTTCACTATATTGCCGCATGTCCCCCGACAGGCAACAAAAGACGATAGTGCCGTGCTGGTACTCTGAATTGTACTCGTAGTTATAATTACATAATCCGCCGCCGACTGCGGCGCTTCCTGCGGTGCTTCCTGCCCTTCGGGGTAAAAAATTTCTTCATCCTCAGGATTTAACAGCGAAGACCGCATCTCACTGGAAATTCCATTCTCTCTGCCCGAGACCATCGGCCTGGCAGCATCACTCTGTAATAACGTGCTGACTTTTATCCCGCCTCCGTTTAGTACTAGTATTTTCTTTTGCACCGGATTGTACACTGCCTGCCAAACTTTTATCTCCACCAATTTCCACTGACGATATTGACCTATCGAAACAATTTCAACCACCTGCTCCGGGAAATAGGCATCTTTACCATAAATATCTATATTTCGACCGGCCACAATTCGGGAGGAATCCCCATTTCCCCAGTCGAACACCGGCTTCTCACCGTCCCAGGTCGCCGCCGGAGGAACCGAACCCAATTCATATTCTCCCGAAAAATCCTCCCATTCCGCTCCGGACAAATCCGCCTGCACCGTGTCTAAATCGGCATTCGCCGGCAGCAATACCCGCGTCATCCGATAAGGTAGCATGGGCGCACCCGGCTCGCCTCCCTGCAACGTGTCAGCCATCTCCAGCAGATCATCACCGCGATAATCAACTCCGATTTGAATCGCCACCTTCGCGGCTCCATCGAACTCAACTTCGGCACTTTGAGCATTGATCCTGGTCGCCCCCAATACCGGCAATATACCCACAAAAAGCAGCGTTAAAACAACACTTAAAATTATCCCTGAAATTGACCCGCACCGGACTCCCCGGATAGCATCTCTACCTCGAACACTCCGAAAATTATCGCCCACTCCTGATCGCCGGTTCCTTTTTCTCATCTTAATACCCCTAGGCATTGCATTTTCTCCTTTAATTAAGATTTTACACGAATCATAACATTTAAGTGCCCTTGGAAAAACGAGCAAAAATTACGATATTTGTTAATAAATCAACTGAAAATAAAGGCTTGGATTTGACCGCCATCGACAAAACCGCCCCTGACGAATTCCACTTTTCTCCTCTATAATATTTTCCATAAATAACGACAATGTAAGAAGATAGAAAAAAACCAAAAGACCGCCGACTTCCAAACAAAAAGACTAAACCCATTGTAGCAATTTCGTGAATTTATGTCAATAATAATCGGACGTTATTCTGAAAAAAATGCTCCGTTGACCTCCTGACGCCAACTCAGCTACGGTCTGTTTTTCCGGTTTTCATGATCGGCATGAGCTTGCGAACCGGGCAAATGTGGATTGCTGTTCCACAAAATAATAAAAAAGATCATAGCCATTATAGATGCAACCACTAACATTAAAAATACTGCATTCCATCCGTAATTGTCCGCTAACGCCCCAAGTCCCCAGCCGGAAACTGTGGTGCTGGCATAACCGAATAAACCAGTTAAACCGACAGCGGCAGCTCCGACATTTTTAGGTGCCATATTTACCGCGATTACCGCCACCAGACACTGCGGACCGTAAATCATAAATCCAATAGCACAAAGCAACAAAGCGTTCGCTTGGGCCGAGTGGATCGGCGCCTTCCAGAAAATAAGAATGAACAGTGTACACAGTGCCATATATATAGCACATGTTCTGCCTCCATAGCTTTTAAAGAGTTTGTCCATTGCAAAGCCGGCTACCAACATGCCGGCCAGGCCGGATAATTCGTATCCGGCGACAATCCAGGAGGCCTGCATAATATCCACACCTCGGTCTTCTGTCAGAAATGTAGTTCCCCAATCCAAAACCGAATATCTTATTACGTACACAAAAAACTGAGAAAGACATACTACCCACATCATCGGATTTTTGAAAATATACTGCTTACACATTTGTTTATACGCAGCGTCTTTGCCCTTCTTCATCTCGCCCACATCGGGTTCTTCGCCGGTATATTGTTCTACTGGTGGCAGACCAAGCGACTGAGGCCGATCTCGCAATCGATTTAGGATAAACAGTGCAACACAAAATGCTATTCCTGCCGGTACGAAAAAACAGTATCTCCAGCCATAGACTTTTATCAAATATCCATTTAAAAACATTACCCCGGCTGCACCTATCGATATCGCACTGTTCGCTATAGACCACTTCACTCCCCGCTCCTTGGCCGAAAACCAGTGTACCAATGTCTTGCTGCACGGTGCCCAGCCCATTCCCTGAAACATACCGTTAAGAATCCAGAAAATACCGAATGCAATTATTCCGTTGCTTAAGCCGAAGAATATATTTATTACCGCCGCACCAACCAACCCAAACACCATAAAATAACGCGGATTTGTCCGGTCCCCGGCAAAACCATTTAAAAATTTGGAAATCCCGTATGTAAGCCCGAACATAGTTAGTACCATTCCCATTTGCGCCCTGGGAATGTCAAATTCTTCTATAATGACCGGTATTGCCGTGGAAATACTTTTCCTGACAAAATAAAATCCGATATAGCCGATAACCATCGCATACATAACCCGCAGTCGCCAGTAGCGATAGCTGCTCCGCATTTTTACCTCGTCGGTTATAATCGGTACTTCCGGCGCAGCCTTCAGAAAACCAAATATCCTACTCAGCATCTACTTACTCCTAAAATCTTGTCAATAATACACCTTGCCCCAGTTGCATATAATCAAATCTTTACGCGTTAACTTTCCGTGCCGGGCTCTCCGCTGCGCTCCGTGTCATCATTCTGACTTCGTCATTCGTCATTAAATCTTCATTCTGGTTTCTTCATTCGTCATTCTTAAACTGACCATCAGTCAGTTTGCCTGAAATACTTGTTGTATATCGGATACACCACATCCGGATAATCCGTCCCCACCGCCTCGAAGCCCAGTTTAAACAGCCTTTCAAATACCGGCCCGTCTTTTATGTCCCAGGGCATAATCTGAATTATGATGCCCTTTTTCTTGAACTCCTCTCGCACCGAAACGATATAATCTTCGCTAAGCTGAAACGTATTACCTGTCCGTTTATAATGCAACTGGATAATATAAATATCCTTGTAATCATTCCGCCTTACCATATCCAGTTTTTTGTCTATTGCTTCCTGTGTGTCTCCCATCCACAATTTGGTCGGAGATTCCGGAACAAGTTCCTTCCAATATTGTATCAGGTCATAGTTCTTTGATGTAAATACCACCTGCCGGTCCACACCATACTTCTTCACCAGTTTGGCTAGACGCTTCATGTCGATTTTTTTATAATCAAGAAATATAAATCTTCCCGAATCCTTTGCTAAAGCGTCGAACACTTCTTCTATCGTAGGAATTTTCTGGCCGGGCTGGCCTCGGAACGCACCCACATCCAGCGTTTTCAGCTCTGCCAGCGTAAGGTCGCTGATTATTTTGTCGAGCATCTCTTTCGGAGCTGTCGGAACCGCTCTCTTAAGATCGTCGTCGTGGAAGAAAACAATTTCATCATCCTTGGTTGACCTGATATCACCTTCGGGAATAAATTTCATCTTCCAGGCATATTCGAATGCCTCAATCGTATTTTCCGGCAGATATTTACCCGCTCCCCGGTGCACAGCATTAGCAGCTACCCCACGCTTGGTGCGAATCTCCGTCAGTCTTGCCCGAACAAGTTCGCTCCAATTAGCCAGCCCCTTAACTTCCTCGCTGCTGAGGGTGTGATTAAATATTTTAAGCTCATCAATCATACCGTCCATATACTTGTATGGCTCAGTGTGGCCCCGGGCAATCTTGGCACCTATCACCAGCGGTGTTTCTGTCTCGCCGAACCCGCCTTCCGGCACATCCGTTATGTCAACAACATGACCGTCAATATACAAATATATATATTTGCCGTCATAAGTTCCCGCTACATGATGCCAGTTACCATCATCTACCCGCCGGCCCGCATAACACATCCTTACGCTTCCATCTGCGCCTCGAACAACAAAATTGGCAAATCCGTGATCTTTGTATATCCGCATTTGCCAGCCTTGATTTTCCTCGCCGTTTTTACTGATAAATGCCGAAAATATGTTCTTGTGATTCGTATCGAGCTTTATCCACATACTCACACTGAAAGCATCTAGCGCATTTAAAAAATCAGAATTACTGACAATAAGTGCAGCTTTCTTAGCTGAAGACAGTTTTAATGCCTGACCGCGGACGCCTTCTGCAAAATCAATTTGGCCGCATTCTTCGGCTTTTAGTTTTGATGCATATACTGAATTTGAAATGTCCCCTTCAAATGACCAACTACTTATCAACTCAGCTCTGCAGACCGATGTCGCCATGACAACTGCTATAAACACATACCGATTCATTATTACTCCTTTCAGTTTACCGGAAAAATTATAAGAAAGATACTCGATATGCTAAATGAAATCTTGTGAACACTTTAATCGCGGCACACAGTAAGTAAAGCAAATTCGATATCAAACTTTCAATTTTTTCTGAGTATATACTATGTTAACTCCAATTTCAAAGATTGAACACAGGAATAATGAATAAAATTATTGTATCCGTTCACAGAAAAACTCTTTCCGAAAAAGTCTTATCTCCTCAAAGCAGCCCCAAATGGGCCAAGTAAGCCTGCCTTCGACCTGCCGGGGATTTATATTTGTTTCCGTTCCGGGCTCTCCACCTCACTACGTGTCGTCATTAACTTCCTGCCGCGACGAGCCGAGACGAGCTCGTCTTGGCGGGCAAGCTCCGGCTCGGCGGGCATGGTCAATCAATACGCACGTGCAGATGTCCAACCGCTTCGTACCCATGCTCATCACTGCGTCTGACTGTAACGATGTAATCCCCAGCCTTTCGATATCGGTGAAGCACCAGGGCATAGCCCGCCGGATTATGCGAATTCGCATTGCCATCCGATTGCACTTTCATCGTTGCACTTCCATCCCCAAAATCCCACATCTCCTCGCCCTGTTGGGTTGCGAAGGACCGAACCTTAAACGTTACCTCATCACCTGCTCTGATCCCGAACGTGGGATAATAATTCGCATTGATCGCTATCGGCACACGCTCAGGGTGCTTGCGGTCGATTACATACACCACCGCAAAATCATACGCAATCTTTCCCGCCGAATCTGTCACCTTCACAATCTCGCTGTACTGACCCGCTCGTTCATACACCCGCTCAACGGTGCTGCCCTTCGCACTGGTCCCATCACAGAATGTCCACTCGTATTTCGCAATCTTGCCCGTCTTGGTCCAACTCTTCAAAGCGTCCAGTTGGACTGTTTCGTCCGTATAAACCAAATGATGAGGCCTGGCCACGGCAATAATCTCTGGGCTGTATTGCTGTTGATACGCCTGCCAGATGAATGCGTAACCATTCTGCACGCCCCACATACCCGAAGGCTGGCGGCTATTAATATCAAAATGCAAATGCGACCAACCCCCACTGCCCCCTTCCTTACCCACCAGACCAATTCGCTGACCCATCTTTACCCGCTCACCCGGAATCACCGGCGTGGCAATCATCTGAAGATGGCTATAGCGATAGTACCAGCCCCGTTCGTCCAGAATGTAAACCACATCGTACCGCGGGGCCACCGGGGTGTCTTTATGACCTTCGATTACTTCATTGCCTGCCGATACTACTAATCCATCCGTAGCCGCAATAACCTCTACCATTCCTTCCGAACCGCCGAAGTCCAGCCCGTAATGATAATAGATACTCTTCTGACCGGGAGTGTCACAGGCGTTGACGTAGCAGGGAACATTGGCCATCTGCGTATCGCTCGCAAACCACTTCTGCTTTACCGGGTAGATAAATGTGTCGGGGCGAATCCAGGGCGAACCGGCGGGCCAGACTCGAAAACGAGCATCTTTACTCAGTGCCCAGACGTTTGCTTTGCTGCTGTTTTGGACATATCCCTTGGTCACCGGACAATCGATCTGGATACCACCTATAACCGTTGGCAGATTATATGTCGATGAAACCAGCTCCGTGGTTTGGTCATTGACTTTAACTTTGACCTGCGCCCTGCGTACTGCATTACGGACCGAATCGCGTTTCTCGGTCAACTCCAAAAGCGTCACCGTTGCTTTGGTGCCGTCGTGGAGCGTAACCTGCTGAGTTTGCCCCACATCCAGATCAATCCAACGCACCAGCGGCTCAATTGTTCCTCCGGCAACAGCAAGTGGTGCTAACAAACAGGCCAATACGATAACTGCTATTCGGTGATTTGTACACATTTCGAAATCCTTTAAGCATACTCATTCGCAATGGGCGAACATAAGGTCGAACAGACCTTTTTCACACCAACAACTTTGTAATACTATCCAACAACTTCTTGTTTTTTATGCACGATTTTTATTTTACATCATCATAATATGTTAATAATTAACGTCTTATGAATTTTTGACCTCTTCATGAACTTCAGGAGCTTCATGGTTAAATTAAAATCCTGAGC
>JAFGSR010000006.1 GCA_016934515.1 Sedimentisphaerales bacterium
CTTCCCCCAAACCACCGCCCCCAACCAACATACCCACCACCCAACTCCCGCTCCACCAACTCACAAACCACACCCTGCTTCACCAGCGATTTCAATGGCAACTGTATATCACTTCTTGTTTCATCACCCTTTGTCATGATTGACTAACCTGCCCATAACAGCAATGCTTCCGTAACAAACAATCCCCGCAACCCGGCTTCCGCGCAACACAAACACTCCGCCCGTGCAAAATCATTTGATGGCTGAACCGCGTCCATTCCTGCTGCGGCACCAGCTCCATCAAATCAAATTCCAGCTTAACCGGATCGCTGTTCTTCGACAGCCCCATCAGCCGCGACAGCCGAATCACATGCGTATCCGTCGTTATCCCCGGCGTATCAAACGCGTTACCCAGAATAACATTAGCCGTCTTCCGCCCCACACCCGCCAACGACGTCAAATCCTCCATGTTGTCCGGCACCTTCCCGCCGAATTTCTCGTCAATATCCCGACAGGCCGCCTGAATATTTTTTGCCTTATTGCGATAAAAACCCGTACTGCGAATGTCCTCCTCCAGCTCCGCCCGCTCCACCTCACAATAATCTTCTGCCCGCCGATACTTCTTAAACAATTCCGGCGTCACCTTGTTCACTCGCACGTCCGTACACTGTGCCGAAAGAATCGTCGCCACCAGCAATTCCAGCGCGTTATTATGCACCAGCGCGCACTCAGCATCCGGATACAACTGCTCCAAACCCGCCAAAATCTTCCTGGCCCGCCCCGCCGCACTCTTCAAATCCGCCCCCGTCGGCTTAAACATCTTCGGCAACACCTGCTTCCCAGACACCTTCTTAGACTTTGCCAAAATAAACTACCTTCCCGTTGCGCACTAGCACACTAAAACCGATCAATCCGACCTGTCATGCCCGACCTGATCGGGCATCCAGCCTAAAAAACTTTATGCCCTTCATGATCTTCATGGTAAAATTGAACCTTGCCCTTCGACATTCGTCATTCGTCATTGATTCATCATTCTGGTTTCGTCATTCGTCATTACTAAAGACGCTCTAACTCCCAAAACCTTCCTGATTATCACCGACAAACTTATTAAATAACCGTAGATTTAACTTCCAGTTCAATCGGACAGTGATCCGAACCCATCACCTCCGCATGAATCTTACACGAAACCACCTCATTTCTCATCGCCTCGCTCACAAAAAAATAATCCAGCCGCCACCCCAGGTTCCGTTCCCGCGCCCGCAACCGATAATCCCACCACGTGTAATTGCCCCCCGACTCGTCAAACATCCGCAACGCATCACAAAATCCCGCCTCCAGCAACCGGTCCACCCACGCCCGCTCCTCCGGTAAAAAACCACTCACCGCCTCATAACGCCACGGCTCCGCCAAATCAATCGGCTTATGCGCCACATTCACATCCCCGCAAACCACAATCTTCCTTTCCCGCGGATTCAACTGCCGCAACTGCTCCAGCACCGCCTCATAAAACTCCAGCTTGTAATCCAGCCGCTCCTGCGAAGCACCACCGTTGGGAAAATAAATCCCATAAAACAAAAATCCCCCAAAATCCACCCGCAGCACCCGCCCCTCCACATCAAACTTCTCAATCCCCAACCCCTTCTGCACCGCCATCGGCTTCAGCCGCGTCCACATAGCCACCCCGCTGTAACCCGGCCGCTCCGCCGAAAAAACCTCCAGCCGATAATCCCCGAACTCCCGCAGCCCCTCCGGCACCTGCCCCGGCTGCAACTTCGTCTCCTGCACACAAAGCACATCAGGATTCGCTTCCCCCAACCACTCCGCAAACCCCTTCCGCTCCACCGCCCGCAATCCATTAACATTCCAACTCATCAACCTCACCGTCTTCATAACCGCCTTCTTCTGAATTGCACCATCCCTGCTTTAGTCGTTTTGAAATTTGAACATTAAATAATTAGAATTTATTTAGGATTTAGAATCTCTTAGTCCTCGTTCTTCGGCTTCGGCTCATGCGCCTTTCGACCATACACCTTCTCATAAGCCTTGCAGTTCGGACAAATTCCACCTTCCACATGCTTGACAAACCAAAACGCCAGCCCCTTTTGCTTTTCCCTCGCCCGCCGACATACCGGACAACGCATACATTGTTCCGCCCGCTTACGATCCTTTTCAGTAATTTCCATAGCGTTCATCTCCTCGCTACTCATCTAATCACCCCCACCTGCCGCACTCGCCTTATCCAGCGCCCCCAACACATCTTTCATACTATATAAACCCCGTAACACAATAACGCCCTCCTCCCTGCCCTTCGGATAAATCGCCGCCAACGGTATCCCCTGTCCCGGCCCGCCTAATTCCTGCACAATCTCATTGAAACGTTCGTCCGGATACGAACCGTCCGCCACCACCAGCGCCGCCCCCGTCTCCTGCAGCTTCTGCTGAAACGTTTCCGTCTTATAAATTAACTTATCCAGCACCGAACAATTCTTGCACCAGTTCGCCGTAAACTTTACGATCACCGTCCGCCCCGCCTCCTGGTGCTCTCGCAATTCCGCCTGCCAGTCAGACACCCCCACTTCCCCCTTATCCATCACTGCCAACCCGTACGATCCCACTACCAGAAGCACCACCGCCGCCAGCCGCGCCCCCCACCGCAATCCCGCCTTGCTGTTACGATTCACCACCCCCAAACCCAGCCACACACAAAATCCCACCACCACACAGAAATACATCAAAGGCACTCGCCAACCCCCCGGAAACAAACCGATCAGATACACCGCGAATCCCAGCATCATAAATCCAATCACTTGCTTCAGCCGAATCATCCAGTTCCCCCCTTTCGGCACCCGGTTCAACAGCTTCGGAAACGCCGTCAACACCACGTAAGGCAACGCCATCCCTGCCCCAATCACCAGAAACATCACCACCATCACCGCCAAAGGCTTCGCCAGCGACCACCCCAGCACCGGCCCCAACAGCGGCGCCCCACAAGGCGTCGCCAACACCGTCGCCAGCATCCCCATCCCCATCGCTCCCGCATACCCCCCGCGCATCACCTGCATATTCGACACCTTACTCGGCAGTGCGATCTCGAACAAACCGAACATCGACAAACTCAGCACATACACCACCAGCAGCAATCCTAACTTGAAACCCGTCCCTTGAAACTGCTGTCCCCATGCCATCTTGAACACGCTCATCAGCACCGCCAGCCCCGCGAACACCACCAGAATCCCCGCCGCAAACGCCAGCCCCACTCGCACGCTTTTACCCCTATCCGGCTCCTGCCCCTCCTCCGCACTGCACTGCTTCATCAGCGTCAGCACGATAATCGGAATCAAAGGCAGCACACAAGGCATCAGATTCATCACTAATCCCGCCACCAACGCCAACAATATCGGCTTCACCCAGTCATCCACCGCAATCTCGCCGTCACCAACATCCCCAACCACACCTTTCTGCTCTGCCTCACCCCAGTCCACTCCCGACAAATCCAACCCCGCAAACAACTCCTCCCGATTAACCACCCCCTGCTCACCCACAGCAATCTCCAACCCTGCCGCATCCTCCCACGGCACACACTGACCGGCATCACTGCACAGCAATCCCTTCAACTGTAACGCCACCACAATCTTGCTCCCCGCAGCCACATCTTTCGCCACCTCCACCGGTACATAACAGACCGCCCGCCCTTCGTAGATGTGATTGGACGAGCCCAGCACCTTGTCCTCATATTTCTCCCCCGGCGGATAAATCACCTCCCCAAACCGCACCCCTTCAACCGCCTCCGGAATAATCTCCGTATCCAAACCCAAATCCCCCTGTTTCGGATTAGCATAAAGGTGCCAGCCCTCCTTCACCTCCAACACCACCGCCACCGCCATCCGCTCCCCCGCCCCCGCCGGCTCAAACTGACTCACCACCTCAATCCCCACCCGGGCCTCACCCTGCCCCGCACCCGCACCCGCCAACTGCAGCCCCGGTACCTGAGCCATAACCTCTCCCCCGTTCGAACCATAAATCCCCACCAGCCACATCACCCCCACCAGCAAAACACCAAAACCTCCCCAAAAACCAACCTTCTTCCGAATCCTTCCTTCACGATTTATGCTATTCGGCGCAATCATAGCCAATCACCTCCACATGTTTATTCATCACCCATCGACTCATTTCCAGATTATAACGCCCCCCCATCCAATTGTCAGCTACACTTCACAGAAATTATCCCCCGGCAAAACCCCCTTATTCCGCCCTGAAACAACTTAACATTAGGTTTTGGGATAAGTTCTAGTTATGTTTTACGCCCCGTCGAGTCAATTTGCTTGGAAACCATCCGCTTAAAACTTCAGGACTTCTGATATTCCTGAATCGTCTTATACATCGTAACAATATTTTCCATCGGCACATCCTGTTGCAATGCATGACACGGACCGATTATATAACCCCCTCCCTTGCCCATTACATCAATTCTCTCCCTGACCTCCGCTGCAACATCTTCCCCACTACCCTTGGGCATGGTCCATTGAATATCCACCCCGCCGTGCAGACAAATTCTGCTCCCGAATCTTTCCTTAATCCCCGCCGGCTCCATATCTTTGGCACGTACCTGAATCGGATTTAAAATATCCACGCCGGTCTCTATAATATCGTCAATAAAATCCACTACACTGCCGCAACTGTGAAACATCAACTTCACACCGTGAGCATGGGCCATATCGACTAATTTTTTCAACCGGGGCTTAACAAATTTTTGAAATGTCTCAACTTTTATTAAAGCCCTTTCCTGCATCCCTACATCATCCGCAACCCTGAGCACACTAATCTTACCCTTACAAACCGAAAACATCCTGTCAAAATAAGCCAAATAAAAATCTGTATATTTATCCATTAGATAATTCGCCAAATCTTCATTAAGCAGCAGGTCACAGAGAAAATTATCCAGCCCGCGAACCATCGTCGGATGCTGAAACACGCTGGCCGAAGCCGCAATTAAAGCTTTATCGCTGTATTCGTCCAACTGTTCGGGCATCGCCGAAAAATCAAACCAATCCACTTTAGGCCAATCAAATTTCTCGATATCCTCCTCGGTCTGGGCGTCGGCAAAAATATGATCGCAGTGAAAATCTTCAAAACCAAATATCGTCTTTACCTTTTTCATTCGCCAACCCAGATAATTTTCTGTTACACCGGGCGCAACCTCTGTTTCCTTCGGTTTGGGCCCCTGCCATTCCGGAACTATTAGGTCTCTGAAAATAAACATATCTATATTGAGCCTGTCAACCACCTCGCGAAATTTATCAACTTTAAGATAGCACATTAAATTTTCCGTAACAACCGATGTTGCATAAAAGTCGCAGGGCACCCTGTCCGGCAATACCCCTTCCACCGCAGCTAAAACTCTTTCCCTTGAATTCATACCAAACCTTTCAATAAATAATCTTATTCATCATGCTATTGAATTTTATGTTGATAATTCCATATCGAAGTGATGCCGAACATTGATGCTGCAAGTAGGCCTGCTATTATTAACGTGAAAAAACCTGTGTTCCAATTATAATGATCGACTATATATCCCAATCCCCATCCTGAAAATACCACACTTAAATAACTGAAAAATCCGATTATTCCAACCGCGGTAGAAGCTGCCTTTTTAGTCGCCATATTCGCCGCTATCGGTCCAAGCAAACACTGCGGACCATAAATCGTAAAGCCAATCCCGCAAAGCAAAATAGCGTTGCCCATATTTGATTTTATCGGTAACTTCCAGAACATAAAGGTGAACACCGCGCAAGTTAACATAAATATAACACACACTTTCGAACCTCTGCCTTTGAACAACTTGTCCATCATCCAACCGGCTACCAGCATTCCTGCTATTCCGGAAACTTCATATATTGCAATTATAACCCCCGCATGTCTTAATGGAGCTCCTTTCATCTCGCTCAGAAATGTCGGCCCCCAATCTAATATCGCATATCTGACAATGTATAGAAAAAAACTTGCGCAACTGATAAACCATATCCCCGGATTTCTAAAAACATATTTTACTAAAAAACTTCTGAATTCGGCGGAAGTCATTTTCTTTTCCTTGTCATGCTCAACCTCCACCTCATGGTTAAAGTGATCTTCCACCGCTGGCAATCCCAAAGATTCCGGGGTATCCCTCAGACGATTTAGCAAAAATATCGCCCCGGCAATAGCAATCCCTGCCGGAACAAAAAAACATAACCGCCAATCATATATCACCAGAAAACTATTCAAAAATAAAACCAGTGCCGCTCCGATAGAATGAGATGTATTCCAGATCGCAAACTTCAATCCTCGTTCTGACGGCGTAAACCAGTTACATAAACACTTAACGCTGGCCGGACAGCCCATACCCTGAAACCAGCCATTCAAAAGCCAAAATATTCCAAACGCTAATGCCGTACTGCTCATACCGAAAAATATATTCATCAATGCCGAAAGTAAAAGACCCATCGCCATAAAATATCTCGGATTTGCTCTGTCACCCCATATACCGTTAACCAACTTCGAAATTCCATACAACAAACCATGCAATGTCAGAAACAAGCCTAACGTCGCTTTGCTTATACCAAATTCCGCCTCTATGCCCGGCAACGCCATGGATATGTTTTTACGCACAAAGTAAAAAAGTGCATAACCAATCAGGCTGCTATATAGTATTCTCGTTCGCCAGTAGCGGTATTGCTGCTTGGTTTCCATAGCATCCATCTGGCCTTTATTGTCATCCATAGCAATTCCGTAATTTTGATTTTTTATCTTTGATTTTTGATTTCTCATACTGGCCGATGGTCAGTTTGAGTAAAAAGTTATTCGAACCCGGCATTTTTATTAAAGAAATCAACAATAATCAGACTGACCCTTTGCCACTGCTCAACTGGAATATCCTCACTAATCTGCAACATATAAGGCTTCTCTGTTCCGGCCTCTTTAAGCTTCTCCTCCAAAAATGAATTAATCCGCTCTCGACTTTCCGTACATTTTGATGAAGGAAAATTCGGAAGGATCACCTTATTCGGCCATGCTTGCCTTGCCTCGGCAAAACTAACGTCATTGCCCATCTCCGGATATGAAAACGAATCAACACAATTAAATGGACTTTCCCCAATCAGCCTAAGTAGTGGTTTCAATCTCCCGTCTAAATGGACTACATAAGGCTTATTAGTACCCTCTATTTTCTTCGCAAAGGTTTTGTAAAAAGGCAAACAATACTTTTCATAAAAAACCGGTGATGTCATTTCACCTGTCATGTTCTCCGGCTGCCATATCGCTTCCGCCGCAGATTCCGCCACCTCATCAAAAACTTCCTGCTGACGGTCTGACATAACTTCCAAAAGCTCCTCAGCTTGCTTCACTCCTGAACAAATATCCATCAAAAATGTTTCCGGACCCGCAAGTTCCACCAATAGCTTCTGGAAGGGTGTGCGATCTATCCTGCCCAGAACCACCCCGTCATCCCCCATATCCTCCATTCTGCGCCTTAGCTCCTTCTCATTGTTGCCAAACACCGTGTTCTCAACAATATACTGCATTATTTTATAATCTTCCGGCTTATTAATATAAAACTTCGATATCCAGTCACTGCCATACATCGGGTCTTTTTTGATACATTGAGACAAAGTCCCGACTTTTGTCTCGTACGTTCTGACTTCAATCTTCTCGCCGTTTTCCCAGGTGTAATTGACCCTGAACTCCGCCCCCTTAACTTCGGAAAGATAACCCGGCCTTAACCGCCAGGGCGGCGCCAGTAACGTTACCACCGGGTAATTCTCAAAGATCCCCAGTCCCCCGGAACGAAGCTCCCTTTCCTTAGAACCTCTCGGCAAGTATCTGCCATATATCAACACCGAACAGGAACCTGGAAGTTCATTACGATAAACAGCCAGTATTCTTTCACGATTTGTCATCATATCCATATTTCTTTCCGGCTTAATCACTAATTCTTTTCTAAAACGGATTTGTATGCGCGTAATGCCACCTCAGGATAATCCGTTCCATAATAACGAAAACCGGCGGATAACAATTTTTCATAAACCTGCTTATCGGATATCTTCCAGGGAATAACCTGCAATGCAATCCCCCGCGCCTCCAGCTCCTTTTCGCGCTCCTTCAAAAAAGCAATCGATGGCGTAAATCCTTCCGGGGCCTTAGTGTCTTTATAAAGAATAATCTGTAAAATCGAAATACCCGCAAAGTCATCACGCTGAAGCTGTTCGAATATTTTAGTGAGAGTGTATTCCGTTCCACCCATCCAGATCATCGAAACATTATTCGACGCCAAAGCACACCACTGCTGAATTAAGTGGTGATAGCGCGAGGTAAATATTATCTGCTCATTAAGATCATACTTGCTGACCATCTTAGCTAGTAACTCCAAAGGTACAAATTTATAATCCAGGTATATTTTCCTCTCCTCCCTACCCTGCATTGCCATAAATACCTCCTCCAGGGTCGGCACCTTCTGACCGGGACGATTCCTGAACATCCCCACATCCAGGCTTTTTACCTGCTCCAGACTCATCTGATCATAAGTCAACTTTTTCAAAGCCTCCGGCGCCGTAGGAGCAAGTCTGCTGGTATCATTATCATGCATACAGATTATGACCCCCTCTTTGGTCGTCCTGATATCCGCCTCCGGAATCATTCCCTCCGCCCAGGTTTCTTTAAATGTTTCAAGGGTATTTTCCGGCAACGAAAGTCCCCCGCCCCGATGAGCCTGGATCGGTATAACACCTTTATCAAAAAAGTCTTTTTTCAAGTCAACTTTTTTATAAGTAATATGCCCAAAACCATTTGGTTTTATTTTCGACAATTCCGCAATAGTCTCATAACTAACCGGTTCATCGTATATCCTGACATCATCAATATAACCCGTACTGAAACCAGCCGGCCTCTCCGGTTCTTCGTATCTCGTTCCAATAGTGATAGGTAAGTCGGTCGGTTTGATTTTCCCGAACGCCTTAACAATATTCTCCATTACACCGTCAACATATATAGCTAACGACTTGCCGTCATAGATCCCCACAATATGATGCCAGTTGCCGTCACATATATTTGAATAACCATATAAATTTACCGTTTTCTCCAAACCACAAACGGTAAAACATGCACTACTATCCGCGCTGCGAATGGTATAATTTTCATCTCTGCTAACCGTTAACTGCCAACCTCCTTTTTTGCCGTCTTTTGCTACCAGTACAGAACCAGCTTCCAATCGGTCATGCGATCTGAACCAACAGGCCACCGTTATCGAATCAGTGTTATCAGCAATAGCTTGGCTATCCTTGACAATAAGCGCATTCTCGCCCGCCCCAAGAAATACCGCGTTATCCACCACCCCCGGTACAAAAGACAATTCCCCTATCGGCTGCAATTCAGACCCGGCAACAATTCCACCGTCACCCTTGCCGTCCATAGGCAGGTGAACAACCAATTTTGAATATGACAATTGAGAAAACAAAACCAAATACAACAATATCATCACCGGTAACCATCTCCCGATAAGAACATACTCTCGACACCAATATAAATATAAATAAGAATTGTTAGACGCTCTCATAATATCAATTGCTCCCTAAAAGTAAGTTACCGTTCCGCCCCTTGCTGCTGAAACTGGAATCAGCCAACCTTTTCCCCCAAACCGCACCAAAACACCCAGACCTACCTCGCCAGCATGCTTTTTGGGCTGATTACCTGTACGTTTGACTTTTTGTTTCCTGTTCTTATTCGGATCCAATTTCGGATTCGATTTTGGATATTTTAGCATATACTTCTTTTCGCCAATTGTGAAGTATATCACACAATTGATGTGTTTTTTCGCGAATTATATCAGCCATATCGTTTTTTTTTGCCTATATCGCCTTTAAAAGCATCTCGGTGGATATTCGCTTACGCAGCTCTTCGTATCCCGGTTTTTCGTGACACCGACCAAGAATGATGCCAGCGTCAAAAGTATTTGCTCGTAAAACATGTCATAAATCTTGTAAATTCAGATAGTTATGGTAATTTTAGGGTTGACA
>JAFGSR010000092.1 GCA_016934515.1 Sedimentisphaerales bacterium
AAGATTCTTGTAGAGCTGGAGAGAGAGAGAATGTGAATATTGGTAATCGAGGACCAGATATTTTGGTCTAACCCCGGGCTGAATGGAGATGCGCGGAAACTTCGCCGCGCACCTGTTAGCCCGCGCTTTTTACAGGCATACGGCTATTAAGATACAGTTTTTACTATTTGATATCATTGAGATTGTCGAATATAGTCCGAAATTATTCAGGTGAACCGCAATAGTGCAATTTTTGGCAAGTTGTATACGGTTTTTCAAAATTAAAGCCCACCACCATATCTTGTACTCAATCCCATTTTATAAAAATGGACCCTTGCTTTTTGTTTGGTATTAATTTTGTTAAGAATTGAAACATAAATGAGCACTATTACATCAATGTTTTGGAATTCAACTCAAAGCACCGGCTGAATCGTAGTGGGCCAGCATGTCACCGCTGTGTTCTTCTATCGCCAGACGGCTGTCGCGTTGTTTTTCCTGGTAAATCCAAACGATAAGATTTCCTGAAACTCAAAACGGTGTTTGATAGCGGATGATTCGTTAGTTTATCTCTCTTTCGAATACTGAGTGCCGGCAATAAATGGCTGCAATCTTTTACGGTCAGATAATTTTATCCGTTTGACCCGCCAGGCGACAGGCAATGGCGGTGCCCGAACGGTTATGGATAGACTCGAGTACTTCTTTACTTAACAGGATACCGATGTTGGTTTCTTCGTCCACAATTATGTCGGCACCTGCGTTCCGCAGGTCCGCCAGATGTCGGTGGTAGCGACAGCGGACTGCTATCGGCATTAGCGGCATCATACGTCGGATGGTCCGTATAATACGAGTGGAGCTGTCCGGGTCTGGGACCGTCACCACCGCCATACAGACAGTTTTGAAGCCGGCATGACTGAGAACCTCGTCCCGGCTGGCATCGCCTAAGTGAACCTTAATACCCAGATCCTTGCCAAGCGTTCGGCTTTGAGGGTTTGCGTCGATCACCAAAGGTTCAATCTTCTGCGAAAGCAGGGATTGAATGACTTCTTGGCCAGTCGGGCCCAACCCGACCACCAGCACCCGGTTAACCGACTCGATCTCCGCGGAAGACAGGTGCTTGTCAAGGACCAGCAATCGGCGAGGGAACAAAGCGAGCAGGCGGTCGGACAGAGGAAACGCAAGGGTGACCATATACGGAGCGGCAAACATCAGCAGGATGATGACAGAGATGATCAGATTGAAGGCATAGTCGCTTAGTACACCGCCGTTTTGAGCGGCGGCGAGCAATACGAACGAGAATTCGCCAATCTGCGCCAGAGTGATGCCGGTTGCTAGGGCGTGAAGGTTGTCAAGACTGAAAAATCGGGCAATTAAGAAGACTATGGTAGCTTTGAGAACAAAAATCGCAATGGCCAGCAGAAAAATCCAATGCAAATGCATGATAAACCACAGCGGCTTGAGAAGCATGCCGATTGAGGCAAAAAACAAGGTAACCATCATGATTCGTAACGAACCGATATCGGCCTGGATCTGGCCGGCGAAATGGGATTCGCCCAGCAGCAGGCCCGCCAAAAAAGCCCCTAGCGCTGGTGAAATGTTCAGCGCATGGGACGACCAAGTTGCACCCAGTCCAACAGTAATGGTCAGCAATACGGTCAATTCACGGTTGGCAAAAATGGCCTGATCGCTGAGAAAGACCGGCAGGACACGGTAGAGAATCAGATAGAAAACAGCGGCGAGACCGGCGGCCGCTGAAACCACTTTTAACAAATGTAACCCCACATGGGCTTCGGCGGATCCCGGTATAAAAAAACTGACCATCAGAACAAGCGGAACAACCGAGATGTCCTGCAACAAAAGAATTCCCAAACTGGCGCGTCCGCGAATCGAATCGATTTCGGCGCGGTCAACCAGAACCCGCAAAACGACGGCGGTTGAGCTCAATGTCACAATGGCGCCGAAGGTAAGGGCCTGTGACAAATTTGTCAACCAGACTACAATCAGGGTAACGATGGCCATGGTGGCAAGCACCTGAATGCTTCCTGCGCCGAAGGCCATCTTCCCCATCCGGCGCAGTTCCTTGAAGGAAAATTCAAGTCCGATAGAAAATAACAGCAGCGATACACCCAGCTCAGCGGCTTGGTTGACCGCCGCCGCGTTAAACAGCAGGGGACCGACCAGCATACCGGCCAACAGATATCCCACAATCGGGCTTTGTCGAAGCCGCTGGGCCAGAGCGCCTAAAACAAAGGCGCCACCCAGAAGAAAAGCCATTTCCATCAAAAAAAGCCAAATATCCATCCCACACATCCGCTCGCATGTTTAAATTACCATTAAGATTTCATATACTAAATTTTCGGCGTGAAAACAATTGACAAGTGGGCCGGTCGCATCAGTGTCATCAACTTAGCACGACTGCTTTCATGGCTGTAGGGGGCATTCGACATGTACTTAGGGTCACATCATTTAATCAAAATCGTACTTTTTATTCTGGTGACGGACACAATATGTGGGGTGATCGATTGTTGGGTTAAAAATTTAGCATACGGCTATTATGTTGTGAGTTGTCCTATCCTGTTGAAATACATGGGGATATTTACCAGGTCTTTGGAAATTG
>JAFGSR010000093.1 GCA_016934515.1 Sedimentisphaerales bacterium
AGCAGCGGGAGCAGCGGGAGCAGCAGGGGCAGCAGGAGCAGCAGAAGCAAAAGCCCCCAGCGGTCCGGTGTTGGTTTTGTTGACGGATGAAAGCCAACAGGACTTGGAGACCTTGCTGATTGAGGGAGAGCTGGCGTTTATCAAGATAGCGAACCTGACGGGGAAAACTCCCACCCGGGCACGATTTTTTGCGGCGTTGAAGGAAGGCAAATGGACGAACATATCAAGGGCTTTTGAATATCTGATGGGGGATAAAGGGACGGTTAATGACGCCTTTAATATTTATGGAGGAACCGGCGGCCCCGAAGCGTTGCCTGATCCGCCGAAGGAAGTGATAACCCGGGCAAAAAATCTACGTGATCTGACCGCGAATCTGATTGAGACGGATTGATTTTGAATGACGAACTCAAACTGGCCGATGGCCGGTTTGAGAAATCAAAAATCAAAGATAAAAAATAAGCAAATGTTCACCGTTTAGATTGACCATGAATTTAATGACGAATGACGAAACCAGATCCGGCTTCGCGAGGGCTACCTGCTGCGACCTGCTGCGACTAGCGAAGCATGGCGAGCAGGCGCCAGCACGGCGAGCGCCGCGGCAAGATGATCAGTCACGACAAGGTCGTGCCTCGACAGGCGAATTAATGATGAAGTTCGAATGATCGAAAGATTTTTAGACAGGATAATCGAATGGGTGGGATGAGTTAATGAGCGGAAGTTATCATCTGCCCGGGCGGGTGGAAGAAGTGGGAAAGTTTTAGAAATTTGGCTTTGACTTATGTGCGCATTTAGGATACAATGGTGCGCAATATGAGAACGAAAAAGAAAAAACCAATTGACTGGCTTTTTCCCAAGGTACGTAAGCAAGTGCTGGGATTATTGCTGTCGGAGACGTCGTGGCGGTGGTATTTGCGGGATATTTCGCGACGAACCGGATTGTCACTGGGCGCGGTACGGAGAGAACTTTGCGGGTTGGCGCAAGCGGAAATAATTTCGAAAACCAAAGACGGCAACCGCACGTATTACCAGGCTAATACAGACTGTCCTTTTTTGGCTGAGCTTTCCGGGATGATGCGTAAGACAGCGGGTCTGACAGAAGTGATGCGAGAGACATTAAACCCGTTATCGAAAAAGATCAAAGTCGCTTTTATTTACGGAAGTTTTGCAGACAATTCCGCCGGGTCAATAAGCGACGTCGATTTGATGGTTATTGGTTCCGTCAGCTTAAGAGAAGTTGTTAACGCGATAAGCGTGGCTCAGGAGAAGTTAGGCAGAGAGATTAATCCTACGGTTTATCCCGTGAAAGAGTGGCAGGAGAAATTGTCAAGCGGGCATCACTTTGTTTCTTCAGTGGCGGGCACGGTGAAAATATTTATCAAGGGGAATGAGGATGACCTGGCAAGACTTACTTAATGAAGGACGTGTTGAAAAGCATCGGACGTCCCGAAGAGAGTTAGACGACCTTCGGGCTGTTATAGTCCGAGATCTTGCCGATGTAGATTTAGCGGGTTTATCAGCAGATCGGAAATTTACCACAGCTTACAACGCGGCACTGCAAAGCGCCAAGATGGTCGTCGCCTGCTGTGGTTATCGGGTGAAAGGTTTTGGTGCGCACCACCAGACCTTGGTGTGCTTAAAGCTGGCTATGGGCAAATCTGTATCCAAATTCGTTGTTTTTCTTGACCTGTGTCGCAGAAAACGGAATATTGCTGATTATGACGCCGCCGGCAGGATAACCGAAGCTGAGGCAGAAGAGATGGTAATCTTTGTCAAATCATTTACCAGGAAAGTTGAAAAATGGATTAAAGGCAATTACCCGGTATATGGATAACGAATATTATTAAACCGCTTTGCGGTACCGAAGAATCGGGATAAACTCCAGCGTACCACCCGGCGGTGGTAGCGTCATACAGAGGTAACCACCCCCAAGGGTACTTGGCGGTGCCACCCGTCGCTTTGCGGTGTAGCAGGCCACCCGGACACCCTCAAATAAGTTTGGGATTGCTGTCCGTCGAGCCATCGTCGATTTGAGTAGTATTTTCGGAAGGTTGGGGTGAGTTAGTTGGGGGTAGGAGTGGAGTCAGTACTTTTCAGTTTCATGTTCGACAAGAGCAGAAATTTCTCTGACGTCGGTAATGGTTTTTATTTTTTCGATGATTTCGGGAGATTGAGGTTTGTGGAATTTTGCATCTACGGTGTACCAGCCGCCGGTATGATCGTGACAGTTAATTACCACGGCGGTTAGTTTATCCATGCCAATGGCACTTAATTTTTCGCTGGTGATGTAAATATTTTGATCGGATTTAAACGGGTGATTGCTGAGGAAGCCGAGTCTGAGGCATGATATTTTGTGCGAGATCATTTTTTCTTTGGGGCCGAGCGTAATTTTATCGCGAATTTTGCTTAGCCTTTGCACAACAATCGGAATCCGGAAATAATACTGAGTGTGTTTTGGCCCGGAGAGATTAATTGTGGGGGTCTGAACTTTTTTCTTAGAGTTACTGGTTTTTTCCTCTGGATCGTTATCGGAGGGGACAGCATCTTCCATCATGGAAGCGAAGGCATGGAGGATATCGACATCGTATTTTTGTGGGGTATTATCCTCGATTTCCTGCAAGGCATCGCCAACCGAAAAAGTGTGGGAGCGATAAGGCCTGACGGAGGTCATGGCATCGAAGGTATCGACGATACCGGCTAAACGTCCAAGAGGGGACAACTGGTCATGTTTGAGACCTTTGGGGTATCCGCTGCCATCGATCCTTTCATGATGTTCGGCAACTACCGCCAACATTTCGGAGGGCAAATCCATAATTTTTTCCAGGTGTTGTCGTCCGCGGTTGACATGGCTCTGGATTATCTCATACTCCTGAGCGGTGAGAGGATTGACGGAGTTGAGGATTTCGGGGGGAATGAAGATTTTTCCGATGTCATGCAGTAACCCTCCGGTGCCGAGTTGCTGAAGAATTTGCACATCCATCAAGCCCATTTTTTGTGCAAGAGAGATTGTCATACTGCAAATGTTTACCAAGTGGGTGGCGGTGTAAAAATCGTGGTTGAAAGCTTGGCAAAGACTTCCGAAAGCCCCTTTGTCCTTCATGATTAACTGGACGGTAGCCCGGGCCAGGTTGGCGGTGCGTTTTATTTCTTCCTTACCCGGAGGAGCGGCGAGCAACTGATTGCTCAGTTCGATCGAGGTGGCGTAGAGGATTTCGGACTTTTTTTCCTGCTGGATGTTGGGGTCAGCGACAATATTTTCGATGGTATCTTCCATAGTCCTATAATAGGCCTGGTGGTCTTTGACCGAGACATAAACAAACTCGACGCCATTTTCCAATAGACGCTGCGAATCCCGAGGTCCAAAACCAGAATCAAGGTTGCTGTAGAGTGAATATCCATCTTTTCCGGCGAGGTAGATTTTGAATTCCACCAGGCTCTGGGCGGGTACGCAGCGTAGCGGTATGGGCAAATAGCCTGCCTGGGAACAAATTTGTCGTTTGTTGACGTTTTCTTCCATCGAATTTTCTACTACTGAATTCGAGAATACACTATAAGTAATTATTTCAATCCGGGCACAAAATGTCAGTCAGTATTACAAGAAGCGCCCACAGTCATATTATCGTAAAAATAAAGCTTTCAGTCCTGAATAAAGCTGTAGAAAGGCTTTTAATGGATTTTTTTTTGTGATAAAGACCGATAAAACAGGCAGGAGAGATAAAATAATTTGCTGCTTTTATGGACAATAAATGATTAACGATGGAACTCAAAGTTTCCAGGGGCTGCGCATGGACCGTGACAGCAAACGGTTGGCTTGGACGTCGTTGGGAAAGATTTCCATTTGCGGGTCCCATTTGAGCTTACGCCCCAGCTTGATCGCGATGTTGGCCAGATGGCAGACCGTTGAGACGCGGTGCCCGATATCCACGGGGAAGTAGGGATCTTTGCGGGTTTTGACGCAGTCGAGGAAATCACGGTGTTCCCCGGCCGGGTTGGTATAGAGCTTCAGTTCGTTGGGTCCGATGATGCTATTGAGAATTTCGGGGTGACTGGCTTCCAGCGGTGCCAGCCAGCCGCGGTTACCCACCCAGCCATCGGTGCCGATGAAGCGGATGCCCGGAGTGCCCGGTGTGCAGGTCATCACCACGCCGGCGGCGTAGCGGAAGGTTACGTTGTAATCCTTGACGGTGTCGAACAGACCGTTCTGCCAGTAGGAGCCGGAGCCCTCGATTTCGACAGGTCCGCTGCGTTCAGTGTCGTTGGCCCACTGGGCGGTGTCGAAGAGGTGCGTTCCCCAATCGCAAATAATTCCACCTGAGTAGTCCCAAATCCAGCGGAAGTTGAAATGCACACGGTCTTTGGTGTAGGGTGCATAAGGTGCGGGGCCCAGCCACATGTCGTAGTCGAGTTCCGGTGGTACGGGCTGCGGATTTGCGTTGCCGGGAAAAGTGGGTTGTTTGGGAAGAATCACCTCGATTCGCTGGAGCTTACCGATGCGACCGTTGCGGACCAATTCGGCCAAGCGGTGATAGACCCGCCGGGAGCGGTCTTCGGTACTGGTCTGGAAGACGCGGCCGAAATTTCGTACGGTTTTGACCAATATCTTGCCCTCGTCGATGGTCAGCGTGGGCTTTTCGCACTGCACATCCTTACCGGCTTTGATTGCCATTACACTCATCAGCACGTGCCAATGGTCCGGTGTGGAGATCATCACCGCGTCGATGTCGGGCCGGGCGAGGATATCGCGAAAGTCAGTGGTGGTCGCGCAATCGGAGTTGCCATAATTGCCGTCCACCATCGCCTTGGCTTTAAACATGCGGTTGCGGTCCACGTCACAAACCGCCAGGACTTGGGCATCGGGTTGGCCCAGGTAGGTTCGGAGATTGTGACCGGTTCCGTGGCTTCCCGTGCCGATGAACCCCACGGTAATCTTTTCACCAGGCGTCACGGCCCCATCGCGACCCAGAACCCGTGACGGCACGAAAGTCGGGGCCACACCGAGAGCCCCGGCGGCAACGACCCCGCGCAGGAATGACCGCCGATCTATCTGCTGTTTCATTTACCAACCTCGCTGATTGAATTTGAAAAATAATTATTTTCAATACATTACTATTTACTTCTCTGAGTTTATGAGATTTTCGTTATGGGCGACGGCGAAGGTGCAGACGAGGTCTCCGGTGACGTTGTTTGCGGTTTCGAACATGTCGAGGATGGGATTGATGCCGAGGGCGAGAGCGACGATGATAGCGACCTGGTCGGGATTGAGCCCCATGGTTTCGAGGACGATAAAGAGGAGCATGAGACTGCCGCCGGGTACGCCTCCGGCGCCGATGGAGGCGAGGACGGTGGTGATGACGAGGATGGCTAGGCCCGCGGGGGTAAGAGTGATGCCGAACATGTTAGCGGCGAGCACGGCGAACATGGGCAGTTGTACACAGGTGCCGTCCATGTTGATGGTAGCGCCGAGAGGAAGTGAGAAGCCGGCGAGTTCGTTGCGGATGTTGAGTTTTTCTTCAGCAACTTTGATGGTAACGGGCAGAGTGGCGGCACTGGAACGGGTGATAAAGGCCATGAGCATGGCTTCCCGAATTTTTTTGAAAATGATGAAAGGGTTATGGCGGGTGATGATCCAGAGCATGATGGAATAGACGCCGAAGACCATGACGCTGATGCCGGCGATGACGCCGAGGGTTACGCTGATATATGGTCCGACGATGTCGGGGCCGTACATGCCGAAGTTGATGATGGTCAGCGCGACGACGCCGATGGGAGCGTATTCGAGGATCCAGTCGACGATTTTAAACATGGTTTCGCGGGCGGCGATGAAGAGGTTTTCGAGCATTTCGAGTTGTTTAACGGTCTGGTCGTTTTGGGCAGCTTCGATGGTGACGCGGAGGGCGAGACCGAAAAGAATGGCAAAGACGATGATGGACAGAAAATTTCCGGTGGAAAGAGCTTCGAAAGGATTTTTGAAGAGGTTGAGCAGGATTTTTGTGAGAGCACCTTCGGTGGAGACGGTTTGGATGATTTCGTCGGCCTGGGCCTGTTTTACGCCGGCGACATCCTGCCAGGAGTCGATGTTTTTTGAACCGGGATTAACGGCCAGGGCGATAAAGGTGCCCACGACGGCGGCGATCAGGGAACAGGCAAGGTACCAAAGGATGGTTTTGATGCCGATGCGGCCGAATTTTTTGATGGGCAGGCTGGCGGCGCCGGTGACCAGCGAGAAAAAGATGACGGGGATGACGATCATTTGCAGCATGTGGACGAAGATGGTGCCAAAAGGGGAGATGTAGGGGCCGGTATTTTGTGCCAGAGCGGTCTGGTTGGATTTGTCCAGGTGCCAGAAGAAGCCTCCAATGGCGGCGCCGAGGGCAAAGGCGATGAAAATGCGCAGGATGATAGAGGTTTTGAGATAGGCTTTTAAAATACGGGTCATTTTTTACTCCACAACTGAAGTCTTGATACTTACCGAGCTACATTTTAAATATTCTATTCCGCCTTGAGCTGATAAGAAACACGGCTCGTCTTTTTTGCTACAGAGGGTGCCAGAAATTTAGCTGAATTTACTGGATAATTTGGTAAAGATGAACATCCCAGGGCTGGAAGTTGTCGGTGAAGGTGCCATTTTGGATTTTCAGGGAGCGGTTTTCATCGAGGACCTTGATATTGGGGGTGCCGGTGAAGTTGGTTAGGGTGAAGGTAGCCTGGTTGGGACTGTCGCGCATGCAGACGGCGAAGATATAAAGTGAATTTTTGTATTTTTTCATCATGGCGGCAACGGGGACATCATTATTATCCAGCGAGATATCCAGGCCGGTTTTTATGGTGGGAGTGTTTAAGACAGGGGCGAGGCTGGTGATGCGGCGGTTGATTTTGGTTACGGCGGCAAGCATCTGCGGGTCGCTGAGCAGAGCGGATTCGTTGAATTTGGGTTGCCACTCGTGCACGAAATAAATCAAACCCACGGAGCCGTGAATAAGCGACATCCAGACTTCGGAGCGGACCTGATGAGGTGTTGGTTTTATGTTTTTATTATTGATGTGTGTGCATTCGATACAGTTCCAGACGGGTTTTTTGCCGTCGGTCCATTTGACGAGTCGTTCCACGCCGCGAGCGACATACCAGAGCTTGGAGGAAACGGCGGGTTTGGAGTGAACGACGGGATAGATATCGAATGAAACAATGTCTGCGCCTTTGATATATTCGGGGTAATCTTCGGGATGGTTGGTGCGAGTGCCGCGGCCATGCCAGTTGTCCCAGGCGACACCCTGGCCGAGGTTTAAGAGAACGGGCCGGGTGGGATCGGCGGCGGCAATTTTTTGGTAATCAGCGATGATGTTGGCGGGGAGGATCGGCGGGCCGTATCCTTTGCCGGGACCGCGAGACTGGGCGTTGTCGGGTTCGTCGCCGTGCATCCAGCCAATGATAAGCGGGTCGTCGAGGTGTCTGAGGCCAACTTCATTTTGCCGACAAATGACTTTCATCCCAGCCTGTTTTAAGTCGGCGAGTTGTTTTTCAGTGGGTCCTTCCCAGAGACCAATATAGGTGTTAATCCCGGCAGCCTGGTATTTTTTTGCATTAGCGGGATTTTGCAACCAAACGGCAATGGTGAAGAAGTCCGGTTCGGGAGAGGGGCCATTTTCCCACTTCTTATAAGGATTTGTGTTCTGATTGGGATCGACAGGAGCAGAAAAGCACTGGGCAACAAGAACCAACAGAAGAAAACAGATGGTTAATGTGGCAATGAAACGCATAATCTATCCTCCGATAAATTACCAGCTTGGGCTGGGCCGGATTCGCCGCGATCCACAGGAAGTTTCGCCGCTCCCGTTGGTCGCTGTGGTTTTCGGAAACAGCGAAATACAAATTCCTATACCTTTAAATTAAACTGACATTTCCCAGCTTAAACTGCATAGCTACGTTGCCGAACAACTTGCTGGATATTTTATTCTATCCGTTGGGATGAGGCAAGGAATAATGCCAGAATCTCCGCATGTACAGGTTGTAAAGGGCAGGACCAGGTGAGGTGGAGCGGTGGTAAATTGGTCTTGCAAAGTTGCCGAGTGTTGGGTTAAATTAATTTTGGTATAATTTTTGAAATCGAAAAGTGGAGAATAAGAGATGTATCGATTGTCGGCAATATTGTTGGTGTTGTCGACGATGGTGTTGGTGGGGATGTGGGCGTTGCAGGAGAAGCCGTTGCCGGAGGGGGATTTTGTTTTTTCTTTGGGGGATTCGATCAAGACTCTGGATCCGGCACAGATGTCGTGGAACGAGGACATTCGGATGTCGCTGCGGTTGTGGGAGGGGCTAACCAGTTATCATCCGGAGACGCTGGAGCCGATTGAGGGAGCGGCGGTGCTGCCGGCGGAGGTCAGTGCGGATGGACGGAGGTATGTTTTTGAGTTGCGTGAGAACGGGCGGTGGTCTAACGGCGATGCGGTTAAGGCGGCGGATTTTGTGCGGGGGTGGCGGCGGGCAATCGAGCCGGGTACGGCGATGGATTACAGCTTTTTGATTACGGACTACATCGCGGGGGCAAAAGAATATTGTCAGTGGCGAAACAACGCGGTTCGGGTGTTGACGCTGTTGCGAGATTTGGAAAATGCGAGGGCAACGGAAGCGGAAAAGGTAATCGAAGCGGAAGATTATGAATATTTGCGGGGGCTGGAGCTGGAAGGGTTTGCAGTTGATGAGCCGGATTGGGAAGCGATAGCGGAGAGGTTTCGTGGGGAACATCTGGCGGCGATGGAAAAGCGGTTTGCTGAGGTGGGGATCAAGGCGTTGGACGAGCGGCATCTGGAAGTGCAGTTGGTGCGGCCGACGGCTTATTTTCTGAATCTGCTGAGTTTCAGCACGTTTATGCCGGTGCATGAATCGATAGAGTTGCTGCAGGAGCGCGAGGACGGGACGGTTACTGATTTGACGCTTTTGGTTTACGATCCGCAGTGGGTCAAGCCGGACTATCACAGGAACGGGTATCCGGGGTTGATTACCAACGGTGCGTATTGGCTGTCGGATTGGCAATTCAAGCGGTATATGTATCTGGAGGCGAATGAATATTACTGGGACCGGGCCCGGGTGAAGTGCCGGACGTTACTGGGCAGGATAATGCGGGAGGCCAACACAGCATTTCTGGCGTACGAACGGGGGGAGGTTGATATGCTGACCGATATAGATCGGCTGGATTTTGCGCCGAGTCTGATCGAGCAGGGCCGGTCGGGCAGGCGTGATGACATTCACGCGGTGACGGCACTAGCGGTTAATTTTTACAATTTTAACTGTTTGAAAAAACGGCAGGATGGTTCGGTGAATCCGCTGGGTGATGCACGGGTGCGAATGGCGTTGAACCTAGCGGTGAACAAGCAGGAGTTGGTTGATAAAGTTAAGAAGTTGGGTAATCCACCGGCGAGGAATTTGGTGCCGCCAGGCAGTATTAAGGGTTACTTTTGTCCGGCGGGGCCCGATTACAATCCCGCGCGCGGCCGGGAGCTGTTGGCGGAAGCGGGGTATCCGGCGGGGCGGGGTTTGGGGACGATTGAGATTTTGTATAACACGGGGCAGTTGCATGAGTTACCGGCGCAGGCGATTGCGGAGATGTGGCGGGAGAATCTGAATATTGATGTGGTGCTGCGCGGCAAAGAGTTGAAGACGTACGCGGACGACAAACAAAATCACCGCTACATGGTAGCGCGGGCGAGTTGGTACGGCGATTACAATGATCCGACGACGTTTCTGGATACGCTGGTTACGGGCAATGGGAACAACGATTCGGGATTTTCCTGCGTAGAATACGATGAGTTGATGCGCCAGGCTGCTGAGTGCACCGACCAGGAAGAACGGTTCGAGATTTTGGCCCGTGCGGAGAAGCTGGTGATGCATGAACTGATGCCGGTGATGCCGTTATATTTTGAGGTGAATCTGCTGGCGTTTCGACCAGAGATAAAGGGGATCTGGCCTAACGCGCGTAATGTTTTTCCAAGCAAATTCATCTATAAAGAGTGAAATTCCTGGCCACAAAAAACACAAAAGTTCACAAAAAGCACAAAAGAACTTTTACCATGAAGAAATTGAAGAGCATGAAGAATTATGGCAAACTCTAAAAATTAATATTTTTGACGGAGAATCGTTGTTTTCGGTAGGGCAGCATGGGCTGAAGCCCATCCTACGGTAATTAATAGAGGTGCCCTTAAGAGAAGGGGCAGGAGCCGCCAGGACAGGAGCCGCCGGGACAGGAGCCGTTTTGGGCCATCTGGCAGGAATCGGAGGCAGTTCCACAAGCTGGGGTAGCGGAGCTATTATGAGCGGCGAAATTGCTGAGGAGTTTTTTGGTAGGCCCAGAACAGATTGGGCACAGTGGTGTAGCTTTGCTTTTCATTGAGGCGACAAGCATTTCAAAGCGGTGATCGCACTTTTCGCAGTAAAATTCGTAAATCGGCATAAGCATTCCTTTAGCAAAACACAAAACACGGAGCCCCAGGTGACTAATTACTTTTGCCAGGTAGATTGTAAAAACTTATTTAATCGACACTTAACGATGCATCAGTAGTATAGCGGCTCAAACAAATATAAATTTTATTTTCAGGGATATTATAGTCAATGAAGATGACTATTTTCAAGTTCAAAGGGGATTTTGAAGAGTTTGAGCTGATTTTTCAGTAAAAGTCTGAATATCTGCCAAAAAAATAATATTTTCCGTTTTTTTTGGTGCATTTGGGGTAAAAAGTTGCCTAAGGTGAAAATCGGTGATACAATTTATTAATAAGGTAGTACCACTGATGGGCCAACTCGGGGAAAATTAGAGAGCGGCTTGACATATCATCTGAGAGATAGATAGATAACCCAGAGGTTAGGATGAAGTTTTAATAAGTGATCGGAGTGGTAGGAATTTTTTATTAACCACCAGAAAACCGGCCAAAAAGCCGAAAGGGAGGTTGATATGAACTACAATGAGGAAAATCGAGACAGTGCGATTCAAGTGCCCTTACATCGTCGGATAGCAGAAAGTTTGAGCAATCAGGTGAGTTCGGGCAAGCTGAAGCCGGGTGAGAAGCTGCCGTCGGAACGTCAGATTGCCCGACAGTTTCAGGCGTCGCGAGCGACGGTACGGACGGCGTTGGGTCATCTGGAGCAAGCGGGACTGATAACGAGGAGGGAGAGGCGTAGCGCGGTGGTGGCTATTCGGCGAGACCTTGTGCCGTTTATGCGGATCGCGTGCAGCCGGCCGCGGTTGATGACGCTGTTTGGTAAATTGAGCGATATGCAGATTCTGCCGCCGCGGTGTCAGTTGCAGTTGGTTGATATGCAGCATGTCGGTTCATTGCGACAATTGTCTGCGCAGCCGGCGACAGGGGCAGACATTTTGATCAGCGATCTGGAAACGGTGAATTATTTTCGTAATGAAAAAGATGTGCTTTATCAGACGGTGCAGAAGGGAATAATTTTTGACGGTGAAGTGCCGGCGGTGCTGGAGAATCTTTGTTACGAGGGTAACGAGTTTTTGGCGATTCCGCTGGGGATAACATCGCAGGTACTGTACTATAATCGTTCGCTGCTGAGTGAAGTGCAGGCGGATGTTCCGTCGGGGCCTTGGGGTTGGGATGAGTTGGTGGCTCTGGCCCAGCGGCTGACCTTCAGCGGGCGTTATGGATTTCAGTTTAGACCGTCGCTGAGACATATTTCGGCGTTGATGTCGAGCAAGGGCGGACGACTTTATGAAGCGGACGGTCGGCTGGGTAGCGGACGGGACAACTTTGATTCGATAGTGCGCTTTATCCATGATCTGGTGCACCGGTACAAGGTTTCGCCGATTCTGGCCAAGGCGGATCAGATTAATCTGTTTGCCGAAGGTCGCTGTGCGATGGCGATGGACGGATTCGATATGTACAAAAGCTATCGCGGCAAGCTGGGTGATTCTCTGGGTGTTACGGCACTAGCGAAGGATGGGCCGGTAAGCAATGTGGTGTGCGGGTACGCGGCGATTGTACTGGCCAACCAGATAGATATGCAGCCGGTGCAGGATTTGTTGCGGATTTTGTTGAACACGAACAATCAAAAACTGATGGCCCAACAAGGCGGATTGCTGCCGGTTCGTCGGGAACTGCTGAATATTGAGACGCTGGAAAGTCTGGATGTTCCGGCGGAAGTGGCGGAAGTTTTTCTGCGGGAACTGAACAATAATCCTGAAACGGTATTACCGGCGAATCTGGATACTCAGCAAGCGGTGGAGAAGCTGTTTTTGGAATTGTGGCTGGGGCTGGACAACATCGAGAGCATCTGTCGGCGTTTTCGGGAGTTGGGACAATAGCAGAAGTACCCTTAATTTTCTGACGATACGATGAGGAGCCAAGCGGTGAGGAACTGTTTGCCGGTTTCGGGGCACGTCTGAATCTGGGGGAAATCAATGCCTTTTTGTCGGTTCGGGAATAATTTCTAAACAAAATATTTATCTACGGTAGTGATGCAGTTATAATGCAGCGAGAAATATCGACAAGTAGCATTAGTTGTAAGTGTTCACGGTTTTAATTCACCATGAGGGCTGAAGTTAATGACGAATTACGAAGCCCGAATGACGAATCAATGACGAATAACGAATGACGATTTGGAACATGGCGTCAGTCGTGAAAATCCGAAACGGAGCGCGGCGGCCCCGGAACGGAAACAAATATAAATCCCTGATCCGGTCGAGGGCAGGCTTCTTTTGCCCATTCAGGCCTGTTTTGATGGGATGTGCCCTTACCGGAAGCGAATTTTTCTGTGAATGGTTACCATTAGTTTAATTTAATTGAGGAGTTTTGGATGAAACTGGCATTATGTAACGAGATGTTTCCGGATGTGCCATTGGAGCGGGTCTGTGCAGTTGCGAAGCGACTGGGTTATGAAGGGATTGAGATAGCACCATTTACCCTGGCGGAACACGTGAGTGAAATTTCCTCCGGGCGGCGTGAGGAAATCAAATCGATTATTGCGAATCAGGGATTGGATACGGTGGGTCTGCACTGGCTTTTGGCGGGTACCGATGGGCTCCACATAACCACACAGGAGGAGAGCGTCTGGGTTAGGACACGAGATTATCTGAAACAACTAATCGATTTATGTCACGAACTGGGGGGTGAAATTATGGTTTTTGGTTCACCGAACCAGCGCAGCTTGCTACCCGGACAAACCTTTGAGGGTGCGTGGCAGCGAGCGGTGGATATGTTTGTTTCGGTGCTGGATGAGGCGAAAGCATCGAACGTGTATTTGTGTCTGGAACCGCTGACGACGAAGGAAACAGACTTTATCAATACGGCAGCCCAGGGGATGGAGATGGTTCGTCAGATCAATCATCCCAACTTCAAGATTCATCTGGATGTCAAGGCGATGTGCGGCGAAGCGATGCCTGTGCCTGATGTAATTCGTTCGGTTCCGGTCGCTGATATCGGTCACATCCACGTCAACGATGAAAACCTGTACGGGCCGGGGATGGGGCAGGTCGATTACGCTCCGATTTTTGATGCCCTGAGTGAGATCGGCTGGGACCAATGGCTGAGCGTGGAGGTGTTCAAGTACGATCCCGACGGCGAAACCATCGCCCGGCGCAGTATCGAATATCTGAAATCATTCCTCTGATTCGATTTTGCTAGCGAGAATCTACGTGTCGCACTTAAAATTAACCTGGTAATTGGTAAAAACGGAAAGCAGCCCCGATGACCTTTACGGTTTTTTGGGGAACCAGCCTTTGAGAAACTGCTGTTCGGTGCCTTGATAAACCGCTTCTGCCAGGAATTCATTGCCCTGCTGGTTGCCCCAGGAATAGTTGATAATCAACCGGCCCTGATAATCGCAGAAATCGATATCCGAATTGTTGATGTTTTTCGCATTAGCGATACGCTCGCGCTGCTCGGCGGAGAGTTTTTCGTTAGCAATTTGTTTATCCGCCGTCGAGGCTTTGAGCACCGGGTTTAAGGGGCTCGGTTCCCAGTTGATCAGGTCTTTGGAGCGTACTACGCGCATTTCATAACCCTGATGGGCTTCCAGGTAGAAATCATAATAGTAGCCGTTCAGGTAGCGTAAACAGTGCGGCGCGGAATAGCGGTCTTTGGCATAGACGCACTGGGGCGGGGTTAGTTCCCAATTTCGCAAATCCGTGCTGGTTGCGAACCGCGCAGTAAAGGCGGCTCCGGCCTGGTCTTTGGGCTTGTGAATCTCGAACATCATCACGTATTTGTCGCCCGCTTTACAGATAGAGGTGTTGCAGATTCCGAAACCATCCAGGTCCAGGGCGGTGTAAGACTGGAAATCTTTGAGATCCTTTGAAACCCACATCTGCACGCGCTGCCCGGTCCAGCCTTGCTCGGTGCTGGTGCCGGTGACATAAACCGTGTCGCCCTCGACGAAGGCGCTGCCGAACGCATAGCCGGGCGCGAAACCCCTGGTCGGTTGGCCGGTTTCATGATCGACAAACCGGAAGTATCCGCCCTGGGCCCAGTCCTGCTCGATGTGCTTTTTTTCCACGTAACCTTTCCGCACCCACTCGAACCGATAGACCCGGCCCTTGAACACTACCGGGGTGGTCTCGACCAGGTCGCAGTCAATGGTGCCCAACTTGGTAATCAAAGGGCGGCCGTTATCATCTACCGGAGCAACACTGGTACAACCACCGGCCCAGACCATTAAAAGCGCCGTGATTATCATAAATCCATATTTCATCTAAGCGTCCTTTGTATAACTGCTAGGCCTCTTCAACAAATTACTGCTAGGCCTCTTCAACAACTTCCCAGCCTATGGTGTCGGCCAGGGCATAGACCGGTTCTTTAAAATCGCCAAAAAAGGTGACTCGGTGCCAACCCCACTGATCCCACATAGAGAACAGTTTTTCGATATCCCCTACCGGTTCAGCGCAGAGCTTGGTCCGACAGGCCCGATCATCGGGATCGTTAGCGACCGCCTGGGCTTGATGAAAGATTATCTGCTTGCGTTGCGGCGAGATTTTAAGAGAGGTAGTCATGTATCCAACGGGCATAATGGAGCGTACCGATGCTCCCTGTCGATCTTCGGAGTGGGTCATGATCGCGAACGGATTGGAGGGTCCGTTCGGGCCAAAAACTTTGTTTGACGCCACACAATGGGCATAAATTATTTGCCGTTTAGCGGTATCGATAACCGGATCGGAGATGTATCCGGGCCTACCCTGTGTCAGGGCAGAGAACGCCACCATGGTTGCGGTGGAATGAATATCACACTCGCAGGCGCCAATCAGTCCTTCGTTATTCAGTTCGTGGAAGCCGAGACAGGGATAGGCATGAATATGTCCGCCGTAGAAGCCGCCGAGGCAGTTGATGGTAATGGCATTGGCGGCGTGCTTTTTCAAAGTGGCTTTCATGCCCAGGTACATCGCTGCAGAATTGTCCAGGGTAGCGCGGGTAACATCGATGACCGCCGAGGCTGAATTTACCCACCTTTCGGCAATGGCTTTTGCTTCATCTTTGTCGGCGGCCTTCCAGGCATCGTTGACCTCGGCAAATGAGACTCCTTCCATGGGAATCCCCATGATGGGCTGGGCGGGTCCCGATTTCTGGTCGCGAACGGCCAAGATCCGGGATTCTTTCATGCGGCGTACACATTCTTTCGGCGAGATAGTCTTCAAATTATCCGCCTGGCAGATCAGATCGCCGACTTTGGGTGTCCTCTGAATACGTGCCTGCCGGGTTGCTTTTACAAAGTCGGCATTGGTTCCGCCTTTTTTAGTGATTTCGAAGCACTTGACTGCGGCAACCAGGTCCTCCATCCGCGAAGAAGCCACAAAACCTATCTGGTCGGCATTTTTCCTAAGAAAACCAGCAGTGTAAACCAGGAACCCCCCGCTGCCGGCAAACTGAAAGTCTGCGTAAAGCACGGGCTTGTCCGAAGTGGCAATCGTCTGAATGACCTTGTTCCAGCAATTCAACTGGTAAACCAAATAGCCGTCAATGGCTGCTGATTTGTCCTGCTCGAGAATTTTCTTTGCTTCTTCGGGCCCTTTCGCCATTGACGAAACAAACTCAAAACCCGGACAGTACCGAGCTAACTCCGAGTTAATCCGTTCCATAACCGGCCCGAAGTCAAACCCGACATTGGGCCAGTCCGGACCGGGTTGTTTTACCGCATGCAGCGAATAAATGATGTGAATTTTTGTTTTGTTACCCGCCGGGGTAGTCTGAGCGGAACCTGTTCGCACCAAAGGCTTCGCCGCCAAACACGCGGTACAGGCTGTGCATGTGGAAATAAATTCTCGTCGGTTCACTCTGCGGGCACATCCAATAAGATTTTTTGACTGCTTATTCATGATTTTCAACCTTTCAACTCTACAGAGATTTCACAAATAACGTGACATAACCACTATAACTACCAGGGCGAGCGCGTTGCCCTGGAGAGCATGCTGTTGGCCATTGGATCATCAATAATCTTCTCCTGCTTCGGATCCCACCTGATCTTGCGCCCCAGAATCATCGCGATATTACCCAGGTGACAAACAGATACCGATCGATGTCCAATCTCTACCGGCGTAATGGTCTGGGCTCTGGTCTTGACGCAGTCCAGAAAATCTCGTCGGTGTCCCTGGCGTTCATCCCCCGCGGGTCGGGCCAAGTGTATTTCCTCCGGGCCAATTTTTTCCTTCAGAACATCCTTGGGACTTGCATCCACTGAACTGCGGGTAACGTGAACCCAACCCTGCTCACCAATGAAGCGAACACCCTGCTTTAAGTAGTTGTTACTGCCCACTTCCATGCTGACGCCGTGGGCATAATCGCACTGAAACTTATACTGAACCGCCGCGTCCCACAAACCATCCTCAGGAAACCGTCCAACCCCTTCCACTTGCACCGGTCCGGTATCATCGACTCCCATTCCCCAATGGGCGATATCGATGTGATGGGCACCCCAGTCGGTAACCTGACCGCCGGAGTAATCGAGAATCCATCGAAAGTTCCAATGACAGCGCTTTTCGGTGTAGGGTTTCTGAGGGGCCGGTCCCAGCCACCTTTCATAATCGAAACCTTCGGGCACCGGCATCACCGGCTGCGGCTCAATCTGGTATATCGGTCCCCGCGAACCCATCGGTCGAAATCCCTCGCCGATCCCCACTTCGACGCGTTGTAGCTTGCCGATTCGCCCGTTGCGTACCAATTCACACACACGACGAAAATGCGCAGTTGACCGCTGCCAACTGCCGGTTTGCCAAACACATCGGTAGCGTTGCACCGTTTCGCACATTAACCGCCCTTGAGCAATTGTCAACGCCAGGGGCTTTTCACCATAAACGTCTTTACCTGCCCGGATGCCCATCATCGCCGGGATAGAATGCCAATGGTCCGGCACCGCGATGCAGAGCGTATCAACATCCTGCCGTTCGATCAGATTACGAAAGTCATTATATTGAGCACAATCCTGATTGCCGTAATGGGTGTTAACTTCCTTAACCGCCTCGTTCCGCCGAGCAGTGTCAACATCGCAAACAGCTATTATCCGACAATCCTGCTCCTGCAGAAAACCTTTGACGTGGCGCATACCCATGCTACCCAATCCGATCAGCCCCAGGGTAATCCGGTTGCTCGGAGCTACCGAATTCTTTCCCAGTACCGATGCCGGGACAAAATAAGGTGCCGCAACAGACACGGTAGCACTTTTCAGAAAACTGCGTCGGGTAATTTTTTCAGGCTTTGTTTTCATAGTTGCATCCTTACCAGCTTTGAATTGAGTCGTGCTATTTTGCTGCGTCGCGAGCTTCTATCAGCATTTTAATCCATTTGCCTATATATTGTCCGTGATCATGGTACGTCCTGCCGCTCACCAAGTTGCCGTCCACCACGCAAGGCTCGTCCACGAATATCCCGCCACATAATTCCAGGTCAAATTTGCACTTTTCAACCGTTGCCATCCTCCGGCCCTTAACACACCCGGCACGCGCGGGAATTTCCACTCCATGGCAAACGCTGGCAATGGGCTTTTTCGCCTCAAAGAAATGCCGAGTGATGTGCATCAGGTCCTCATCGTAACGGATATACTCCGGTGCCCGACCGCCGGAAAAGAAAATACCCAGATAGTCTTGGGGTTTGACGTCCTTAAAGGCGATGTCGGCTTCGATGGTATAGCCTTCCCATTCCTTGGTGATCGTCCAGCCGGGTTTCACCTCATGCATTACCATCTGATAGAGACGCTTTATCGGAGCCGCCACCACCGGTACAAAATCGTCTTCCTGCAACCGGTAGTACGGATACAACGTATCCACTGTTTCCGTGGCATCTCCGACAACGATAAGCACCTTATTCATTTACTGTTTCCTTTTACGAGAAGCTTCTCCAGATATTTTCGCGCCTGGTTGATTTCCGCCGTTACTTCATCTGCTCCGGGTAAAATTGGAATACCCCGGGGCACCGGATGCATAAAAATTTCCGTCCAGCCGTTATAGCCGATTTTCTTTAAGGCCGCTAATATCGGCCTAAAATCCAATTTACCCCGCCCCGGCATCTGCAACAGTTCCTCTTCCTTAGGCAATTTTTTTTGACAACCCTTGCCGTGCTGCCACGCGTAGAAATGCACTAACCGCTTACCCAGGTCTTCGATTAATTTGGCAAGCAACTTGGTGTCCTGTGGCAGGTGATAGGGCGCCAGCGCAATACCAATATGCGGTGAGGGTGCCAATTCCACCAGCCACTTCATGGAATCCGGCGAATCGATCAGATTATTGCCATGATTCTCAATCCCGATGACCAGGTTATTTTTTTCGGCAGCGGCGATGTGCGGTTTCATTTTCTCGGTGAACTCCTTGACCGCCGCTTTTAGTTCTGCACCTTTTAATCCCGTCGGCCCCTGCCCCCCGCAGATTAACATCGCCCCACCAAGTTTCCCGGCCAGCTCCATCTCTTTCTGCAAACCGAATGGCCCAAGATCGTAATGCGTCAAAATCCCCAGCTTAACGCCGTGCTCTTTGAGCAGCGCAACGAACTTATCATGACCCATTTCTTCCATTTGTTCGCGCTGATTGCCGTGCATCATAGGCCAGATATCGATGTGCTGGGCCCCGGTTTTCTTCACCTCGGGTACGATCTCCGCCAGACTTATCTTGCCATACATGCACGAGGCGAGAATATAACGCAGTTTGAAATCCTGCTCCTTTGCCCACAAAATCCCCGACCCCAGCGACAAGCCTGCTAATCCCCCGGCTACATAATGACAAAATTCCCGCCGATGCATTATCTTTTTAATAATATGCCTCAACCTTCTGCGCCATATCAGCCGCTATCCTTCACTACCATATTTGACCTATTTACGCAAGATGCAAAAAAGCTCTCCCTTCCAAAGACAGAATTGTGCAACATAATCTATCGGCATTTGTCCGAGGACGCGGCAAATTCAGCAGTGGTTCTTTTTCCAGAAAAGGGCCAAGGGGTGAGGATTGATGGGAGCAAAGTTGGGAAATCCCTGTATTTCGGGCATTTAGGTGAATTTTCCCGGGTGGGATTGTTGACAGGAAGGAATATTTCGGGCATAATTTGGGATTGGAAGCTGGGCAGTGTCTAATCGGAGGCCAAGCGGTTACTAAATGATCGCCGGTTGGCACCTTTCAGGCACCTGTCGGTAACCAGGCAAAAGCCAAGCAGTACTGAAATGGATTTTGGTAAAATCAGGAAGCGGATTCCGAAAAGACGGCTAAGGCCGGGGGGAGAATTAAGTTGGCTTATGCGGGGCAATCGGGATAGCTATTACTTTGAATTTTGAATTGTGATCGGTACAAAATTATGAAAAGAATTTTCGGTTTTTTATTTATTCTGCTGATGGTGATGACAGGTGCGGTATCAGCAGGGACACCTAAGAGTTTTGTGATAATTGAGACAAATTACGGCGATATGGCGCTGGAGCTATATCCGGATAAGGCGCCGGTGACGGTGGAGAATTTTCTGGGATATGTGAACAGTGGTTTTTATGAGGGGCTGATTTTTCATCGGGTAATTGAAGATTTCATGATTCAGGCCGGGGCGTATGATGCGGACCTTTACACGTTTTTGGAAGATCCGAATTACAGCGACCCGAACTGGATGTATGATCCGCTTTATTACCATGAGCCGGGCGATCCGATTGTCAACGAAGCCGGCAACGGATTGAAGAACTTGCGGGGTACGATTTCCATGGCCAGAGGTACCGATCCGGATTCGGCGACTTCGCAGTTTTTTATTAACCATGTTAACAATAGTAGTCTGAATTATGGGTCCGGCAGTGCCGGTTATTGTGTGTTTGGCAGTGTGCTGGCAGGAATATCAACGGTAGATACGATAGCGGAATTACCAACGGAGGAGGTTAATAACTGGTTCGAGGATATTCCGGAGCCGAACGGAGCGGTGATTAGCCGGATAACGGAGATTCACTCATTTGACAGCAACAGCAGCGATTTGAGTAATGTGCCATTTTTGCGGGCCCAGGACGGCACCTTTCGAACTTTTGCCGGCCAGGGAGCTTACCGGGGTTTGAGTTTTACCCAACGGTTCACGGCGGAAGAATTAATGGATGTCGATTGCCTGAAATGGCAGCAAAGCGCGGTTGAATCGGCGGGAATTGACGGATTTTCAATGTGGCTGGTGCGGGATGCGTATGATGGGTTGTGGATTTATAAATATGTGCTCAACGAGAACACAGCCAACGAACAGGTTGTTATTGAAGCGGAAGATATCGGCGGCGGGGACGCGGTCAGTTTTGAAGAATTTGCCGAGGGGGACATGCATTTTCGGATGATGGTGGGATTGCATAAGCCGGGCAACCTGGACGATCCGAACAACATTGTAACGACCGGAACGGGAGCGGACCTGCAGACGCAACAAATTGTGCGGGTGGATGAGTCGATTGAGCCGGATTTTGCCGATCCGAACCTGGTGCTGGTAAAGGAGACCGTGGGCCCCGAAGGCAGCGAGAGCCAAATCAGGTGGTCTTACTACCGGAAGGATGTCGGTGAAGTGCTGACGTTATGGATGGACCCGGCGGATCCGCAGGCGCACGACCCGAACGCGTTGGATACCGGTGGGGACGGCTGGCGGCTGGCGGGGATGAACTTCGACGAGGACAGTGCCGATTTCAGCGAGGTTGATTATCTGAAAATTCCGGCGGGACAGGAAGTGGTGCGGAGCTATTTCGGGCAGGGGATTTATCAGGACAATAATTTCACGGACCGTTATGCACCGGCTGCGGAGGCGATTTTAGGCGTGAACTGTCTGGAATGGCAACGGCAGGTGGATGATCCGAATGAGTTGGGGGATTTTACGATTAATCTGGCCAGGGATAAAACCGGTGAAATATGGGTGTTCAACTACACGTTTGACGGTGAACCGATTGTGGACGCCAATTCGATACTGGATGTGGTTCGGCTGCGTGATTTGGATGACCGGATGGCTTTGCGGCTGATCAGCGGGGCTGTCGATCCTGATAACCTGAGCGATCCGAACCATTTGATAATTAAGGGAACCGAGCCGAATGAAGTGCGTCAACAAATTGTCAGTTTCACGGGCAGTCTGGAACATTTGCCCTGGTATGATGGTGAGCTGGTGGTGGTGAAGACCTGGAATCCGACGGATGAAGACGATGTGGGGTGGAGTTTCTATCATGACTCGGTGGGGCTGGTGCTGGATTTGCGGCAGCGCAGCCTGGACAGCGGCAATCCGAAGTTTTTTGACCCGGCCGACACCGGCGGCATCGACACCAGTTGGGACGGCTGGCGGCTGGGATGGTACGGACAGGCGGAACCGGTTTTTGATGAATCGAGCGACAACTTCCTCGAAGTGCCGTTTCTCAAGGCAGGACCGGGAACGCTGAGGGTGTATCGCGGCCAGGGTACTTATGACGGAGCCAATTACAAAATGTTAGGCAGCCGCCAGAGGCAACTTGAGGTGCTTTGCTTGAAAATCGACGAGACAGAGGTCGCGCAATTTTCGCGGCCGGCCGGCACGTTGTTAATAGCCCGGGACACGGATGATAAAATGTGGGTTTTTAGTGAAAAGGTTGGCGGTGAAACTGAATTCGAGGCTTTATACATCGACCAAATCGTACCTTTTGAAAATTATCCGGATATGCACATGCGGCTGATGGCTGAGGAGTTTAAAGAGGGAACGCAAATCTCTCTGGGCCAGGGGGACGATCAACGGGTAAGTGAAATTCTGGGAGTTGATGAAAGTCTGGAAAACCAATCGGCATACGATGATGAGCTGGTTCTGGTGAAAATGGCTGAGGGCGAAAACGAAGATTTGGTGTCCTGGAATTTTTATCACGAAACGGAAGGATTAGTGTTGGACCTCTGGCCGAACATGGCTGACCCAAACGCAGGTGATCCGAACACCATCGATCCGAACGACGACGGCTGGTATCTGGCCGAACCGACGGAAATGACCGATGTTTTTGGAGTGTTTAATCCGGGTCGCGACCGAAGCAATCCGACAGACAGGTTTAAGGTCTGGGGCAAATTCACCGCCGACAGTGCTGACTTCGATGCGGATGAGTTGTTTGTGCGGGTGGGACCTTGGCAGGCAACTATCGCAACGCAGAACAATCCGAAGTTTATTAAACTGGGTAACCGCAATGCCTATCTGTACCAGGGCTCGCCTGATAGCGGTGGAAATGTTTCTATGCTGTTTGATTTAAATAAGGGCACGTTTCGGATAATCGGCCGGGATGTCGATCTGACCGGTCTGTATGAGCCGGTGCCGGTGAACATCGCAATTGGAGACTACTTTGGTCAGGCGACCGCTCAGGTCAGGGGGCGTGGTTTGTCTTTGAAGTTCATAAGTAAGTACGAAGACCTGCTGCAGTGCGACTGGTTCAAATTTTCGTACGATGACGGGTCAAATGCCTATTACAGCTACTGCCTGATGGTTCTGGGCGGAATCGCAACAGAAACGTATCCGCTGGATTTGACCGGGATGAAGGTAAAAATCTTCTGGAGCAGCAAAAGCTACGCTATTGACGCGGGCGAGTTATATCAGTTGCCGGGGCATAAGTATCGGTACACCAACCGGAGCGGAAAGCTGCAAAGTGCCTATTTCGATCTGGAAAATTGCCGGTTCAGGATTTATATAGCAAAAGATCACTTGAGTTTACTTCCGCAGAATCTGATAATTCAGATTACCGACGAGGAAGATGAAGTTGTTTTTGAAGAAAGCGTGCGGGTGCAGGTGGGTAACTAAAATTCATCAATGAAAAAAGGAGTCGTGTGCAGAATTTTGAGATTAATTCTGATCGATTACCAACGTATTTTTGGCATTTCGGCGGTATTAACTGCCGAAAGCTGATTACGGCACGCCCAATCGGTGAACGCGAAAGGACACCAAATTAATGTATAGAAGGACAATTGCCCCGGGAATTTGTTTTGTTGGCGTAATTATGTTGGCGATAAGCGCAACTGGAATCCTGTCGAGGCCGATTTGTTACGGTGCCGAGGACAGTCTGGAATCTATCTACGCCGGCTATAAACTCAACTGGGATGATTTAAAAAATGTGCGGGAACCTTTTTATGATAACCGCGATTTGCAGGTTGTCGAGTTGGGTCTGGAAGAATGCATCAACCGGGCGCTGGAGCATAATCTGGATATTCGGGTGGGCAGTTACAGCCCGGCTATTCAGATGACCCAGGTTGTTCAGGCCGAAGCGGCGTTTGACGCGGTGCTGTTCAGTGATGCCCAGTACCAAAAGCTCGATCAGGCCAATCTGGATTCCAGTTTTACTACCCGAACAGTCACCACTCCGTCCGGTTCGGAGCAGATTCGCGTTCCGACCGATCCGTTTGACAAGCAAAGCGATCAGAATTACTCGCTGGGGCTGCGAAAAAGACTGGCGACCGGAGCTTCGATTGAAATGGCTCAACGGCTGAGAAGGTTTCGTACCGATGATGAAGGCTATTTTCGCAATCCGTTTTACCAGTACAGCCTGGATCTGGAAGTCAGGCAGCCACTGCTGAGGGATTTTGGGATTGATATTAATCGGGCCAATATCAAGGCCGCTCGAAACAACGCCCGGATAAGTCAGCAACAATTCAATCTGCTGGTGATTCAAACGGTGGCGGAAGTGGAAAACAACTATTGGCAGTTGGTTTTCCTGCGTCAACGGGTCAGGGTGCTGACGGCGTTGGTTGAGCAGTCCGAAAGAACTCTGGAGCGGCTGGAAAAACGCAAGGTTCTGGACGCCTCCAGCGGAGTAATCGCGCGTAACCGCGGGCTGATCGAAAGAGCACGGGCCGATCAGTTGACTGCTAAAAATGATGTTTTGCAACAACAGGACAAGTTGCTGGAAAGCATTAATGACCCGAAACTGAAAGTGGACGGCAGTTGGGAGATAATCCCGAAAGACTCACCTGCTACAGTGCAATATAACATTGATAGAAAAGAGGCGATACGAACCGGCCTGCGGATGAGGCCGGAGTTGATTGTGCAACGAATCGGTATCGACACGACGGGAATTGCCCTGGGAGTGGCACGGAATCAGTTGCTACCTCGATTGGATTTGGTTGCGCGACAGGAGGTAACCGGTCCCGGCGACACGGGCGGTCAGGCCTGGAACAAACAGCGGGACAACGATACGGTGAGTTATCTGTTGGGATTGAGTTTTGAAGTCCCGCTGGGCAATCGCGGGCCGCGAGCGGCGATGACTAAGGCGGAACTGGAATATCGCCAGGAGAAAATGCGTCTGGCCAGCTACGAAGAGCAGGTGCTGGCAGATATTACCGTTTCATTGCACGATTTGGAAAACGCTTATCAGGAAATTGGAGTCCGCCAAAAAGCCGCCCTGGCTGAGGCGGATACGCTGCGGGCTTATCTGGTGCAGGAAAGCACGGACGCGAAGATTACCGCGGACTTCTTGAACCGCAAACTGGACGCCCAGGAAAGACTGGCCCGAGCTCAGGTTTTACTGGCCCAGACCATTCAGCGGTACAATGTTTCAATCATTAACTCTCATCGTGCCCAGGGAACTCTGCTGCGTTACAACAATATCAAGCTGGCTGAATCGCTACCGAATACGAAAGTTGACAAAGCAGCAGCAAAGAATGATTAGTCGCAAAATATTAGGATAATGAATTTTCCAGGAAACTAAGTCTATGCAAACCAAATGGCTTAATACGGACGGCAAAGTAGATTACGATTATTTGATATTGGCCGGCGATATCGGCGGAACCAATACCAACCTGGCGTTAGTGGGGGAAAAGGATGGGAACTTCAGCATTATTATGGAATGTGCTTTCCCGACGCAACAGGTGAAAATTTTTCCGGAAAAGATTAAGATAACCATCGAAACCGCCGCCCAGCGTGACAAACGTTTAAAGCCGCAACTTTGCTGCATCAGTTGTGCCGGGCCGGTTAAGGATAACTATTGCACGCCGACGAATATTCCCTGGAACATCGACGGCAACGCTATCGCCAAGGACCTGGGCATCAAAACGCTGGTGATTAACGACTTCATGGCGATAAGTTTTTCTCTGCCGCTGTTGGACGTTAACGATCCGGAGCAGATTACCCCCCTGCCGCACCTGGATGGCAGCCTGGGTGAGCCGATGGGCGGTGTTCGTGCGGTGGCTGGGGCGGGTACCGGCCTGGGAGTGGGTTACCTGGTGGAAAATCAGGGCAAATACATCGCCTGTCCCTCCGAAGGCGGACACATTGGTTTCGGAGCGTTTGATGAGCAAACTCAGCAACTGAAGGATTATGTCAGCAAACGATTTGATTTTATTCCGGGGGCGGAAATGTATGTGTCGGGCCAGGGGATAACCAATATGTTTAATTTTTATCGCGATGTCAAAAAAGTACCCATGGATGGAATTCTGGCTCAAATCAACCAACTGGATGACCCGGAAATGCCGCCGCTAATTTCGCAGCACGCCCAAAGCAATCAGACCTGTCGGGATATTATGCAGCTTTTCATCAAGTGTTACGCCCGGCTGGCAGCCGATGCCGCGGTTATTTTTTTGTCACGCCGAGGACTGTTCCTGGCTGGTGGAATTGCTTCTAAAAATGAAAAACTGTTTATGCAAGACCATCTGTTTATGGAGTATTTCGAAAAAAGCTACAACCAAAATGTGACAAATGTATTGAAAACCATCCCGGTTTACATCATCAAGGATTATTCCATGTCCCTTTATGGCGCCGCCAACGCAGCTTGTTCATTGATGTTGTAATTACTAAATACGTAGCTTTGGATTGTACCTGGCGGGCGCTTTGGCGTAACAAAAAGCACGACACTTATAGCCCCCTAAGCAAAAACGCACAAATTGGTATAAGTGAAAAAAATCTTATGATACCAGGAAAATTAAAAAAGGAACCAAGCGCCGAACTGGTCGGTCGGGGATTATGGGGCACCAGACTCAACGTTGGTTCCAATTTAATTATATACTAACATCTGAAAAAAACAGTAAATAAATTGGTCGATATTGTTTTTCATAATAATCTATATATCACCAAAACCATCATAAGTTATTATATTATATATAGATATTGCCGAGTAAATTAAATTTTTGCAAATTCCGGGCATACCAGATTTTTGATGGAATCCAGTATTTTGGCCTCCAGTGCCTGATCCCGACCTACAAAATACCATTTTGCAACTTCTCCTGACCGAGGCCCAGGTAAATTTGCCGCAGGCACCCGCCCTATCGTTTCCCCTAGTATATCGCTGGCTTGTACCTGACCGCTTATAACTGCTGGATCACCCGCAATTTTTTCAATGTTCACCATACATTTAACTTCAAAACGGTTCTCATCCAGAGGTTCAAACTCTATTATTACTATACGTCTTATTGACTGCAAAGAGCTTACTGCTAAATCATCAAAAGTGACAACGTCATGGCACCAGAACTCAAACCACTGCTTGCTGGTAAGCGGATACGTCTGTATTACCCCACCTCGGCGATCTACCTTATCCAGGGTAAATCCGGTTCTTTTAATCTGCTCCTGACTGACCTGCCACAACCGATCAGCCTCGGCCTCGACAACAATCGGCCTTGAAATAATTGGCGCACCTTTGTTACCGGAAGCGCATCCACCGAGAATACCCACAGCAATTCCCAGCACCGCAAAACACTGAGCAAAAAACACACAAATCAAGAAATGATAAATATTTTGCTTTAAGGTTTTTTCGTTCATATGAATATTCTGAACGCAAAAGTGCTCAAAGTCAACAATAAGATTCGGGTAAAACTTCCAGGCTTCCGGGGCTAAGCTATCTCAGTTAAATCTTTTTAACGATCCGGCAAATGAGTTCTCGGCTGGATTAAAGGCTAATTCCTGACGTATTTTGCCCGGGGCTCTCAATTCTTTTCCTGAAATTCCTGTTCCATTTGCTTCAAAGCCCGGCGACACGACAAACGGGATAACGAATTGAGCCGATCGATAAAAAGTCTTCCGTTGAGGTGGTCGGTTTCGTGCTGAACCACAATGGCGGCCAGGTCAACCGCGTCCAGAACGAACTCCTGGCCATTAATGTCCAGGGCTTTTACCGTACATGCTGCTGACCGACGTACAGTGGCCCGAATACCCGGCAATGAAAGGCAGCCTTCCTCCATTTCCGAAATACCCTGAAAATTGCTTAAAACCGGATTGATCAGAACCTCGACATCCTCACGCTTTCCAGACAGACTGATCACTACAATCCGCCGAGAAATCCCCACCTGTGGGCCCGCCAGGCCGATGCCGTTGTTGGCCAGCATAATTTCCGTCATCTTTTCGGCTATCGCAGAAACTTCCGGTGTAAATATTTCGACCGGCAGGGCAGGGCTGCGAAGGATCGGATCCGGATATTGACGCAATCGTAACTTGTTTGTATCTAATGACTTACTAACCATCTCTTCTTCCCGCAGTTCGAAAATCCTTACAAAAACAGCATTTCAGCCCAGTAAAAACTCCGAAGTGTTTTTTTACTTACTCTCCCTGATTAAATTAAACTTATTCCGCAATTCCACAGATGCCAGATTATAGCGCTACTTGATGGGATTTACCACTTTTGTTATAATGATTTTGTTAAATTTGATGCCAGCGTCAAAAGTATTTGCTCGTAAAACATGTCATAAATCTTGTAAATTCAGATAGTTATGGTAATTTTAGGGTTGACAG
>JAFGSR010000094.1 GCA_016934515.1 Sedimentisphaerales bacterium
AAATTTCATCTTTTCTCATTTTTGGCCCACTTTTAGCGCCTCATTTTCGGCCACATATTGGACACTGCATATCTAATAATGTGGCCGTTTTTGAGACACGGAAAATAACGACTTACGTTCCCAGAAATCTTGCATTGAAGTAGTGAAGCTGCGTTGCCTCGCATCCCAACCGACCAAAGAGCTTCTCAAGCGAATGCTTGGATTTCTCAGATACCCAAAAGTGTCCATCTCCCGTCCAATCAATGAATTTAACCGGAAAATAGGTATATAAGTCTTTATATAAGAAACATTTATAGCCAGATCCCCCAAAAAAAAGGCCCGCCCGGGATCTTCAGTGCAAATCTAATAGCCTCCATTCCCTAAGTATTTTAAATATAACAATTTATAAATCCACCCCGCCACCTGGAAATTACCGAAAATCTTCTTCTTCGCCATTTTAGCATCATAATTATTCCTGTTATCAATCCCGCTCCTGTTGTAGAATCAGCGGTCGGTTTATATATGTTTTTGTCAGTGATTCTTACTGTGCCAAAGATTTTGTTTCTGGAATATAAGGAACGTTAAGTATGGATAAACAAGGACTTATAGCTTGCCGGGATGAAGCCCAGGATCATTTGGAGAACGAACTTCTCCCTTTTTGGCTGGACCGATGTAAGGATGATGAGCACGGCGGATTCATTACTCATTTCGATTCAGAGGGCAACGACAGCGGTGAAAATGAAAAATCCCTAATCTCCCAAGCCAGAACAGTTTACAGCATGGCTTCAGCTCACCGAGCCGGTTATGGCCATGGCCGCTGCGCCGAATACGCACAGCACGGCGTCGATTTTCTCATCAGCAGAATGTGGGACGATAAATACGGTGGTTTCTTTTGGACGGTAGATCGCAAAGGCGATGTTCAGATTGATAAAAAAATCCTCTACGGCTTAAGCTTTGCAATTTATTCGCTAAGTGAATACACCCTTGCTACTGGAGACAAACGGGGTCTGGAATATGCGGAGAGCACGTTTGATTTGATGCAGAAGTATGCTGTGGACACGCGGTATGGCGGTTATTTTGAAATGTTCGAGAGGGATTGGCGGTTATGTGGATCCGGCAGCGCCGGTGGGGACCGGAAGACTCTGGACTTTCACATGCATTTGATGGAGGCGTTGACGACTCTTTATGAATGTTCCGGTCGGGAAGTTCACAAACGAAAACTTAAGGAGGATATGAAGTTATTGACGGAGAAGTTTCTGCATCCGGAATTTGCTACGGGGACGCCACAATTTTGGGCGGATTGGGAAATTGCACCTCAGATCAAGTTCGATATTATATGGGGGTGGGACAGATTTGCAGAAGGGGGGCAAAAGGCTAATGCCGGCAACAATACTTCCTATGGCCACAACGTGGAATTTTTCTGGTTGTTCCAACATGCTTTGGAGATTTTGGGCGAAGATTATAAGCCTTACGAGGTTATTTTTCGTAAAAATCTGGACAGTGCGGTTAAATATGGTATCGACAGGGAATTCGGTGGAGTGTATGTAGAAGGAGCGCATGACGGTCCGGCGTATGATCTGGAGAAGGAATTCTGGCAGCAGGCGGAAGTGATGATAGGAATGCTGGAGGGATGTTTATTATTCGGCGAGGACAGATATGAGCAGGCCTACGAGAATGTTCATCGTTTTGTCATTGACAAAATGATAAATCATAAGGTGGGCGAATGGTGGCCGTTGTTAAATCGTGAGGGGGACAAACCGATATGGACCCACATGAGTCATTCCTGGAAGGTGAATTATCATACGATTCGTTGTATGATACAATGTATCATCCGGCTGGATAAGTTGCTTAAGCAAACAAATTGATATCAGGCAGGCGTTATGGAATACCAAGGCCGATATAAGATTTTTGACCCTGCGGCAATCAATACCTATCCAATTGCCCAGCGTCGGAACAAGGTAAAGCTCGATGACCTTTTGGTTCCAGGGGATTTACTATCCGAGGAGTATAAGGTTTCGGCGGAGTTGGAAAGTTCTATTGAGGCGATTGCCGAGGCAGTGGTAAGCAGTCGTGATGAGGGGAAACCGGTAATACTGTTCACCGGCGCCCATTTGATAAAGAACGGTTTGGGCAGAATTCTAATTGAGCTGGTCAAGCGTGATGTGGTAACTTTGATTGCAGGGAATGCCGCAACGGCAATCCATGATTTTGAGTTGGCCCTGATTGGAGAAACCAGCGAATACGTTCCCCAGGCACTTGAAAAAGGTCAATTCGGAATGGCTTTTGAGTTTTGCTATCAAAATATTGCGTTGACGCTGGGTAATCAACAAAAACTCGGTTATGGAGAAGCGTTGGGGAAGATGATATGTGAGGAATCATTTCGCAGGGAGGTTTTGGCGGTTGCCGATGGGGATGATTCGGTCCAAGAATTTTTGCATCCGGAAGTGAGCGTTCTGGCGGCGTGTTACCACCGCCAAATTCCCTTTACGGTTCATGCGGGTATGGGGACCGAAGTGATAGACCAGCATCCGTCTTTTGACGGGCAAGCCAAAGGAGGCTGCAGCGCAAGGGATTTTTTGATTTACGTTAACGAAGTAACGAAGCTTACAGCAGGGGGGGTGGTTCTCAATATCGGCAGTGCGGTAATGGGGCCTGAGGTGTTTCTCAAAGCCGCCAGTATGGTGAGCAATGTTGGTAAAGTTCCCGATAAAATTATTACGGCGGATTTTGACATGCGGGATTACGAGCCGGCACAGATGAAAGACGAATCTGCTCAGGGTTATTACTTCCGGGACATGAAAAGTGTCGTTACCCGCATACCGCAGGCTTTTAACGGCAAAGGTTATTATGTTCAAGGTAACCAAAAGCAGACAGTTCCATTGCTATTCAAGAAAATTATGAACCGGCTTACTACTTAGTTAGGGTTGACGAAATGAAGATAGTGCGAGTTAAAGAAATTCTTGAGAAGATTAAAACGGTGAAGGTGGGGGTTTACGGTGATTTTTGCATTGATGCCTATTGGATTTTGAATACGCAAGGCGGCGAGATATCAGTGGAGACCGGCCTTAAAGCGCAAGCGGTGGGCAAGCATTATTATCGGCTGGGCGGTGCTTCAAATCTGGTTGCGAACTTAGCGGCTTTGGAACCCGCGCAGATAAGGGTAATCGGGGTGATTGGGGAGGATATATTCGGGAGGGAGCTGCTGCGGCAATTCAAAGAACTCGGGGTTGATTTTTCCGGGCTGGTGGTTCAGGAGGAGGATTTTGACACTTATACGTTTGGCAAAAGATATTTACGAGATGAGGAACAGAGCCGAATTGACTTCGGTTTTTTCAACCAGCGAACAGAACAGACGGACGATACCCTGTTGAAAAGTATGGAGCAGGCACTGGAGCAATGCGACGTTTTAATTTTCAATCAGCAGGTTCCCGGAAGCATCACTAACCGGCGATTTATAGAACGGGCGAATGGGCTTTTTGAAAAGTACAAGGACAAGATTGTGCTGTGTGACTCCAGGCACTATGGTGATAAGTTAAAAAACATTTATCGCAAAACCAATGACATAGAAGCGGCGAAGCTGAACGGTGTAGAAGTGGACAATGATGATGTTATTACGCTAGGTGATATTAAGAGTTATGCCGCCGGATTTTATACTCAATTTAACAAGCCGGCTTTTGTTACCCGAGGAGCCCGGGGCATCATAGCTGCCGATGGTGAGGGAGTGCGTGAAGTGCCGGGTCTTCAGATTATAAAAAAGATTGATTCGGTGGGAGCCGGAGACACCACAACGAGTGCCCTGGCTTTGTCTTTGGCGGCGGGAGTGAGTGCGGGGGAAGCGGCGGCGTTTGCCAATTTTGCCGCGGCGGTTACGGTGCAGAAGCTGTTTCAGACCGGAACCGCTTCGGGAGAAGAGATTCTTCAGGTGAGCAAAGACCCGGATTATATTTATCAGCCGGAGTTGGCGGTGGATATACGCCAGGCGCAATATATACCGGAAACGGAAATTGAGATATGCTGCGCGGAGAATCAATTTTTGCCGGGGAAGATAAAACATGCCATTTTCGACCATGACGGCACAATAAGCACGCTACGGCAAGGCTGGGAAGCGGTGATGGAAAGCGTGATGGTAAAGGCGATACTGGAAAAGATGTACTATACGGCAGACGAGACCCTGTACCATAAGGTGGTTAAACGAGTTCGGGATTACATAGACAATTCAACCGGTATTCAGACTATTGTGCAAATGGAAGCATTGGTGGAAATGGTAAACGAATTTGGTGTAGTGCCTGCGGGGGAAGTATTTGACAAGTTTGGTTACAAGAAAATCTACAACGATGCTTTGATGGAAACGGTCAACCAGAGAATATCGAAATACGAGAGTAACCGTCTTGATATTACTGATTACACTATAAAAGGTTCGGTGGAGTATTTGAAAGCTATGCGGGGCAGGGGGGTGAAATTATATTTAGCCAGTGGCACCGACCGTCAGGATGTAATCCGTGAAGCTGAGGTGCTGGGGTATGCCGATCTGTTCGAGGGTGGTATCTATGGGAGCGTGGGAGACGTCAGTAAGTACTCCAAGAAGATGGTTATTGAGGAGATAATCAATCGGCATAACTTGCAGGGTCCGGAGTTGGCGGTGTTTGGTGACGGGCCGGTCGAGATCAGGGAGTGTAGAAAATTTGATGGCATTGCGATAGGTATAGCCAGCGATGAGATACGCCGGCACGGTTTGAACAAGGAAAAGCGAACGCGGCTTATCAAGGCCGGGGCGCAGATTGTTGTAGCGGATTTTTCGGAGCAGAACGAGCTGATGAGATTGCTTTTTCCAGCTAGCTAGACTTTGACGGGTACAAATCCCAAAAAGTTGATTGTTTTGATCCTTTCTATCTGAATTTTTTTGACAGGATAACCCGTCGCGACGCAGTCGCAGACGCGGCGGACAGGATGCTCAGGTTTTTAATTTAACCATGAAGCCCTTGCCCGCCGTGCTCGCGCCCGTCGCGGCAGGAAGTTAATGAAGAATTCATTTTTTTAGAAGTGGCCTTAATACGAAAAAAACTATGGCAGAACCATTATGGAATTTAAAGCTTTGATAAACATGATTTGTATGTGTTCACGGTTTTTTTACCATGAAGCTCATGAAGGTATTGAAGGAATTCAATTTTTCAGCCAAGCAGGCTGTTTTGATGATTAAAGTGTCAATGCTGGTTTTTACAGGATTTGTCGGTGAAATTTTATTTCGCCCTTTCAGGGCTTTAAAAAACCAGCGAGCGATTACCCAGGGCAACGCCCTGGGCTTTGGTATTTTGCCCCTTCAGGGCAGTTTTAGGGAAACCGATTTCGGCAGTAAACAGATTTTCTGTGAACGGTTACCATGATTTTATATCAAGTCAATCATGTAAACCTGTCTAAAAGTCTTCTCTATTAACCAATTTAATTGGATGAGAGCCCATTACCGGTTAAAGCAAGCGGCGGGGGGAGGTAATTTTCTGTTTATTTTATTTAAGCGATAGCCGAACCCTGGTCCGTTTATGGTGGCAAGGTCCACTTGGCCGTTGCGGCGCTGATAGAGGCCGGGATGAACGGCAGCTTCCGGGTCAGAGGCGGCGGGGTAGAACTGCATGGCGTTGGTTTCGACACCCATTATTGTTTGTGCGTGGGCGGCGAGTAAGACGTGGGGAATCTGGGCCAGCATGGGGTTGGTGAGATCCTGCACCATCAGGGGCATGGAGTGAGCTTTGGCCCAGCAGAGACTTAGTAAGGCACCGGTCTGGGTTTTGCAGGTTTTGAGAGCAACACCCGTCCAGCCCAGATCGCGGCCCAGCCGAACTAATTTCCAATTGTGGGCACTTTCATCCATGAAAAGTTCTTTGCGTTGAGAGACGCTGTGGACGTCGATTCGGTTGGCGGGCAGGTCGTAAGGAAAAGGCTGTTCCACGTAGAGAATCAACTGGTGAATTTGTGGGTGTTCCATTTTGAGCCGATCCAGGATTTGGTTGACGTATTCCGGGTCGGTAACCGTGCAGTTAAAATCGCTGGAGAGGTGTTGAACGTTATAGTCCACGGCGATTTTTCCAACCTTTACGAGTCGGTCGTAATCCCACGCCGGATCGTTGCCGCGTAATTTTACTTTGAGGCAGGTCAGGCCGTCGTGTTTGATCCAGTTGTGCAGCAGAACGGGGTAGCCATCGTTGGGTTCGGTTCCGGTCAGATCAGCTTCGGAGAGAGGGTCCATGCCGCCGACGAGATGCCAGGCGGGCAAGGTTGGGGCAGGGGGGTAGATAAGGAAATCCTGGGGAAATTTTCCAGCGAACGAGAAATCGACATCTTGAGCGGGAGTAAGATAACGGGCCAGATCTGCATTCATAAATTCGCGGTTGTAAGTTGAATATGTGGGCCGCTCCAGCAGTTGTCCGAAGGCATCGTGCAGGGCAATGTCAAAGGCCGAACAGCAAATTAGCGCGGCCAGATGAGGCATAGGCTCAGATTGCTCGCCTCGTTGAGTGTTTAGTTTATTTAACAGATCATCAAGGAGCGAATCCAAGAAGGCGTGACCGATTTCCATGGGGTGGCCCGGTTGGTCGAAATAAGTCCAGGCGTGGGCAAGTTGTTGGCAGAAAAGTTGCATGGTTTCGCAGCGTAGTTGGTATGCCAGATCGCTGGGCCAGGCCCATTGAACGCTGAGAGGTGTTTCGCCCCAGCCGATTGCTTTTTTGCCGGCGGAATCGGCAACCGTCATGCGAACGCGGGCGCAGATGACCGAGGTTAAAGTTTCGGGACCGAATTTAAGGGGGACCCGGGTTTCGACGGGGATGAAATATAATTCAACAGCAACAGGAGTAATATCAGTTTTCATGGTACCTCGCGTGCTTTAGTGCAAAGCAGTATTCGTTTCGATTTCTGGAACGGGTTTATCCATGGCCCAGAAAATGGCATTTATCATCATCTGTTGAAACCATTTTTGTTGGAAAGAAGCTCTTACGCTGCCCAGGGAGGTGTAAAATATTCTGCTGTTGTGATAGATGTTGGTCCAGGCGACCGGTTCATCGGGGACGTGGGCATCGGTTTTTTTGTAGCGGGGATTATCATCTGAGCCATCGATGCATTTTCCGGTCAGTAGGGGCCGGCAGGAAGGTGTAAGGGGCAGGCTATGGTACATGGTTTCCCGGATTTGGTAGGGGCCCTTTAGCCCTTTGAGGATGGGGTGATCGGCAGCATCAGGGATAATCGAAACGAGGGTTTCACCATGGGGATAACCGTTGTAATTGCAGCCGAGAACTTCCGTATCGAAATTTTTCCACTGTAGCAGTCCTTCGGGTTGTCCTTCGGGCAGTCCTTCGGGTAGTTCTTCGGGCAGTTCGCCGCGGAGGGCAAAAGCATGGCTGGAGGTTCGCAGGGCGATCAGGGGTTTGGATCGGGCCAGGTAATCTTTTAAATATTGCATCTGCCGGGCGGGCAGGGCGCGGCGGCGGGCAAACAAAACTACCAGGTCGGCATCGACCAGGGTTTCCATGCCGGGGATATTATTACGGTCTTTGCCCTGCGTATTAGTGCTGCCCTGTAAAACTTCACAAGCGAGTTTGTACTTCAACTGCAGTTGGCGGGCGAGCTGGGGGAGGGTTTCGGCGGCGCCATATTCGCTTTCGGCGGAGATGAAAACCACCTTCGATCTTTTATCATTTTTAAAACGAAACGCCGATTGGCTGGTCAGGGCAGTTGAGCTGATTGTCGGGCAGATATATTTTTCGATATGATCGATGATGAGGTCAGTGCCGGTGAAGTGGCTGACAAACGGGCTCATGCGGGAATTGTGCATGGTGTCGGTCAGGTCACGAACGAGTACCACATTTTTGCCGTAGCGTGCCATATTACGCAATCCGAAAGGGCGGCCGAGTACGCACATGTTGGTGTGGACGCCCACGAGGATTACGTTTTCAATTTTGCGTTGCTCCATCAGGTTCCAGATTTCAGTGCCTGAAGCGCTAATGGCATCCTGGTCGGAAATATTTATGGAAGCAATCTGTTTGCGCCAGGGGCTGTGTTGTGGGCACTTAGGCATGCAGTCGCAGCCGCCATCGGTTTGGTCGATTGGGTAGGTTGCTTTTTCGGCATCATTGATCCAACTACACCACTGGTTGATGTGGGGGGGTAGATTATCGGCTTTTGGAGCGGCCTGGGCCAGTTTGCGGGCGGGGTGATTTTTGTAATAACTGACAGTGTCGCTGGGGGCGTGGATAATGAAAATGCCTTTTTGGCGAGCGATGGTGACAAAATCATTTATATGTGGCGCCAATTCGGCAACCCTTTGGGTGGCGCCTTTGCACCAGTGTTGGTCCCACATGTCACAAATGATAATCGCGGTTCGGGCGGGGTCCCACTGGGCTTTGCTGGTGCGATATATGAATTTAGCACTATTTTTTTCGGTTTCAATCTGGTTGCGCAGCTCTAAGGTAAGTTTTGGAGTTTTGGAGTTATTGGTTTCCTGAGCGAGGGCAGGGGCAGAAAGTTTGGGCAATAAAGTTCCCGTCCAAAAAATCATCAAAAGAAGTGTTAAAAACCAGGGGTTATGAAATTGTGGTTTTGAATAGTATATCATTGTGTTACCTTTTGCAGTTTTTGTTACAAGCCCTGATATGATTCGTCAGGAGCCGTGTTTTTCTTGATTGAAATAAATTTAATATGGCAAGGTTCCATGAGCATCTACTTTATAGCCCCACTTTTTGATATATTCGCTTCCCTGCTTGAATTCGTCACCATGTTTTTTTAGTTTAGCCATCAGTTTCGTATCCAGAATTTTTTGCAAAGATGCCGTTTGGGGAGAATTAACAAGATTGTTTTTCTGGTAAGGATCATTTTGATTGTCGTAGAGCAGCCATGGGCCGTTGAGGTCGCGTACATAGGTAAATCTTTTTGTACGGATCCCTCGATACTCTTTTCCCCCATTTTTTCGCAACCACTCACCGAACGGTGAGGCACATTCGATCAAAGCAGCATTGTCCGGGGCGTTAAGCTTACCGGCGAGGATGCGCGAATAGTCAACACCTTCGACGCCATTGGGGATATTCAGATCGCATAAGGAAAGAAGCGTGGGCATTATATCAGGGGTTTCGAAAGGCATGTCGAGGGTTTTGCCCTTTTTGCCGAGTTTGGCTGGATACCTGATAAGGAAAGGTACTCTGACCGATTCGTCCCAGGGCTTCTGTTTCCTTTGGTATCCGTGCGACCCCAGCATGTCGCCGTGGTCCGATGTGAAAACGACAATGGTATTATTTTTGATACCAGCGTGATCGATAGTATCTACGATATTTCCTATGCAGTCATCAAGAGCTACAATATGTGCATAATACCCGGCCAGATCTTTCTTTGCGGCATTTGCGTTTTCGGGTGGGACATTCGGACGAAGGATAATATTATTTTCCATGAACATTTTGCGGTATTTTTCGGGGGCCGTTCCGTAAGGATTATGGGGTGGTCCCCAGGAGAGCATAATCAGAAAGGGCTTTTCATTATCGGCGTGGGCCTTGATGTACTCCTGCACGTCTCGGGTCTGGGCGATTGCGTCATACCCTGGCCATTTTCGCTTTGTTGGATCGTTGCCGGTGTAATAAAGAGAGTTGTTATAGTTGTGAGTGCACTCAAGAACTTTCCAGTAATCGAAACCTTGCCGGCGATTTTCTGGGATAAAATTATTGCGGCCGCCGGCATTGATGTGCCACTTGCCGACATAGGCGGTATCGTAGCCGGCGTTTTTGCATACTTCGGCGATGGTTACGGCTTCGTTGCGCAGCGGCGCATCGTTAAGGAAAAGACCGTGAGTCAGCGCATACTGCCCAGTAAGCATGCTGGCGCGGTAAGGCGTACAGACCGGACATGTAGAAACGGCGTTGGTTAGGTTAACGCTTTGGGCGGCGAGTTTGTCGAGGTTGGGCGTTTTGCCTTTAAGATTCGGATCGCCGCTGTAACCGGTGGCTTGTGCCCGCCACTGATCGCCGAAGACAAATACGATGTTTGGTTTTTTTGCGGAAGCTTTTTGAGCGGGTTGCAGGCAACCGTCTGCCAGAAGCATGGTCGTACTTATTGCTGCTGTTTTAAGGAAATCTCTTCTGTTTTGTTTTTTCATTTCGTTTTTAATGTCCCGGAAACCATTCTGTTTCAAATGATTTACGCAGCTTATTTAATTTTGAGGTATATTTCGGATCATCGGTAAAATGGGTTGTTTCGTGAGGGTCACTGTTAAGATCAAGCAGTTGTTCTTCAAGGCCTTGGGCGTCATACTTAATATATTTCAGGTTATCTTTGCTTACCACCATGCGTCCGATCTCGCTTTCGACACCGAGGGTATCGCGCCATTTTATATATTTTCCTTCAAAGAGTGGGCGCAGGTTTTTTCCCCTCGTGTCGGAAACGCCATGGATCCCGGCATAGTCACAGACCGTCGGCAGCAGATCAAGCCCGTTGGAAACCAGATGCATATTATCGACCTGTCCTGGCGGAATCTGCCCTTTCCACATAGCCAGAAATGGGATATTGGCCGACTCTTGATAAAATGTGGTTTTGTGTTCAAGGTGGTGAGACGCATCATTGTCACCGTGGTCACTGGAAAATATCACAAGAGTGTTTTCATCGTTGCCGCTTTGCTTAATTGCGTCAAGTATCGTCTGAATTTTGCTGTCGACGAACTCTGTCAGGCGGCAATACGCCCAGCGGTGGTGCCGCCATTGCCTGTCTGTGTACTTATCGCGAGCCTGGCGTCGGAAATTGCGTTGTTCCAGCAAATAATCGATTGCTTTGGGTTCATCTTTCTGCGGGGGGTAATTAGGCGGCAGAGGCGGGCAGTATTTTTCAAAGAATTCATCTTCGCTTACTCTGTCGGGTATCTTTGATGCTTTATCTAACGTAGCAATTTCAACCTTACCGCGTTTTGCAAGATTTTTTTCAGATTCAGTATTTGCGAAATCCCTTATCGCCATGTAGCAGATATCATGCGGATTAATCAAGGAGACGACCATGTAATAGGGTTTGTCGTGTTTGCTTTTGATATATTTGGCGGTTTCTTCGGCAAGCTTTTCCCTTTCGTCGTCGCAAATATCCTGGAAACCAAGAGCTTTGGGAGTCAGTTCTTGGGGAAGATGTTCCTTGCCGCCATAGACCAGGTCGTAACCGGCTTTTTGAAGGAATGCCGCGATGGTCGTTGTTTTGACCTCATCACAAATTTTCCCGATTTTCATCGAACCATGATTTTCCCGGGCGGGGTTGCCTTGGTTATCGTTAAACGAAGCGGCGAATCTGCCCGTTATCATACTAACCCTCGCCGGCGAACAAACCGGATTGGTAGAATAGGCCCGAGTAAAGCGTATCCCGTTTTCAGCGATATAATCCATTGCCGGAGTTTTCAGCCATTTATTACCGGCACAGCTCATCATAGATGCGCTCTGCTGGTCGGTGCATATAAAGATGATATTCGGCTTTTTTTTCACCTTTTGGATATTGCCGACAATATTGCATGATGTACAAGTCGCCGCCACGGCTGAAGTGGCAACTGTTTTCATGAAAGTTCTTCTTGTTATGTCTGTCTGGTCATTTAGCATTATTGTTCCTGATGAACTATTAGTAACCTTTGCAATCCTGTATGTCATAACTATCTCAATCTTACAATGGGATTTTTTATATAACACTGTATGCCTCAGTTCGGTTACGCCGTCCTGAGGTTCTTTTGGTCATCTTAATCATCAACCCAGCGTTTTTCCTCGCGTGAAATTTCGTCTGTCAGAAGTTTCATGGTTGTTTGTCTGACCCGTCGCGTAGCCGGGGCGGAACGCATCGGTCCACCCCACCAGTGAGGACTCCAGTGCTGACTCAAATCTACGGTGGCCAGGATCAGGCAATTAGCTTCATCTTTGGCATATTCAGTAATAGAAGTGGGGCAGTTGCGGGTAGGGTCTTGGTTTGGTGCTCCTGCCCGGGCACCGCCGGAATCCCAGATTCCAGCCTGATTACCCAGGCTGCTTGCCGCAATCCAGACTCCGTTGTCTGCAGCACGTGCCGGCATAAGAGACAGATAATACCCGGCGTTGGGAAACAAGATCAACTCCGCCCCTTTATATCCCAGCAGCCGGGTTGTTTCCGGAAACCAGCTGTCGTAACAGATAATGATGCCGACCTTGCCGAAATCCGTCTGGAATACCGGTGAGCGTCTGCCTGAGGTTGCCCCCCGGTCCAGTTCCGGATCGTAAAGCTGGAGTTTTTCGTAAGTGCCGAGCAGTTTACCCTGCCGGTCAAAAAACGGAGCGGTGTTATAGACAAAGTCACCGCGTTTTTCGTAGAACGAGCCGCTGAGGTACATTTTCCACTGTTTGGCCTTATTGGCCATGAGTTTAGCAGCCGGGCCGTTGATAGGTTCGGCCTGGTCAACTTCTTTGTTGTTGAAAACTTCCGGCAGCAGGGCGATATCAACTTTTTTAGATCCCACCTTGTCCAGCCATTCGGACCAGAAATTCATATCGTGCCGGCCCCAACTGACGGCGACCTTGACCGGTCGCGGCGGAATAGGCTCACATTCTGATAGTGAAACATTATCCCACCATACTTTTCCCCGCCCGCTGAACCGAAAGTACAGACGGATTTCACAATTTCCGCCTGCCCCGGCAAAGCGGTTTTCACCGACAATCCAGCCGGCATCCCGTCGGTAGCAAAAAATTCCATCGTTGAAATCCCCAAAGACACCATGGGCGAGGTGCCGGTTGACATCCTCCAGGTTTTCCGTGCGAAAGCGCACCTGCATTTTGAAGGTGGTATTTTTAGGCAGTTTGAGTGGGAATCGAACGTAACCAAAACATTCCTGTCGGCCGTTGCCCTGGGCCTGTAAAAGATTTTTTCCGTTGTTGTCTTTTACCAGTTCAAAAGACGGTGCCAAGGCCGGATTGGGAGTAACTGTTTCCCAGCCCTGGGGCAGTTTGCCGATCTCACCCTGCGAAAAATCTCCGTTGGTAATTAGATTGTCTGTTTCCTGACCCGCTGTTGCATCGGGAAATATCTGAGCCGCTATCACAACGATACTTGTAACAATCAATCGAAAAGCTGCTTTTTTCATTTTATACATTTTCAGGTACCTGGAATTTTTCGCGGTATTTGCTTTTTATGAGATTATTAGCGTCGGTGTTGTTAATAAAGGTTTCGGTCTGGGCATCGAACCAGAGCTTTTTGTTGCCGACGCGATGGGCGATGTTGGCCATGTGCAGCAAGGTGCAACTGGGATGGAGGATCTCGATGTCGGCGTTGGGTTTTTTGCGGGATATGAGACATTCGAGGAAGTTTTTCTGGTGATCCGGATCGGGGAAGCGTCCGTACATTTGCTCCACAACGCGGCCACCGGATTGAGTGACCTGCCAGCCGCCACCATGTCGGCCGATAGTCATCATGAGTTCCGAGCCGTACAGTTCGATGCGAGTGGCATTTTGGGTCCAGTAGGGGAACTCATCGTTGCGTCGAATAGTGCCGGTGGTTTTTTGCATATAACGAGGATAATTGGAATGTTCCAGAGTCATTACAAAGTTATCGAAATCGAATGCTGTGACCAGCAGGTCAGGTACTTCCGAGTCATCCCCTTTATATTGCAACCGACCACCGGAGCTGGATACGGCTGCAGACATGCCAGGATTACCCATCAGCATCATAGCTAGATCGATTTGGTGGGCGGCATCATCGGCCAGGTCGCCGCCGCTGAAGTCCCAGAAGTGGTGCCAGCCGCCGTTAAAAATATGCTGATGGTAAGGGCGCTCCGGGCGGGTGCCAAGCCAGGTGTCCCAGTTGAAATTGTCAGGGATAGTACCGGCATCGCCCAGTTTGAAGGGACCGCCGGGCTTGAGGTTGTAAACCTTTACCAGGCGGATGTCACCGAGTTTGCCGGTTTTGATATATTCGCGTGCGGCGAGATTGTAGGGGGCGCTGCGGTTTTGGGTGCCGATTTGGAGGATGCGATTATATTTACGTGCTGCCCGGAGCATCTGTCGGCTTTCCCAGATATTGTAGGAATGGGGTTTTTCCACGTAAACATCTTTGCCGGCCTGGCAGGCGAGAATGGCAGCCGGGCCGTGCCAGTGATCCGGGGTGGCGATTATGACTGCGTCGATATCATTGGAGTTAAAGAGTTCGTGCATGTCCTTGGAAAACTTTGGTTTTTTCTGTTGGACGTCGGAGAGGAATTTTGCGGTATCGGCCAAACGGCCATCGTGCAAGTCGCAGAGATAGCTGAGATTGGCACCTTGTTCGATCATGCCGCGGGCGAGGTATCTACCCCGGCCGCCGCAGCCGATCAGGGCGAGGTTTATTCGATCATTAGCACCAAGTACCCGGTGGGGCAGGGCGGCAGAGAGGGCCAAAGAGCCACACACTATACCAGCGACAGATTTTCCGGAAGAGTCCAGGAATTGTCGACGACTGATTTGTTTCATGGCTAGATCTCCAATAAAAAAGACAGTGCAAAACCGCTTAAATTTTTTAAGTGATTGTGCAATATACACTTGTGTTTGAGCTAAATTTCGTTTCGTTCGCACAGGTTTAAAGTGGATTATAACACTTTTTCAGTTATTGTGCCAGAGTTTATCTGGGGTGAAATATCATGTTCCAGTGGTTTTATGGTTGTCTGTTACACCTGCCGATTTGCCGGGGCGGATAACATAGGTCCACTCCAGCAGTGGGGGGGCAACGCCGACTTAAATCTATCATTACGAGGATCAGGTGTAACCGTTCAGGCTCTTAGGGCCTGATATTTCCGTTTGGGCAGGCACCGCACTTTGCCGTTAAAAGCCAGTTTTCGTTGATGGCATCTATTTTTTGGGTATCTTTTGAAGCCCAAACCCGAAATGCTACTCGAGTCTTCAATTCGAATGGTGTGGTTATTAGAAAAGGTTGCGAAATCATTAATGGAAAGAATATAACGACTTACGATGCTGAGCGAAATACGGCAAATCGCTAAACACAGGCGAAATGACAGACACTGTTGCTAATTACTGTTGCAGGTCACAGGGCTCGGATTGACTCATTATGTTCGATTATAATTCTTTCAAAGCTTTACATTGAAGTCGTCAAATTAATCTGCGCCAGCTTCTTCTCAAAATTCTCTAAAATTTGTTGCAGGCAATGTTGGTATGCCTTTATCAAGTTTTCTGCTGTTGCTTCTGTTATGGAGGCTTGAGCATCAATGGATTCACTGAGAAGGACCTGGGTTTGTTTATTTGTGATATCTAGAAGATAGAACGTTATGCTCACGAATGCTTTGGCATTTGACTTGTCACGGAAATCTCCATACAAGTGAGTGATATTGCCTTCCAGTATATGAGTGGCATTCATCGTGCTGCCGGGTGGAACGACATGGCTAAAATATCCGGATTGGGACAGCCATTTTCTAGTTTGCTCTGCTGTCTGCTGGCCGACATCGGTAACAAACTGATTATAATAATCCGATTCATATTGAAATTCACCGGTGCGGTAAATCAATTCCTTTGTGTGGTATCCCGGTGCCAGGGAAAAAGGACGCACCATAAGCTTTGTTTCTATATCTCTTTCCCTATTTATCCTGTAATTTCGCTATTGATTCATCTATTCTGTTTGCTTATCATCCAGGCACTTCACTGTGAGTACCGGTAAATGCAATTCATAGAGCATGTTCAGCACGCCGGTCAGAGCGGCCTGATCAGCCAACTTGCCGGTGAGAGTGGTCACTTTCGCTTGTTTCGAATTTACAGCCGTGGTGATGGCCAAACCGCCAAGCCGATCCGACCAACTGACGTCCAGATGTCCCTGAAAGGACTACCACCTCGTAACCAGCATCCGCCAACGATCTCGACAGCGCCGCTCCGATAAAGCCCGTGCCACCGGTGATGACAACGCGTTTACTCATTGCGATTTTAGCCTATTAAATTCATCGTTATTGAACAGTTTCATTCCATTATAAGACCGCCATGACCTTGGATATGGTATCTTCCGGTTTCACCTTATACCAAACCTGCAGCACTTCCCCTTTTTCATCGATCAAAAATGAGGACCGAATAATTCCTTCGTATTTCTTGCCATACATCGACTTTTCGCCCCAGGCGCCGTACGCCTTGGCAATTTTATTATCTGGATCTGAAAGGAGAAGAAATCCCAGTTTGTGCTTACTATCAAATTTCTTCTGCTTTTCCGGCAGATCCGGACTGATGCCTACCGCTTCGATACTAAGCTTCTTCAACTCTTTCAGCGAGGCGCTCACGCTACATGCCTGTTTGGTACAACCGGGAGTATCCGCCTTCGGGTAGAAATACAAAAGTAACTTCTTCCCCTTAAAATCTGACAACTTGACCTTTTTGCCGTCCTGATCCATTAGGGAGAAATTGGGAGCTTTGCTGCCTGTTTTCAGTTCTGCCATGATAAATCCTCCGTTATTCAAAGTCTGCATGTTATTTCAAATTTTTCGGGTTATGTCTTCTTTCTTAAGAGCTTGTTTTATAGCGATCTTGATCCCACGGGGACGCACCGCGAAGTAGTCCAAGGCTGTGCAATCATCAACAACTGTTGGGTTTTTAATGCTTTCTATTAGTGTTCTACCAATCCGGACATATAAGGGAGTCACCAATCCCAGCCAAAGACTGGACAGATAGGGTGTCAGGACCGGAACGGGTATCATCAATCTACGCAAACCATGCTGCTGAGCATACTCCTTCATGATTCCCTTATATGAAATTCGGTCGGGGCCACCAATTTCAAAGACTTTGCTGTGTTCCAATGGGACCTTGATTGCTTCGGCAAGGTAGGCAATCACATCCTCAATGGCGATAGGTTGCGCCTGGCTTTGTACCCAACGGGGAGTTATCATAATTGGAAGTTTTTCGACCAGTGAGCGAATCATTTCAAAAGAAAGGCTACCGCTGCCGATGATAATGGAAGCTCGCAACTCGATGGTCGGAATCCCCGAATCGCGGAGAATTCTCCCTACTTCATGTCGGCTGGCAAGATGAGGAGAAAGATCTTCATCTCCACCTAACCCACCTAAATAGATAATTCGTTTTACGCCTGACTCCCTTGCGATAGTTGCAAAGTTTTGGGCGGCCCTGCGATCAACCTCGGCAAAATCATCGCCCGAAGCCATCGAATGAACCAGATAGAAGGCAGTATGAATGCCCATCAGGCCAGAGTAGAGAGAGTCACGGTTCAGAACATCTCCCTGAACAACCTTTGTCATATCTGAGACACAAGAGCGAAGAGCCTCCGGCCGACGTGCCAAATAGCGAACGCGATAGTGTGAGATCTCCAAGGCATTAACTAGCTGTCTGCCCACATATCCCGTCGCACCGGCGACCAGAATGAGCTTTATATCGTTCCCTGCCGGCCCTTCTGGCTGGGCGATATTTGTGTTGTTCGATCCAGCACACATATTGTTTATTATAGTCGGATGAACACTGTCAGACAAATTATAATCATCAGGGCAATCTAATGGGCGCTCAGTTACTTGCCAAGAAGCAAACATAGACATATTCTATTATATTTGATATACTTATCTTGGACCTGGCCCTCATAGCCGTTACTCGCCAAGCAGATTTTGATGAGTATCTGGTTATTGAAGTGGCTTTCTTATCGACACAAGCTACTATCTGGAGCAAAGTTAAAATGGAACTACAAGATTATTTCGAAAATACCGAAGGTACTGGAATCTTGGCCACCGCAGACACTGATGGTAAGGTGGATGTGGCTATTTATTCCCGCCCCCATGTTTTCGAGGCGGACACCATTGGATTAATCATGCGGGGGCGATTGAGCCACAGCAATTTGCAAGCCAATCCTCACGCTGCCTATATGTTCATCGAAAAGGGCAAAGGCTATCAAGGCAAGCGGCTCTACTTGCAGAAGACTCGCGAGGAAACTGATCCGGAGGTTATCGAAGAGATTCGCAGGAAACCTAAACGTGATTATTCTGATTCAAGCGACGAAGATACTTACCTGGTGTATTTTCGTGTGGAGCGTGTTCGGCCTCTGGTAGGCGACAAGACTTAGGCAGTGTTTGGGGGAATTCCTGGAGAAGGATATTGCAGACAAAATTAGACATCAAAAAACATTTGCAAAAGCTGTGCAAGGCACAGACCTTGGCGGTGCTTTGTACCCACAATCGGAGTGGATCTTATGGCAGCCTGGTGGCGTTTGCGAACACGGATGATATGAGAGAAATCGTGTTTGCCACTCTGCGCACTACAAGGAAATATGCTAATCTAAGTTCTGATAAACACGTGGCCCTGCTGCTGGACAATCGAAGCAACAAGACTTCAGATTTTCGCAAGGCTACGGCTGCTACCGCTATGGGCAAGGTTCGTGAGGTTACCAAGAGGCGAAACAGTCGTTACCTTAAGTTATACCTGGGAAAACATCCTCACCTGAAGGAATTTGTAGAAGCACCGAGTTGTGCTCTTATGGTTATTACCTTGGAAAAGTATTACGTAGTCAATCGATTTCAGCAGGTAATGGAACTGCACTTCACGAAGAAAAAATGATTTTAGAATTAGATCAAATCAATAAACACAACCAAAAGTTGGTTGGTGGTAAGGCTTATTCGCTGGCTAAAATGGCACGCGACGGAATTGCTGTACCACAAGGTATTTGCATCAGTATCGATGCTTACGAGCAATTTGTTCGCACCTCCGGCTTGCGAGGCCGCATTCTAATGGAGTTCCATCGAAAAGATTTCAACCAGATGCGCTGGGAAGAAATATGGGATGCCTCGCTGAGAATCCAAAATATGTTTCAAACCACAACGTGGCCCCCTCAACTTCAAGAAGACATCTCCAGGGCAATTATGCCTATTTTTGGTTCCCGAGCGGTTGTGATCCGCTCTTCCGCTCCGGGTGAAGATTCACAACATACTTCTTTCGCGGGTTTACATGAATCCTATGTGAACATTCGGGGTGTGGAGGCGATCTTGCAACACATAAAACTGGTTTGGGCCTCGTTATGGTCCGATGCCGCCCTGATGTATCGGCGTGAGTTGGGCCTACAGGTTGAAACCAGCAAAATGGCGGTCCTTGTGCAAGAGCTTATCTCAGGAGAAGCCTCGGGGATAGTATTCAGCCAGAGTCCCTTGGATTCATCTCAAACCGTAATAGAGAGTGTTTATGGGCTCAATCAAGCCTTAGTGGATGGATCGATTGAACCCGATCGATGGATCCTGAGTCGAAAAGATGGTACAGTAATTTCCTCCAAGTCCGCTTCCAAGACAAAGATGATGGTTCCAGATGGCCGCGGAGTAAAACTTACCCAGCTGCCTTCGACCAAATCCAAATCGTCCTGTTTGCAACGGCCTCAGCTGCAGGAGTTATTTCGCCATGGGAAGAAGCTGGAGGACATTTTCAAAAAGCCTCAGGACATTGAATGGACCTATCAAGAACGAAAGCTCTATACCTTACAGTCAAGACCCATCACCATTACGGTTGCGAATGATGATCCGCGCAGCTGGTACATGAATCTACGGCGCAGTTTTGAGAATTTGCAGGGTCTAAGAAAAGACATTCAGGAAGATTTGATACCGCAGATGATCCGAGACGTCGAAATGATGGCATCAGTGAACCTGACCGTGATGACAGATCATGAGCTACGGCAGGAGATCGAACGACGAAAGGAGATTTATCAAAAATGGCAGGATACCTATTGGGAAAAGTTCATTCCTTTTGCTCATGGTGTCCGCTTGTTCGGTCAGTTCTATAACAAAGCAGTTCAGCCCGAGGCGCCCTACGAGTTTGTGGACCTGCTGGCCAACACACCTATGCAGAGCACCAAGCGTAATGATATGCTGGAAGAATTGGCGCAAAGCCTGCGAGAGGATCCCAGGCTAACAAACAACCTGCAACATCACCCGGAACGCTTAGATGAAAAATTCAAACAGCGACTGCGACAGTTTTTCGACTGTTATGGCAATCAAGCCTGGGGATTAGCAGAAACGCCTGAAAACCAGGACAATGTCGTACATCTGTTGTTGGAAATGGCTACTGCAAAGCCAAAAAAGAAAAAGACAGGTACCAAGGCGATCGTATCATTGGAACGTAAGTATTTCAACGTTTTTCCTGCCGACCAGCAGGATTATGCGGGCGAGATACTTGATTTGGCCCGAGTGAGTTACCAGTTAAGAGACGATGACAACATATATCTGGGCAAGATTGAAAACGCCGTTGTGTCAGCAATGCAGGAATCCCTGCGACGATCCCCAAAACAAGATACAAGCCGACGAGAGTGCATCAACTACGAGGAAATGATCGCCTCGCTGCAAAAGATGAAAGAGGCTCCCAGGAAGGGTTTTGTCGTCTCCAAGGCCGATCCTTCCTACGTGCTCAAACCCCGGCAGCTGGTTGGACAGCCTGCCTCGGAGGGAATAGCAACCGGTAAGGCCCGGGTGATATCCGAACCGCGGGATGTTTTTGAGGTCAAATCAGGAGAAATATTGGTTTGTGATTCGATAGACCCCAACATGACTTTCGTCATACCCCTGGTTGCAGGAATTGTCGAACGACGGGGTGGAATGCTCATCCATGGGGCCATCATCGCACGTGAGTATGGTGTGCCTTGCGTTACCGGTGTTCCCGATGCAACTTCAGTAATTCAATCAGGATTCGCGGTTACCGTGGATGGATACCTCGGCATTGTAACCAT
>JAFGSR010000095.1 GCA_016934515.1 Sedimentisphaerales bacterium
AAGACGATTTTTATTACATTGCCGGAAGTTCGAGAGATTTTCAACGCTCAGCATCGCTGCCTGAGCAAACTTTTGACGCAGGCGTCAGTGATGGCCAAAATAAGTGATTACAGACGAGTGATCGGCAGTGCCCAGTTGTTATACATCGCCGGGCGCAGCCTGAAACGGCAGGCGGTTCGCTACACGGCCCTGGCGTTGATAATCGGAACCAGTGTAATCGTTATCAACACCATTGGCGAGCAGATTCACGATTACTGGCATCCGACGGTCAGCAATATTAGCGCCATAAAGTTCCCTTTACTGGTGGCGATATTAACCTTCGGTCTGGGCAACACGCTGACCGGCATTTCTAATCTGTTCTCCTCCGAAAAAATCATGGTCGCCGACGCCAACGCCATGAATCTGATGGAGGATCGGAAAAAAGCTGACCTGTCCTGGCATCTGGAGGTGCTCTGGGATCGGGTTTTCAAATACGAAGCTGCTCTGCACCATCACCATAATAACGACGACCCCACCCTCAACCGGATAAACCGGCAGCGGGAGGAGTTGTTGCAACGGGTTCGCTCCTGGCCGAAAGATTGCCGCGATCATTTCGGGATAACTGACGGCAACGAAAATGAATTCGTCCGCTATGTGGAGCTGTTCCAGCCAATCGCCTCCAGGATGCCGGCTTCGAAAGAGGAATTCATCACCTCAGCGACTTACGCTTTGCAGAATTCATTCCCGCAAAAGGTGGAACGCGCCCTGATCGGTTGCGATCTGTCGCTGCTGGAAGACTGGTATGACGGAGCCTTTTTCACTACCGGCGACGACAAACTCAAAGAGCAGTTTGCCGCCCATTCCGCCATCCGGGGCATCCGCAAAATTGTCGGTATAGGCGCCACCGCCCGAATCAAAGAAACCTTATCCGGCCACCCTAATCCTCTCTGGTTCGCCTTAACCATGAAAAAAATCGGCATGAGCACCGGCACCCTGATCGATCGCATGAACCGAAAATACGTCAAATCCCATGAACCAAACTTTTTTGACGCCCAGGATTTTCTCTGGCCTCACGAAGATACCGAACAGGCCATCCGCAGCCGTTTTGACAGCCAGGCCGATCAAATTATTCAGCACCTGAAATCCGAACGCAAAAAAATGATCCGCAACATTTTCTCAGCCAACATTATCGGCGCCCATCGCCAGATCGCCCGGATGTTCGCCAGAGATTTCCGGAATGCCCTGGACCTGCGCCTTGATTACGATATCGAGTTCGCCGCTGAATTGCTGGACGAGAGCCCTCTGGCTGACCTTGAACAACTTTCGAAAATGCTATCCTGCCCGATCTACCCTCGCGAAAAAGCCAAAAAAAGAGTGTCCCAAGCCAAGAAATGCCTTAAAATACTGGACAGCTTTCTGGATGAACACTTTAAAAACTTATCCGATAAGCCGCTGGATCTGAGGGCGGCACGAATTGGATTCTGGGTGAATCGTTTTGGCATCCGTAAGTACCTGCCCCAGAATCCGCGAAAAACCGCGAAAATTTTTGAAAAAAAAATCATAAAATCCCAAAAAAGATATTCTCACAGAATCTGCCAACTGCGACAACATTACGAATTGACCCGACTGCAATTGCTAAGTTATGTGCGAATCGTGGACGAACTTGGCCAATATCAGTAAATCCGCATTTCCCGAATAAGCAGTGATAAATGAATTGAATTTTTGAGATCAATTTGATATTCTATTGGAAAAGAGGATCAGCGGCGTAACTGGTCTAAGATATAAAATGTTATATGGGAAAAGTGAGAACAAAAGAGGAAGATCAAACGAAGATTCCTGACTCCTTTGTTTTCCTTGCGAAAGTTCTATCCTATGTCATCGAAGCAAAGTATCAATCGCAGGAATTTTCTGGCACTGGCCGGTTCAACCGTTGGCTACTCAGTATTGGTCTGCGCCGACGGCCTCGATGCAGCTCAAGCTAGCACGCCTTTGCCCGATGAAATCCCGAAAAACTTCGATACCATCGCTCCGCCGGTGCCTGGTTCTATGCGTTTTGCCGGCGAACCAAACATGACATTGGTCGACCTGGCTTGCGATGTGTTCATCGCAGGTGGAGGGATGTCGGGTGTCTGCGCAGCTATCTCGGCTGCACGCCACGGCGCAAAGGTGATCTTGGTCCAGGATCGATCACGGCTGGGTGGCAATTCATCGAGCGAGATAAGAATGCACATTGTCGGCGCTGATTGCAGCGATCATCGCCTTGGCTGGCGGGAGGGTGGATTAATCGAAGAGTTGCGGCTCGCCGATTCGGCGAACAATCCGCATCGCTGTTTCGAGCTTTGGGATTTGCTGCTCTACGACAAGGCACAAAGAGAGCCGAACCTTACGCTGCTGCTCGATTCGACACTGTTCGCAGCCGAGACCAAGGACGGCGAAATCCGTCGGGTCATGGTGCGTTGCGACAAAACGGAGCATCTTTACCGCATTCAATCTAAACTTTATCTCGATTGCACGGGCGACAGCAGACTTGCGCTCGAGGCTGGTGCCGAAATGCGATGGGGACGCGAAGCGAAAAGCGAGTTCAACGAATCGCTCGGTATGGATACTGCTGATCGCCAAACGCTTGGTTCGAGCATCCTTTTCACCGCACGCGATTACGGAAAGCCCGTCCCCTTCACGCCGCCCACCTGGGCACGCAAAGTCACCAAGAAACAGCTTAAGTTTCGTCGGATCAAATCATGGGAATACGGATACTGGTGGCTCGAATGGGGCGGTCAGCTCGACACTATTCGCGACAACGAACGCATTCGTTTTGAGTTGTTGGCTATTGTCATGGGAGTCTGGGATTACATCAAAAACTCCGGCGATCTGCCCGACAGCGCGAACTGGGGTATGGATTGGGTAGGCATGATACCCGGTAAACGTGAGTCGCGACGCATCATAGGCGATCATATACTCACCGAGCACGACCTGACTGGCAATGACGTGCAGTTCGACGATGCCGTCTGTTTTGGCGGCTGGCCATTGGACGACCATCCACCTAGCGGCTTTGATTGCTCAAATGAAAAACCGTGCACGCAAATCTACCCGGATCAGCCTTACAACATTCCGCTCCGCTCGCTCTACAACCGGAACATCCGCAATTTGATGATGGCCGGGCGCAATATTTCCGCCAGCCACGTGGCCTTTACCTCGACACGCGTAATGTCGACATGCGCCGTCATGGGCCAGGCAGCCGGTACGGCAGCGGCAATCTGTGCCAAGAACGATATTACGCCCCGTCAGCTCGCACAAAACAAAAAGCAGGTCACGAAGCTTCAGCAGATTCTTTTACGCGACGATCAGACGATTATCGGGGTGCATAATGCTGATACCAACGATGTGGCACGTAATGCCAAGGTCTCGGCGTCTGACCAGATAAAGGGCGCCGATGCAGAACATGTTCTCAACGGTTACGTGCGTGATATGCCAAACAAGGTCAATCTCTGGGCTGCCTACATTTCGAACAGCGGTCCCTGGATCGAACTGACTTGGCCAGAGCCGCAAAAGCTCACCCATATCCAGATTACGTTTGATTCCGGTTTTCAGAGATTGCTCCGGCTGACCGCGCAAGAAAGTTACACGAAAAAGATAATCCGTGGGCCGCAACCAGAAACCGTACGCGACTACGAGCTGTCGTACACCGATGCCGCAGGCAAACGCCATAAGCTTCTCAGCGTTACCAAAAATTACCAGAGATTAAACCGCCACGAAATTTCACCGGTCGAGGCGAAGTCGCTACGCCTGCACATCACCGCCACAAACGGAGCAGACACAGCAAGAGTTTTTGAAATCCGGTGTTATGCGTAAGTCTGGTAACATGGGTAGCTTTCCACCGTCATCTCCATCGGAGCTGCCGGACTGGTGCTCTCGGATATTTTACTCGTAAAATTAGGAGACGATAATCATGACTGATCCATACTCCAAGCCGAAAACCAGAAAAAAACGCGATGAAGTGACTTTTTATACTTACCCCAAGTTCGTTTTCAGTTGGCCTCTGATGGTGATGGGGTTTTTGCTTTTTGGAATGGACAAATGGGGCTGGGCCGGGCCCGAAACGCTGGCCTGGATCTGGGCATTAACCTTGATAATTGTGCTGGTTACCGTCGGGTTCGACCTGAATCGCAATTACACCATCTTCTGGATGGTGCTGATCGGCGGATCCTGTTTTCTGATAATGTGGCTCAAAGACGTAAAAAGCGTCACAATTTTCTCCGACATCTATCATTTCTTTGCCGACCTTGATCCACAATACTCGCGCACCCTCGGCTTGATGGTCAGCATCGTTCAGTTGTTTTTGTTTGGCATAATGTGGGTGTGGACCAGGCTGAACTCCAGATGGCGGATTACTCACAACGAATTCGAGCACTATCAGTTCGGCAGAATGGACGACTCTCTGGCTCGCGGTGCAAAACGGGTCAGAACCAGCTACCCTGACTTTTTCGAACTGCTGTTGTGCATGGCGGGCGATTTGGTAATTTTTGACTCCACCGGCCGACGTGAACTTCGTCGGATTCCGCACGTACCGTGTCTGCCCTGGGTAAAAAAACGCATCAACACCATTCTGGAAAGCACCGCTGTTACTGCCGGCGAGATGGAAGACGAAGCGGAAGATTACTCCCCCAACGGCAACGACGATGAATCCGATCGGTCTATATAAAGCCTGTTTTTTTCTGATGGGCGGCAGCGATCTTCACACTAACAATCAAGAATTGTCATCCAAGCACCGTTCTCTGCTACAACGGTTCGAGTAAATCCGCGTCAATTTCCATCGCCGCTGCCTGACCCAAAATCGCTACGTTCAGCACCAGCTTGGCGTTATTCCTCTTCCGGACCATTATCCCCTCCATACCCACCAAAGGACCCGCTGTCACCCGGCACAGATCGCCCTTTTTCAAAAATGGGTACGGGTCAAGCTTGGTCTTACTTTGCAACGCCTGGTTAATCTGCTCCAGCTCGCGCACCAGCAGCACCTGATCCTTTACCTCAATCACATTGGCAATCCGGTTCGTCGTCAGGGCTTTATATCGAGCATCTTCGTCCCCGCAAAAAAACACATAACCACTGAACAGCGGCAAAATCGGCCTATGGCGTCTCCCCTTGCGTACCCGAACTTTCTCCCGCATCGGTAAAAAATATGCAATGTTCCACTTCAACAACTGCCACGCCAACACCTTTTCATTACGCGCCTTGGTGTGCGCCACCCACCAGCAGCCGTTGATCTGGGCCAACTGCGATTGCTCAGGATACAAAATCGGTGGATTCTCGTCCGGCTTCAACATCAATAACCTCTTGCACTCCAGATCACTCACCTTATAGATTAAAGTGCCTCCGAGCATGCTTACCTATGAATTAATAAAATCTCTTATAATTGTTTTCGCTGCAACGGGCAAATAAAAAGCCCCCGCCTCCTCACCCAGAGCTTGACAACATTCTGGATCACTGGGCGATACGGGACTTGAGCCTGTGACCTCCTGCATGTAGAACAAATCACACCCATTCAATATTGGCTGTAACTTCTTGTCTAATAAAGTATAACCGATTTTTTTAATTTTGCAAATGTTATACGTTTTTCCCCGTTTATTATCGGGTTTTATAAATGTATTAGATTTCATCCAAAGGCCAAATAGGCCGATTTATTTTATTATAAGGGAATTCAGTTAATCTGCTCGAACAAGGCCCGGGTGTTTCAACCGTATAAGATTCAACCGTTATGGGGTCGTAGGCACGCTTGTGGGCAACCGCTGCTTTTACGACAATTATATTGAATTTTTCCGGTTCCAATCCCTGGCTGCGCAGTTGGCCCAGGTCAAAGGGAGGAGTTTTTCTGCTGGTAAGCAAAATAGTTACATTTCGGCAACGCACTACGGCAGAAGGCCCCATATCAACCAAAGTCGAGCCCAACATGGATACTAAATGACTATGTTTATCCTCAACCTCAAAGCAACCGTTACTGGTCGCAACCAATTCGACATTCAACTCCACCGGCCCGGAGTCCAGGTTACTGCCCCTGCCGCCAAGAGTCAATTTTTTGTGATCACCAATATTGATAACGGAAATATTTTTGACTGCCTCTGGGTCGTTGATTACGCACAGTGCGTTCTTGATATGATGGTTTATTATTAAAGCCCGCAACACACCGGTGCCATCGCCCGGTGCGCCGGCACCGATATTGTCCGAAGGCTCAACTATAATAATAGGGCCATGGTCTTTATCCTGCAGTTCAGGCAATATTTTTTCAACGGTTGGCGATACGACATATCCATTATGCCTATTTGCCCAAGTGTAATTTTTTAGTTCTTCAAGTGCCTCGATCGCTTTGATTTCAGAACCAAGGGTAACGGCAGTGAAACTGACTCCCGTCTCCGCGGTATCTGCCATAGCAAAGCCGGCCAGTACATTAATGAACAGGATATCTGAATTTTCTCGCTCGATCCGGCGGGCAATTTCTTCCAGTTGCCGCATCGGCTTATCGTTGGTGGCGGTGCCGGTAGGCGGCCACATCAACGAAGAGTGCAGCCACACTGTTACCGGCTTCTCACCCCATTTTAGTATTCTATCAAGCAAGCGGGCTCCGTCCAGAGCAGCCAGGTGAGCATCCGTATGAGGGTTCTGCCGATAAGCGATAAGGCCCTGGCTTTGTTTTGCCATTCGCCTGCTAAAATTAGCGTGAAGGTCCACCACACCGCAAATCGGGATATTCTCAAAGCCGTTTAGACGGCGTATTCTCGTCAAGATCTCTCCTTCCACATCATCAATCGAGTTTGAGACCATGGCGCCATGCAAGATAAGGTAAATACCGTCTATGCCGGTTGCCAATTCCTGCTTAGCTACATCCTGAAATTGATTCCAAAAATATTCTACTACCTCATCGGCAACCATGCCGGCCGGATCGGCTCGCATATCCGCTACCGGTAATAGTTCCCAATCGACTTTTCCCGAGAACTCAACCACAGCCCCCCATAAAGATTCGCTGCTTAGGTCAGACAAAAGCTCATCACCTCGTATTATGGAAAAATCCCTAAGCATGGTGGTGTTTTCCAGAAAGGTGTGAGTCTCATGATATAAGCTGGCGATTAAAATTCTTTTTTTCATGCTACAACCTCAATTTGATACCACAGCGGGTGGTCAATAGTCCGGAGAGTATTACCACAACCATGCAAATTAAAATAGCTGTGAATTTTTCGAAGTCCAAAGAAATAATCTTTACTTCAAAATCATTGCTTACTTTATAATTTGCCCTACCGCTTTGATATATCAAAGGCAACCTGGATGGTTCTCTTGAAAGACTCGCGATGATTTTCTTCAGGTGAATTATCGACCGCCACGGCCCAATATGTGTAATAGCCTTTCTGAGGATTATCAAGGAACACAAAAGGCCTAGCCAAACACTTTCCTATCGAAACCGAATCGCGAAATAATTCAACGTACTTTATATTGCTTTGATCGGCAGCTTCAACATCTACTCGAACCTGTCCGTCTTCCCGTACCGCTATATCTTTAATCTCCACCGCCGGGCCAACAGCGTCTTTATCGGCAAGATTTTCTATCACCAGTCTAACCGCCCTATCCAGAAAAAGTTCGTATCCGTTTTTGGCGGTAAATTTTTCCACCGTAACCGAGGAATTTTCTGAGCCGTCGGTGCCAGATATAGTAATTGAATCGGCTTGCGGACCGGTATATAACAGTTTAACCTTGATTTTCCCCTGTTGGAGGGGCTTTAATACATAGCTAAAGCGACTTTCCCTGCGTGCCTGAACAAGTTCGCCTTCGGGCACGCTGACATATAACTCCAGGGTGTCATCAAATGATTCCAGTGCGGCAAGTTGTAAATTTATTAAGCTGGTTTTATGCTTGATTATCGTTTCCGTTGAAAAAATGGGGGCCCCTTCAGCAAACGACAAATTTAAAATCCCCTGATCCACCAAGCCATGAAGATTGCTGATAGCCAGGTAACGTCGAGTCGGCTCCTGTTGATTCGGGAGTAGCGCTCCGGCCCAGCCTTCGGGCAGGTCAAGTTGTTGACCCTGAATAATGCTCGCCGCCTCTGCCGTTTGTTCTTTAGACGCCCCTGTGTAAAAAGCAACCGTCAGGTTAAGAGGCGTATCTCCGGGCTGCAAGTTGTCGGCCGACAGGGGAGAAACAAAAACACCGTAACATTTATCCCGATAATCCGTAGTGCGGGCCCAATTTTTGCCAACCGCCGAGTCGATTCGTGTCTGTTGGTCATTAGGTGTAACCAAGGAAATTAATCCATCTACATTCCACCAGGAGCTGGTGTGTTCCGGCGATTCCTGCAATGGTCGGCTACATGTCGAGTCGGAATATTGCCTGTCAGATATCATGCCTTCTCTGCAATAGAAGTACACCGGCAAACCCGACCAGTCAAGCCGGCATTTTCGGCGGACGGAAAAATTCGAGAAGAAAACACACGGCCCGTCATTAAAAGAATGAAATGCGTAACAACGTTTAAGACAATTATCAGTAACTGTGCCGGCGGTGCTGAGGGTAATATCATTCGCACTGGTTTGGTAGATTGTCTCAGGGAATCCCGATTCAACCGAATTTCCCTGTTTATCTAGTATTTTCACTACACCGCGTAACGAATTCGGATGAAAATAAATCATCGGTTCCTCAAAAGCCTTGCCCATAGAAGCAGGCACAATATATCCTCGAGGTAAAGCCTGCTCTCTTCGGCCTCCGTGGGAAATTGAGCCCCAACTAAAACCGGCCCACTTGTCGGAAGCCCGATGTATCGCCGCTTGCTGCCATTTATAATGGTACGTGCCGCGCAAACGGTCCCAGGCTTCGCTCAAACTTATCGGCTCGGCACGCGGACCGGAAATTTTATGCAGCAAAAAAGCCGTGGCAGCTTTGGCCCAGGAATTACGGTGATAGTCATACATGCCAACAGCTTGCGTATGCCTTTTTAGCAGGCGGGCGGCTTGTTCTTCCAGGGCGGCAGCGATTTTATCTTTGTGGATAACTGCACCGTAACAATAAGCCAACAGTCCTGAGCCATAATAGGCGTCATATTCCATACCGTGCACGGATGCAGGCTCACCTACCTGCAGGAAAAGTGTTTTGGCCCATTCCAGCACGCCGTCATAACCATTGCCGGCATAAGTAAATGTCTCGGGCACCGGCTTAGAGGTCAGGGCGCTTATAATCTCCACATAACTACGAGCTTCAAATATAAGATCGCAACCATACCATATCTGAGCCCAGCCATGATGATCGCTTGAATAGTCGGGGTAAAGATTCCAACCAAGCGACCAGTCACATACAGGTTTGCCCTGAGCGATCAACTTGCAGGCCTGGTCATGTTCTGTCGAGACCATGCCGATAGCATTGGCAGTTATGATATTATAAAATACATCCTGGTCGTCGCGATGCGGGAATAAGAAAGCGGCCCCAATTGTTGCCGCCAAATCTTGCTTTATCGTATCATGAAGTCCGCCTCCTCTTCGCGTCCAACTTCTGAAATGCCTTTCCTTGGCGGCATTACCCACTAAAAGGGACTCTACCGCAGCTTTAGTCTGGTCGTCAAGATCATCCATTAATAATCCCGTTGCTAGTGTTAACCACCCGAAAGAATCTATTCGACTTCCGATAGGCCTGTACCAACTTCCATCTTCGCGAAAACCATGATGTCCTTTAACAGAAAAAGGGTAGGCGTAAGGTTTTTGGACATAACTGCTGGTCAGGCTGAAAAATCGAATGGCTTTAACGGCATGACTCATCAGGGTTGACCGCGGTATCTTTTTGGTGCCGAAAACATCCTTATCGGTATGGGTCAGTAATACCGCATAACAATATGCTATCATGCCATTGCCGGGCACCATAATTGCGGAGGAATATTCCTCGTCGCGCCAGTTGCCGTACAAAGCAAAATCAAAAAAACCTGTCTTCGGTATCGTGTTAGAATAATCCGTCCACAACGGCTCGAAAACATCAACCGCACTTTCTGTTACTCCTAAATACAAATCACATAGTTGCTCTTCCGTCATGGCGTACGATACCGTCGCCTGCCCTAAAAACGACAGCATGAATCCGCCCAGGATCAGGTATTTGTGGAATATTTTACCCATCGATATAATTCCCTTCAATTTAAGTAGTTTACAATTATTTTTTTTTATTTCGTTTCCAGTTCAATTAATTTACAAGAAACCGGATTCAAAACTCGATCCGATAAAAGCTGCACATGCTTGTTCCATTCCGGGCCGGTGTGCGCCGGCAACCGTCGCTGGTCGGTTCGGGATTTTTCCCACTCGCCGGCGACAAAAAAAGTCGCCTGCCCGTTCTGATCCAATCGAACTCTTAATTCTTCGGAATCAGCCAAAACCTGTCGATCAACAATCCTGCCCGGTTCGGCAATAACCGCCTGGCCTATCGCTCCTATCTTGCGATCCTGTAAACTCCAGTTGCAGAGCATACCTTTGGCAAGATCGGCAAAAGATTCCCCACCCTTCATTCGTACTAATCCCGCTGAGACTACGGGCAACTTATCTTGCCCGCCCGAGGTTTTTACCAAACATACCTTGTTTTCGGAATAAATCTGGTTTGCGTAACAACTGCAAAAAACAGAAATCGAATATTTTTCTTCGCCGGCCTTCAATTCGGTCAATTCCAGACGCATCGCCGAGCGTACCGGGCCATCCGCAACCATCTTCTGGCTCAGTTGACAACGTCTCTGGTTTTCTTCATTGTAAGCACGATAAACTTTATCCTTATCCCATAGCGATAATCCACCGAGGCCCGGTACGCCGCCTACGTGCAGCACATCCATGCCCCAGTCAGCCTCTACGTGATAACTACCCAAATTGTCCAGACGCAGGCTGTCGAATTTCTTGCCGAAAAAATCCCTCTTGCCAAAGTAACTGCGAAATCCGATAAACTCCGATTCCCACCCAACGCTTACCCCGCCGTCGCCCATATTGTCCCGCGCGTGAGTCTGTTTACGATATTTGCCGGCCCATTTACCCTCAGGGGAATAATAGATAAAACACTGCTGCGTATCACCGGCAGGCAGGTTAATCAGGCAAAAAACTATTTCGTCCACCTGATCGTCCCCGTCGAGGTCATCCGCCTGCGAAGGATACTGCCTGATAAGAATCCGTTTTTTATTCTCCGCCACAGCAAAACAGTATGGATTGAAATCCGGCGCTATCTTCAATATTTCGCTCATGGATATCACAATCGGAATACTGGGCCGATCAGCTTTTATAGGGTTGGCTAATTCGACTCGTAACCGTTTAGTAAACTTTGCACCGTCAATTTCCAGCCATGGTTCACTTAAAGGCGGGGCAACTTCTAATTCTTTACATAAAAGCTTCGCCAGTTCGGCATATTTGCCGATTGCGTAGAGTCGCTCAATCTGGCTGTGGTCCAGTTTCAGTTCATTCAATTCTATCTGGGCCAAAAGTTGGGTAAATAACTCCTCCCGAATCATATCCTGGTAAAGACGGGTGGCTTCTTGGCTCCAGAGCAGCTTTTCGGGATTGTAAAAACTGGCAGGTCGTTGATTTATAAACCATTCTTCAGCTTTGAGGGGCAGTTGATTTTTAACGGCTGCTTTCATGGCATCGATCAGTAATTGATTCTGCTCCAAAGAGTCCACCAAGGCATTGCGATAAAGCTCGGTCATCTCCGAGAGTCGACATTTTACAAAAGTCGCCTGGGGATCGACGGCATAAGATCGCTCTGGTTGGCCGTCGTTATTGCCGTCGTAGGCAAAGGTGTCTATAAAACCATCCTTGTCGGAATCCTGATAAAGAATTTTGGCGTCAAGGTGAAAGTTATAGTCATAATCTAAATTAATCATGCCTTTTTCAGCACCGTAGAGATGAAATCGACGGTCAACCGGCGAAAAGTAAAGTTGCATATTACCGCTAAAGTCGGCGTCCTCTTCCACGCGTTTGTTGATTTCTTCCTTGTCGCCGTAGCTGACACTGCCGCCATATCCACCCACGCCCTCCCAGCGTTCATGCCAACGTTCTTGCTCATGTTCGGCATTCACATTATTGTCAATCTCATCCCATGCCAGAATCACCGTCTTCCACTTGCAGCTTTCTATTGCCTGACGAACGTTTTTCCAATCCACTCGCGGCTCAGTCAGTGAGCCATCGCGTAGTTTGTCCTGATGATCCGCCAGGCTGGTATCTTCGTTTTGTGAACCAGTTAAATTAAACGAAAAATCATAATCACGGCGATTAAGCCAGTTGGTGTCGTTATCAACGTCAAAGCTGTAGCGGCCGCTGCGCATCTTAACGCCACCGGTCCCACTGCACCTGACCGTCACCTCCGCCAGCCCGTCGTTATCTATATCGTAATGCGCAAAGGGGTCTTCAAACGTCGGAACAAACCTGCCCTTTTGCATGTCATAGCAATACATGGAAAACAATTCATCGCCGTTAAAGTCCGTCAACCACTGGCACGGCCTCTGAGAATACTCATTATCCCGCGTATACCACATCCGGTCATCGTCGCCGATGTCCTCCACGACAGTTAAGCCGATTTTTTCCCCAACCCAGAGTCCCCGCCGTGAAAATAAATCCATCCGATCGGCGTCCCCATCACCGTCTTCGTCCCAATAATCAACAGCCCGGTCGATCACGCCGTCGGCATTCCAGTCAGCTACGTAACAGTCATTATCTTTATCGGGCCCGTTGCCTGCAACCATATCATCGTCGTCATCGATCACCCTGAAAAGCATAGGCCTGCGGGCATCTGAATGTCTTTGGGCACCGTCGATATAAGTCAGGATGTCCGGGTCACCGTCGTCGTCGAGGTCCTCATAAACTTCCGTATTAACTGGCATTTTGAGCAATTTCCCGACCAGTTCATCAGATACAACCGCCTCCCTGCCGAGCAGTTTTACGAACGTCTCAAGATTCAATTCATCCCGAGGCTTATCCGGGCTTTGTTCAATATCATTGGCAACCTCCCCGGAAATATTCTTGCAACCTTGCGCCATGGCCAAAAAAACAACCATAAACAAAATCAACAACCTGCTTAAATGGTCGATATGTCGAAATGAAAACTTAAACATAATTATTTCCTCTTTTAGCGAACGCAATTAAAGAAATATTGAATACAATTTTGTTCTGACTTAGCGTGTATCATACTTTTTTCATTTTTAACGCTTTCAGTAGTTCTTTAAGTATTTCTTTTTGCATTTTATCGTTATGACGAGTTTTCGGTATGGTGATACTGATAGCCGCCACCGGATATTCTTTTTCTAAAATCGGTGCTCCCAGACAGATCACACCCAGGTCATTCTCCTGATCGTCTATAGCCCAGCCTCGCCGGTGGATTTCATTTAACTGCTGGCGTAGTTTTGCTTTACTTTTAATAGTATAAGGAGTTACTGTTTCAAGGTTAACAATTTCGATCAGTTGAGTTTTTTCTTCCTCGGGCAAATACGCCGCTATCGCTCTTCCCAATGCAGTCGAATAAAACGGATCGATAGAGCCCGGCTGAACCATATGACGCAGTGAACGGGTAGTGTTGATGAAATGTATATAATGAACATTAACGCCGATCAAAACACCCAAATTTACCGTTTCATTGAATCTTTCGAAAAGTTTATTCATGATATGCAGGACACGATACTTCAAATCGTGAATCCTGCTGTCATGGCCGATACGCTCAAGCTGGCTCGTTCGCAAGTAAGCGCCACCCTGGTCTTCCTGGGCCACATACCCCAACTCCAACATCGTTTGTAAGACCCTGTAAACAGTAGGCTTAGGCATATTTACCCGCCGGGATATCTCACCCAACGCCAGCGGCACCACGCTCTCGGCCATACACTCCAAAATCCGAAATGCCTTTTTCAAAACTTCTATAGCCATATCAAAATCCTTTTTTTGGGGACTTTTTGCTTGACAATATCATTTCACCATGATAAACGTTTATTTTGTCAGATGCAACGGGTAATTGCAAGTATTTTCCTGCAAATTAAATATTAATTAAGGTATGAACTTATAATGAAAAAAAATGACTCTGAATTATTTTCGTTTATTCGTGAGAATTTACGGGTGGCGCTGGTGTGCGACATTTTGGACTGCCTGGGCTACAAAAACCAGGCTATGAATCCTCGCCTGCGGCCGTTGAATTCCGATATCGACAATTGTGGCTTTGTGGGCCGGGCCCGGACCATCCAGTGGATGCAAATGGAGCATATAATCGACGGCGATCCCTACGGCCTGGAAATCGACGCGATGGATTCACTCAAACCGGGCGACGTGGTGGTGCATTCAGCAGGATTGGGTGATCGTTGCGCCCCCTGGGGAGAACTAATGGCCACCGTCGCCCAACTGAACGGCTCGGTAGGATGTGTATGCGACGGCATGACCCGGGACTGCATGCATCTCAAAGAAATGAATTTCCCCGTGTTTTGCACCGGTATCTGCCCGCTGGATTCCAAAGGACGCGGGCGGGTCATGGAATTTGACGTTCCCATCAACTGCGGCGATGTTTTGGTCTATTCGCAGGATATTATCTTCGCCGACTATGACGGCATTGTTGTAATACCGCAGAAGATTATCGACGAAGTGGTAAACCTGGCCCAGGAAAAATCCGAAAAAGAATCCCTCACCAGAACCGAACTCAAAAAAGGCGCCACCCTGCGAAAAGTTTATGATACCTATCACATATTATGAAAAATCAAATTTGCAAGCTTACAACAGTTTTAGTTTTTTAGGTAATTCCTAGAGGTATAAAAATGGAAATGCGCATATCTTCCGATCCTGAGCGTTTTAAAAGAATGACAACCGATGAAATACGAAGCACCTTTCTGGTTGACAACTTATTTGAACCGGGGGTATTAAAGCTTATTTATTCTGATGTGGACCGCATGATCCTGGGCTCGGCGGTGCCTGTCAACGGCGAAAAAATTAAACTCGATACCCCCAAAGAACTGCTGTGCGAATTTTTCACCGACCGCCGCGAATTAGGTGTTATCAATATCGGGCCCTCGGGAAATGTATCGGTAGATAACGACGAATTTAATTTAGACGCCAAAGACGTTCTCTATCTCGGCAAGGGAAGTCGAAATATTATATTTTCCAGCAATGATCCTTCCGATCCCGCATTATTCTACCTGGCCAGCTATCCCGCTCACGCCGAGTATCCCACCAGATTGCTAAAAAATGCCGATGCGGTCGTATTGGATTACGGCAGTGAAGCCCAAGCCAATAAACGCAAGATCAACTGCTATTTCACCGAACAAGGCCTGCAGAGCTGTCAACTGTGCATCGGCATAACCGACCTGGCCCAAGGCAGCGTTTGGAACACCATGCCGGCGCATCTGCACCCGACCCGGTCGGAAGCATATTTATACTTCAATATGGACGAGGATAACGTGTTGTTTCACATCATGGGCCAGCCTCACGAAACACGGCATATCACGGTGAAAAACCAACAGGCGGTGCTCTCGCCAAGCTGGTCGATTCATTCTGGTGTAGCAACGAAAAGTTATTCGTTCCTGTGGGCGATGGGCGGCGAAGATAAAGAAACACTGGTAATTGATAAAGTAAACGGCTTCGATATCAGGTAGGTATATTTGTAAATCACTCAAAACCGACGGTTTTTGGGTCAAATTTAAGCAAATATTACATTTTTTAACGTTATTTTAGCATTTTTACGTGAAAACCGTGGATCTGAAAAACAGGAAAAAAGCACATGATTCTGGACAAATTTAAACTTGACGACAAGGTGGCAATCGTAACCGGCGGCGCCCGCGGCTTGGGGCAGGCGATGGCCTTAGCAATGGCCCAGGCGGGTGCAGACATCGCTATCGTAGATGTCATTGATATGCAGGAATCCGTCGCACAGGTTGAAAACCTCGGCCGACGCTGTATCGCCATCGAAGCGGATCTGGCCGAGCACGCCAACGCGGAAAAAATAGTCAGCCGAACCCGGCAGGAACTTGGTTCGGTCGATATCCTGCTAAATGACGCGGGTATTATTCGCCGGGCGCCGTTCGTGGAATTCGGCGAAAAAGACTGGGACGATGTGATGGATGTCAATCTTAAGGCAACTTTCTTTCTCAGTCAGGCGGCGGCGAAGGTCTTTGTCGAGCAGAAACGCGGCGGCAAAATCATCAATATCGCGTCAATGTTGAGTTACCAGGGTGGAATTCTGGTATCTTCCTATACCGCCTCCCGCAGCGCGATACTGGGTATTACGCGAAGCATGGCCAATGAACTGGCACCGCTCGGGATCAATGTGAACGCTATCGCGCCGGGGTATATCGAAGGTGCGGGAAACAAAGCCCTGCGCGATGATCCCAAACGTAATGCCGAGATACTCACAAGAATACCTGCGGGACGATGGGGGCAACCGAGCGACCTGATGGGAGTTATCGTCTTCCTGGCTTCTGAGGCGTCCGCTTACCTGCATGGTTTTACGATCGCGGTTGACGGCGGCTGGTTGGCACGCTAATCGAGTAAGGAACTGCTTTTATGAAAGACTTGATGTTCGCCGATTATGCAGTGATTGTGGGATTTTTCGTGATAATGACCACAATCGGCCTGTACTTTCGCAAACGAATACTCAATACGTCGGACTTTTTCGGAGGCGGAAAAAGGGTACCGTGGTGGCTGGGTGGTATTTCGTTTTATATGTGCAGCTTCAGCGCAACGGCCTTTGTAATGTACTCAGCATTGGCATATCAATACGGATTTGTGGCGGTGACAATTTATTGGGTTACCGTCCCCAGCACCTTGATCGGTGCGCGTTTTTTCGCAACCCGTTGGCGGCGCGTGGCGGAAACAAGTCCACTGGAATATATTGAGCATCGCTTCGGCAACCTCATGCGTCAAAGCCTGGTGTGGCTGGGTATTCCGGCCAGGATGTTCGACGACGGCTTGAAACTATTTGCCATCGGTACCGTGGTTTCGGTGGCGGTGGGTGACAACTTCCCGCTGGAGGTGGCGATTATCGTTTCCGGGCTGATAATGATGAGTTATACCTTTTTCGGTGGGCTCTGGGCGGCTCTGGTGGCTGACTTCGTTCAGTTTACGATTATGCTGGCCGGTGTTATTTCGCTGCCGTTCCTGGTGCTGCAACGTGCCGGGGGAATTAATGCGTTTCTGAGCAAGGCGCCGGAAGGATTTTTCGCCCTGACCACAGCCAAGTACACCTGGGGTTATATTGTGGTGTTTATGATCGTAATCGCCCTGCAATATAACACCGCCTGGTCGCTGGTACAGCGGTATTATTCCAGCAATAGCGACAAAAACGCCCGTAAAGTAGGGTATCTGGTAACTTTTTTGAATTTTATCAGCCCGGTGATCTTTTTTATACCGTCGATGGTGGCCCGGGTGGCGCTACCGGAAATTGAAGATCCTAATCATGTGTACGCGATTATCTGCAAAAGCGTGCTCCCGGTGGGGATGCTGGGAATGATAATCGCGGCAATGTTTTCAGCAACTATGTCCACGGTGGCGGGTGATTTCAACGCCATTGCATCCGTGTTAACCAACGACTTTTACAAAAGGATGCTGGTGCCGCAATCTTCGGCCCGGGTGCAGATGATAATTGCAAGGGTCAACACGTTGATCGTCGGACTGGCAACCATTGCGGTGGCGCTCGTGGTACAAAAGGCCCAGGGAACCGGTGATCTGTTTCAGGTGCTGGTCAAAATCCTGGCTTTGTTCATGCCGCCGATCGCTATACCGATGCTTCTGGGGCTGCTGACGAAAAAAATATCCAACGTCGGCGGCCTGCTGGGGCTGTGGTTCGGGATCGTAGTCGGGCTGACCCTGTTTATCGTGAACCATTTTTATCCGAACCAACTGAACTTCTTGCCCTCGCTGCAACCCGAGCAGGTAATCGCCCTGCTGGTCTGCGCAGCAACGACTGCGGGAATAATTTTTGGCACCCGCTTATGGCCCGGTGCGGATTCAGCCCAAAAGAGAATCGCTGAGTTTATCAAAACAACCAATGCCCAAGACCGGATAATGACAAACGAAGAAAAAAAACAAATAGATCAATTTTCACCGTTCACCATTATTGGAATCGGCATCATGGGTATCGGCGCCATCCTGATCGCTGCGGTGGTGTTCACCGCTCCGGAAAAATCCATGCTGGCTATCGGAGTAGGTATCGCCATGGTCCTGATCGGATTAACCTTCCGGCTGGCGGCGAAAACTTCAAACAAAAAACACACCTAGGAGCCTGTCCGAGTAACCATTGAGGGTCATGGACAGATGGCTTATAATGCCCATGAGCGTTAATGGAACCTACAATTTTTTGG
>JAFGSR010000096.1 GCA_016934515.1 Sedimentisphaerales bacterium
AACTTGATCCCAGACAGTCTATTACAACACTCTAAAGCCGGTAATTTTAATTGTCGTTGTCAGGTACTTCTAATTGTCGCTGATCAAAATTTGTATTACTTTTGCTTCGCCTACGGTTCACCTCCAGGAATACAACAATGCAATATGAAGCTTTAAATTCGCATAAAGAGTGGACCAGGAATTGGGTGTAGGTCAGGGCAGGAATGCCCATCGGGCGTTCTCGTCCATCGCTTTTAGGGATGTACACTTGTTTAACCGACTTGGCGCGATACCCAAAGATGAATTGGCAGGCAGATTATGTTGCAAATTACGCGGGGAATTTGTTATAATGAAATTGTCCATTTTGACATAATTATCTTTCGGCTGAACTAGTGGCCCATGATTGTTTATGTAGCGAGTATTGTGGAATGAAGCGAGTCGCGATTGTCCAATCGAATTATTTGCCCTGGAAGGGTTATTTTGATCTGATCAATCTGTCGGATCATTTTGTGCTTTATGATGACGTTCAGTTTAATAAATATAACTGGCGCAATCGCAACCGGATCAAGACCCCTGCGGGGACACAGTGGATAACGATTCCGGTTATCCAGAAAACTCTGAAGCAGATGATTCAGGATGTCCAGGTAGCGGATCAGACCTGGCGGAAAAAGCACTGGCAGGCAGTGGTCCATAATTATTCACGTGCGGAATATTTTCGTGAATATCGTGATTTTTTTGAAGAATTGTTCCTGGGAACAACCGAAACATATTTAAGTCGTGTAAACTACCGTTTTTTGAAGGCAATATGCGGTTTGCTGGGCATCAGGACGGAAATTTCATTTTCAGGAGATTATCGGCTGTTCGGCGGTAGGATTGAAAGGGTGGTGGATTTGTGTAGTCAGTTGGGAGTTGATGAGTTTCTTTCGGGACCGACGGCACGGCCATATATTAACGAGCCGTTATTCACCGCGGCTGGGATCAAGGTGGTCTGGATGGATTACGAAGGCTATCCGCAGCACAAGCAGTTGTTTTGTCCGCCGTTCGTTCATGAGGTAAGCATAATCGATTTGATTCTGAATGAAGGAGCCGATCAGAGCCGGAAATTCCTTAAGAGTTTTGGCCTAGACAGCAAAGCTGCCTGGTGCAGCAAGTCCGATAAGTTAAAGGGATAGCATTAATGACAGAGCTGTTGTATTCAGTAGTAGTTCCGGTGTACCGCAGTGCGGCAATGCTGGATGCTTTGTATGAGCGAATCGAGCGGACCTTTTCGCAACTGGAGGGGGATTTTGAATTGATACTGGTGGAAGATGGGGGCAACGACGACTGCTGGGAAGTTATGCGTTCGCTGCGCAACCGGGATGCGCGGGTCAAGATTGTCCGGTTGACGCGTAATTTTGGACAGCATTCGGCGTTGATGTGCGGATTTGGTTTTGCGCAGGGTGATTATGTCATTACGATTGACGATGATTTGCAGAACCCGCCGGAAGAATTATCGGTTTTGATAGCTGCTATTCAGGGGGATAACTTGGATGTGATTTTTGGGATCCCGCGTCAGAAGAAGCACTCATTTTTTCGCAAGTTGGCCAGCAGTTTGTTTGGGAGGATTATTTCGCTGACTTATCCCTGTATGAAAAATCTACGGCTCAGCAATGTGCAGATTATCCGTCGGAAAATAGTGGAGCGAATTCTGGAGATCAAGACGCCAAATCCGCTGGTGGCTTTGCTGCTGCTGGAGGTTACCGGTCGGGTGGGTAATGTGAGGATTGAGCACCATCAGGGCGCTCGGGAGGCGACGACTTATTCCAGAGTCAAGCTGATCAGGAGTTTTACAAACGGAATTTTTTATCACAGTCTGCTGCCCTTGAAGGGAGTGTTTATTTTGGGAATGGGCAGCTTTGTCTTGAGTGTGCTGCTCGGATTGATTTATTTTATACTGTTTTGTGCCGGGCTGATTACGGTTTCGGGCTGGACGACCATTGTATTGCTGATCTTGCTGTTTTCCGGGCTGATAATGATTTCGCTGGGAATCGTGGGTGAATATCTGTTTCGGGTAATACAGGAAGTCTATCGCGGGCCCCAGTATATTATTCGTGACAAAGAAATTTAGATCTCACATTTTGTTGGTTTTGGAGTTTTTGTCGATTTTCATGGTATTTAGAGAACTTGAGGCCCTTCGTTGGTTTTTTGCGACAATTATGAAAGAGGCGGTTAGTGTCAGATTATCAGATTCCATTTAATCGTTCGGACCCAATGGGTAGGGAACTGGAATATATAGCATCGGCGGTTGAAGGTGGCTGGATTTCAGGGGACGGACGGTTTACCAAAAAATGCCAGCGGTTCCTGGAAGACAAGCTTGGTGTCCGGCGGGCATTTTTGACCACTTCGTGTACGGGAGCATTGGAGATGGCGGCATTGCTGCTTAATATTAAGCCGGGTGATGAGATTATCGTACCGTCATTCACGTTTGTTTCAACGGTTAATGCTTTTGTACTTCGGGGCGCCCGGCCGGTGTTTATCGATATTCGTCGAGACACGTTAAATATGGATGAAAGTTTGCTGGAGGATTTAATTACGCCGAAGACGCGAGCAATTCTACCGGTTCATTATGCGGGGGTGGGTTGTGCGATGGATGAGATTATGGAGATCGCTCGGCGTTATGAGGTGCCGGTGGTGGAGGATAATTCGCATGGGTTTTCAGGTAAATATCGCGACCGCTATCTGGGAACGTTTGGAGAACTGGCGACGCTGAGCTTTCATGAGTCGAAAAATTTCAGTTGCGGCGAGGGTGGTGCTTTGCTGATGAATGAAGATCGGTTTGTCAAACGTGCGGAGATTGTGCGGGAAAAAGGTACCGATCGCAGCCGATTTTTCCGGGGCGAACTGGATAAGTACAGTTGGGTGGATATCGGTTCAAGCTATTTGCCGTCGGACATGCTGGCCGGTTTTCTGTGGGGACAAATGGAAAAATATGATTTTATTCAACAGCGACGCAGGCAGATTTGGGATTATTATTTCGCGAGATTAAATGGCTGGGCCGGGACGAATGGGATTAACCTGCCCCAAGTTCCGCCCGAATGTGAGCAGTCTTACCACATGTTTTATCTGTTGATGTCGTCGCTTGAGGAACGTCAGCAGGTGATAGCTTTTCTGAAGTCACGTGGGATATGCGCGGTGTTTCACTATCTGCCGCTGCATCTTTCCCAGATGGGGCTGCACAGCGCGGGCCGGAAGTGGGATTGCCCGGCTACAGAGGAGGTTAGCGATCTGCTGGTGCGTTTGCCATTTTACAACAGCTTGGCGAGAGAGCAGCAGGATGTGATTGTTGAGGCACTTTTCGAATATTATGGTTATCAGGATTAATCAAGAAATTTCTAGGCCAGAGAAACCTGACCGGCTGAATTGGCGATTAGTAATCGCTATGATAGCAGTTGTGGCCTTATTTGTGTGCTTGACTTTCTACGCCGGTGTGGAGCTGCGCGGGGATGATCAGTATTGGTATGTTGCTGATGTCGAGAGCCTGTTGGACGGAAACGGAGTTCAGACCAATAACTATTATCCGGTGCATGTGATGAAGCCGGGGCCGTTAACTGCACCGCCGTTTGTGCACAATATTTTGAATTTGTACTTTGTTTTGCCGGCGGCGTCGGTTTTTGGACCATATTTGGGATGGTTGATTACCAATGTTCTCGCGAGTATATTAACCGCACTGCTGCTGGCGTATCTGGTGAGGAAAATTTGCGGCAGTTGGTGCAAGGGCAGCAGTTTGGGGAACGTTGGCAACTGGGGAGTTTTTATGGTGTTTGCGGGGTATTTGTTGCAGCCGTTAACGATTCGCCAGAGTTCCCAGCCTAATGCCGAGGCAACAATTGCACCTCTGGTGGCGGTGATGGTGTTGCTTTATCTCAGGGCCGACAGGAATATCATTAACTGGATTATTCTGGCCGGGGTACTCTTTGCGGCTTATTGCTGTCGGTTTTCCTTTTTGCCGTTGTTGTTGCTGTTGCCGGTGGTTTTTTTGGTTCAGAACCGGCAGGTTGATTGGCGGAAACTACTGATCAGCACAATGCTTTTGGCCGGAGCGCTGGTGGTCTTTTATATTCGACCTTGGTTGTTTCCTGACCAGGTGCCGGAATCGGTTGAGGTTTTGCTCAATACCGCGATACCGTCGATATCCGACAATATGTATGCCTTTTTTTGCTTAAATCCAATGCCGGTAACTTTGGAGAATATTTGGCTTAAGGTTTCCACTAATCTGGTTAATCAGGTTAATCCGGATAGTTGGACGTGGCAGATTTTTTACCTGCCGTTTAACGTGAGTGTTTTAATTGGGGCGGCAATCTTTTTTGTAGGCAAGAAAAACCCGGTTAAAAAGCGGCTGGGTCAGTGTCTGGCCTGTGGCTTTCTCTTACATTTGGCAACCGTGACCCTGACGCAAAATACGTTTCGGTATCTGCTTGTGGTTACTCCGGCGATATTGCCGGCGGCCGTATTCGTAGTGGTGACAATATTTCAGAGCAAATTTTTCGCAGGCAAAAGGTTGAGCCGATATTTGTTGACCGGAGCGGTTTTACTACTTTTGACAACTGGGGATGTTCTGTTGGTCAATAGCTTACGACAAAATGCCTTGCGAGAAAAACAAACCCGTGACGCCCTTGGCCGGTTGTTTGAAGAGAACTTGGCACCGGATGAAACAGTGATCCTCGAAGCGATATATAACGAATATGAGATGCTGGCTTATGTGTTGCGGCCGCGTAAGGTAATGATGGTCAAGCCCGATTATCAGACTGAGCAATATGAAACCATAATTAAAAAGAGCCGGGCCCAATGGCTAATCTGTCCGCCAGGTTCGCTTTTGCTGGAGCGGATGCCGGTTGATGATGAACCGGTGTTAAAGGATCTTCCCTTGGCATTGTCTGGTGAATATGCTGGGCAGAAGCATGGGCTGTATCGTTTACGGAGTTTGTCGGGGGAGTAGAAGGCATTGTTAAACTTATAGCGGTAGCGATTGTGAAGACAAAAGCGAATGGCTCTGGGTCTAAGGGGTGGTTGTTGTGAACGGGGGCAAGCTGAAGTGTAAGATCAATTTGGGGTAGATCGCTAACTCTTGGCCTAACTGAAGACCGAAGTCTTCTTGGGCAAAAAGTGTTCGAGCCTGGCTTATCAAAACATGGGCGAAGTCTGCGTAGATTATCAAGTCTTGCTGTCGGTTGGCATCGGCCAAGGTGTTGAGTGAAACTTTTCCACGAATGCCACAGTGATAAAGTTTGGGTTTCATCGCTCACAAACAAGCTTTAACATTTCGCCAATTTTGGCGATACGTTATCACTGCCCTGATGGTCGTGCTTGTGGGGGGCCACAGTTCGGGCACAGAATTGCTATGACGGTGCCCAGTGTATGACCATGTGCTGATGGGACGAGGAAAGTATTGCACGGATTGCGAGAGCATGGTATCATCCAAAAGTGTAGGATAAGTGTAGTCAATGCGTATCTGACGCTGCTGATTTTCGGAGAGCGCTGCTTTCCTGGTAGGCGATCTTGGATTTTCAGAAAAACTACACTTTTGACTACACTTTTGCGGCTGTTTTTAAGGGTATTTAGCCCTTTTTATGAGACTGTAGCATCTTTACAGAGTTTCCTTCTATCCTGTTTTTCGTTTTTCACCGCTTCTGTTCCAATGTAATGTATTTATCGTCGT
>JAFGSR010000097.1 GCA_016934515.1 Sedimentisphaerales bacterium
ATAAAAAAATAACTATCAGCGTACCTTCACGTGTATTCGCGGTTAAAATATAATGGGACTAAACCGCTAATGAACGCCAATAAACGCGAATTAAAAATATTTATTAGCGTACCTTCGCGTGTATTCGCGGTTAAAAAAATGGGAACAAACCACTAATGAATTCCAATATAAGCGAATTGATATATAAAGATGAGGTGTATTGCATTGTTGGTGCAGCAATGAATGTTTCCAGCGAACTTGGTAGCGGCTTTCTGGAAGCAGTGTATCAGGAAGCGTTGGAAATGGAATTTGCCGATTGCAATATGCCTTTTGAACCGCAGAAAAGAATCCGTATTTCATATAAAAACAGAATGCTAAAAAGGGAGTATATTGCCGATTTTTTATGTTACGACAAAATCATTGTTGAAATAAAGGCGATTAAAAGCATCACTGGAATAGAAGAATCGCAATTGCTCAATTACCTCAAAGCGACTAAACTCCCTCTTGGATTAATAATAAACTTCGGCCACCCAAAAATGGAATGGAAAAGGTATGCCAATACAAAATAAAATTATTAGCGTGCTTTCGCGTGTATTCGCGGTTAAAAAATAATAGTACTAAACCGCTAATGAACGCCAATTAACGCAAAATGAAATAAATAGAAATATTTATTAGCGTAACTTCGCGTGTATTCGCGGTTGCATATATGAATAACCGTTGCAAACGGACTCCATTTTGATACCATAGGGTCCATTGGAATAATCAGTAATTCACCAACAAGGAAGGTAAAAATGAAACCTCTCAAATCTCCTCGGCATGCAATAAGCCCATCGGCAATGTACCTCTTTTGTTTTTTAATTCCCGCCCTGACACTCGCCGCAATTAATCCCTACCCCCGCCAGGTCGTCAAAACCGAAACTCTCACCAAATGGGTTTTCACCAACAACCTGCAAGGCTTCACACCTGCCCACGACTGCAAACTCTCCGCAAAAAACAGCCGGATGTTTATCACCGCCACCGGCGCCGACCCCTATCTAATCAGCCCGCCGATTAACCTCAAAGGACCGTTCATCGTAAAACTCCGACTTAAAGACATCCGCCAGGGACCCGGACAAATCTTCTGGATCTCCGACACCCACCCCCAGTGGCAGGAAGAGCAAAGCACTCGCTTCGATATAAAATACGATCCGCAATGGCAGGATTATGAAGTTTACCTGTCCACCCAAGGCACCGTCCAGCACATCCGACTCGATCCCGGCACCGTCACCGGAACCATCGAAGTGGAATTCATCGAAATCATCCGCGCCCAACTCCACCCGCTGGAACTGCAACAAATAAAAACCAACGAAAAACAAATCACCCTGCAACTGCACAACCATGATTCCACTCCTCTTAATTTCACCGTTGATAATAAACAATATAACCTCGCTGCCCGGCAAGACCAAACCGTTACTCTCGATAGCAACCCGACAAAAACTTTCGCATCCCGAACCATCACCATCAAATCCCCCAACCTGCCCGAAATCCAGCGAAACCTTTATCTCTACCACCCCTCAGCTAAACTCGATGGCGTCGTACTAAAATCCGGCGACCTCACCCTCATCGCCGCCCGCGACGGCTCCGGAGCACAAATCAAAAAAGCCGACCGCCTCGTCGCCGTCATCGCTCCCCTGGTACATTTCAACGACACCGTCCCCCAACTCAAACTAATCGAATCAAACAACGCCATAAACTTCTCCGGCCCCCAGATCAAAATCAGCTTTACCTTGAAAGCCCCGGAACTCTCCATCGCCATCAATAGCGAAATCGACTGCGAAGGGCCCGTACTCCGCGCGCTGGGAAATCTCGAACAAGGCTTATTCGCCGGCCTGGAATATCTCGGCAAAGGCGAACTCTCCTCATCAAAACTCGACATCGAAACCAAAGAACACCTCCGCTTCGCACCCGACCGCTTAAAAGTAACCATGCCTCTGATGAGCTGCGCCACCGATCTCGCCACCGTCGCCATGACCTGGCAGGACATGCACCTCCAACCGGTCTTCGCCGCCCCCAACTTTCTCGACGGCTCCAACGATCACCGCATGGCCCTGCGCGGTAAATATATCCAGACCAATATACTCGTCAATAATACTTCTCTGGAAGAAACCATCCTCTGGGCGGTAAACAAACAACAACTACCCGATCTGCCTAACCCCCCGCGCACTTGGCCGCAACAGAAAAAAATCTGTATGGATTCACTGAACGGCCCCCTCCACAACAAAAACGGCTGGGGGCACTGCGCCGAAGATCACTGGGCCAGACATCCTTTCGCCGACCAGGCCTCAACCATTTGGCGATTAACCGGCAAAGCGCCCAACCTCGAAAAAATAACACCCGGCGGCGCTCATATCCCCAACGATGCAATTTATTTTGTCACCGGCCGCGCCAACGAATGGCTTCAACACAAAAAAAACCAGATTCGCAGCATCATCCAACAACAAAAACCCGATGGCTCTTTCCGTTATAATGGAAAATTTCAAAAAGGACATTTTGAGGACACCGCCAGTGGTTTTTGCGCGCAACACGCCCGGGACCTGCTGGAAATCGCCTACCTCACCGGCGATAAAGACGCCCTGGCCGCCGGGGTGAAAACCCTCGAATTCATGAAACGCTTCCGCACTCCCCGCGGCGCCCAGACCTGGGAAGTCCCCCTGCACACCCCCGACATCCTGGCATCTGCTTATCTCGTCTGGTCTTATGTTCGCGGCTACGAATTAACCGGCAATCAGGAGTATCTGGATCTAGCTCGCAAATGGGCCTTATCCGGCGTGCCTTTCGTTTACTTGTGGGGCGAGCATCCAATCATGACCTACGCAACCATTGCAGTGTACGGCGCCACAAACTGGGTAGCTCCCAACTGGATGGGAATGCCGGTTCAATGGTGCGGCCTGGTTTATGCGTACCCGCTGACGCTGTTGGCTCCTTACGATAACACACTTAACTGGAACAAGTTAGCTAACGGCATCCTCATCGCCGGCGAACAAATGCAATACCCCGACGGCAAATTCATCGGCACCCTGCCGGACTCCCTGGAGGAAATCCGCTCCCAGAAGCGACAGCCCTGGAACATCAATCCCTGCCCGCTTATCAGTATCCACCTGCGCCTCTCAGGTCAGGTCGATTCGCTGGCAGTTGCCGCCTCTGGCAAAAATCGCATTACCTCCCCCTTCCCCATCGAAATCCAGGACGGCCAGGCTTTCGTCACCGCGCCCCAAGATACGCAATACCAGGTACTTATCAACGGTGAAAAAATTATTAACCTAACCTCCAGGGGAAAAGATATAATTGCCCTGGATGAGTGAGCTGTTTCTTTTTCCCACTCATTTATTTAATTTTCAACCAGGGCATGAATAATTGTATTTCAGTATCGACGACACGATTGTTGCGTTAAGTTCCGCGATGGGCAGTTCCGCCCGCGGAATCATTCGCCTGAGCGGGCCGGGGGCTTTTGCTCTGGCGGAGCAGGTTTTCACGCCGACATCGAATCAGCACGTTTTGTCGAAAAAAACTTCTCATCTTCGCCTTCGAGGGCAAATAAAACTCACCGCCCAGCAAAGCTGCCCGGGGCAATTATACATTTTCCGGGAACCTAACAGCTACACCGGACAGGACTTAGCGGAATTGCACCTGCCGGGTTCACCGGCTTTGCTGCGGATGATCATCGAGAAACTGCTCGCTGGTGGTGCACGTCAAGCTAATCCAGGAGAATTCACCGCACGAGCGTTTTTCAACGGCAGAATGGACTTGAGTGAAGCTGAAGCTGTGGGAGAACTGGTAACGGCCCGCAGCGACGCCCAGCTTCGCGGAGCGGAGCGTCTGCTGGACGGTGCCCTGCGGAAACGCTGCTCAGCAATAACCGCTGAAATCGCGGAAATACTAGCTTTGATCGAGGCGGACATCGATTTCAGCGATCAGGAGATTGACTTGGTCAACTGGCCCGACGTAAAGAAGCAGATTGCGGCAGTGGGTGATGATCTGGAGCGGCTGCTGAAAAACAGCTTGAGCTGGGAGCAACTGGAACACCTGCCGCAGGTGGTTCTGGCGGGACCAGTCAACGCCGGTAAAAGCTGCCTGGCCAATGCTTTACTGGAGATGGACCGCAGCATCGTGGACAGCATAGCAGGGACCACCCGCGACCTGCTGAGCGGACCGTTACACATGGAACATGGTGAATGTCTGCTGATAGACACCGCGGGGCTGGGGGCGGTGATTGATCTGCTGGCGAAAGAATCGCAGGAGCTCACCCGGCGGGCGATGATTAATTGCGATCTGCTTATTTGGGTAATAGATGCAGATGATCAACGCTCGGCGGAAACGATGGAAGCTGATCTGGAATTGTTGGCAGGGATTATCACGGAAACGCAACGGGGGACCAGAGCAGTTATTAGCAGAAATTTATTGATAGTCGCCAACAAAATCGACCTGTGCAGCGCGGCGGTGAATCGGCTGGATCAGATTCGGCAAATTACTACAGCTAAAGGACTTATCGATCAGAGCAAGGTGATGGGGATTAGCGCATTGAGGGGGGATAATCTGGGTGAATTGAAGCAGGCGATAGAGGGGATTTTGCACGGAGCGATTGTTGACAGCCCCGGCGAGGTGCTGGCGTTGACGGTTCGGCAGCGGCTGGAGATGGAAGGTGCGGCGGATTGTGTGAAAAAGGCGTTAGAATTACTGGCCGAGCAGCAGTCGGTGCCGGTGGAACTGATTGCTTTGGAACTGCGGACGGGGCTGGATCATCTGGGAGCTATCAGCGGAGCGGTGGTTACGGAGGAGGTTCTGGGGAAAATTTTCAGCAGATTTTGCGTGGGGAAGTAAACCGCCTGTTACTCTATAATGCCTTACCTGGCAGTGGTTTAAGTTTTTTCTTGTCCTGCTTACCAACAGTTTGGCAATTTCATAAGGCAGATTTTTTGGAAATTTGTTGGCAAAACCAGTGATTTCGAAGTATCATATAGGAACATTTTCCTCCTCCTTTGGGCGAGAGAGAGAGTGAGAGATCGATCTCTTTCTCGCCACTTTTTTTATTTTCACCACGTCCGGTTAATTAACCAAAAAAACCCTGCCATTTTGGCAGCCGAACGGCATTAAAGACGATGTGGGGTGTCCATTATGTGGCTGAAAATGCGGCGCTAAATTGGGGTTTTGTCTGTTAAGATAGGTAAGATGTAACGATTATAGCGTGTCAAAAGCGCGACAAAAGTGGGCCGAAAATGAGAAAAAGTGAAATTTTGTCA